>JBMFHI010000038.1:0-31734 GCA_049976905.1 Syntrophobacteraceae bacterium | reverse complement strand
CTCCTGGCCGCATCGGCAATCTGTCTCAGATTAAGCAGCCGAAGCCTTGCGCCGTGAAAGGCCGATTCCAGCATGCCGTAGCCCGATTTAAAAATCCCCTCGATTACCTGGTACTTGCTTTCGGCCGAAGAGATTTCGCGGCGCGTAAGCCTGCAGGCGTCGAGGTTATCGCGCATTCGGGCCACATGGTTTCGAAGTGACTGGTCTTCGGCCAGAAGATAGTTTCTTAGCCCCTTTTGGATCGAACCCGATAAGCCGCCGTACATGCTTGTCTGGAGCATGCGGTTAAACTTTTCGCGCTCCACGTAAGCTTCCATGCGCATGGGGGTAATCCCCAGGTCGAAAAGACTCGAGGTGTACTGGCCAACCGATTCGCAGACGCTAAAGGAGGCCCCGGTTTGTGCCAGTCTGCGGGAAAGCTCCGAGAGTTCGGGTACCCGTTCGGTATCCGCCTCCCGGATGAGCAGGAGCTGCTGCAGGGATAGATCGGCGGGTAGCCCCTCGACTATAAAGGGGGTGAGCTCGAGGCTGGGAGTCGCTTTTTTCCTGAGCATTACGCCCGCGAGCACCCGTTTTCCCTCCTGAGCCCCAAGTTCAAGGATCGTATAGGCGGTCCCTCTTTGGCCAAGCCGGCCGAAAAGACCTCGGTCGCCTTCGATGCCCCCCGCATCGGAGACGTTTCGAAACTGGAGCAGCCTCTGGTCGGGAAGAAGCGCTACGAAGGCCGCTATCATAACGGTAGTCTTTCCTGCCCCGTTTTCGCCTTCCAGGGCCGTAACGCCCGCGTCCATCTGGAAACGCTGGAAGAAAAAGCCGTTCCAGTTTATAAGCACCAAACTCTCAATTCTCGTTCTGTTGCTCTTCATCATCGAGTTCCACTTCTCCGAGCTTGATCAGTTCTTCGAGGGCCAGGGACATCTCTCGCGCATCCCGAACCGGTTCGGTAAAGCGCGCAATGGAGCGGGCCGCAATGACCGATTCGCTCGCGCGGTCGATGGCGAGAAATCCCAGGCGGGCCAGTCCGTTTATGGCCTTATCCACGGCCTCTCTTATCTTTCGATTGTCCATTTCTGCATCCCGTCCGCGGGTCCTCGGCGCAAGCACTTCGGCAAGCCTTTGCCTGCCAAGAAGCATTTCGAGATGGGAGAGAATTTGCTCGATCGGGATCTGGCCTGCCTTTTTTAAGTAGGCCGGGTCCATGCGAAGCAGTGCCACGACCTGGCCAACCAGCATCTCCGCGCCGCTAAGGCGTCTGTGGCCCAGAAGATCTCCTTCCGAGAGAAGGTAGAAATAGCCCTCCTGGCCATTTACCAGCCGGCAGTCGTAACCTTCGTAGAACACCTGCAAAAAAGGTTCGGCCTGCAGAAGGAATTCATACGAGCGGATATCGTCCATGTCTATATGACCCCCCGTTCGCAGCCGGTGGTCTATGCCTGGGAACAGAGGATCGAGGATCACCTGGTCCAGGGAGTTGTAGGTCCTGTCGCTTTCGCTGTGCATTTACGATTTCCTCTGACGCACGGTTAATTTCTGTATCTCGATGCCCTTGCCCAGTCGATACCAGGACTGATCATGGATCGGAAGGGGAACGCCCTGGCGAATGAGCCATTCGGCAAGTTCTCCGGCAAGAATGTAGATTTCATCGAAGGTGTGGCGGGGAAGAAGTTCGCCCAGGATATCCAGAAGTTCGACCTGCCCGCTGCTTTGGAGCTTGCCCGAGATCTCCTCGACAATCCGGTCCAGGGGCAGACTCATAATGCCGGCGTCCACGACTTCTTCTTCCGCCGGCTTTAGTTCCCGCTCGACCGTTTGCGCCGGGCGGATATCCGAATCGGTTCTCAAGTGTATGTATGGCCCTTGGTCGGCGACGTTTAAAAACCAGAAGACGGGCCGTCCGTAACCTTTTATGGCGTCCCGGAGCCTTGTGCGAACCGCCCGCTCCGGATCGACGCTTATCACCGACCGTATGAACTCGTGGACGTTCTGATAGTATTCCGACCATGTGGCGAAACGATTTTCACCCCACGCGCCGATCCTTTCGATCTGTCTGCGCACATGTTCGATCGCCTCAACCGCTTCGGGTCTGCAAGCCTTCTCGCACAGGTCCTCTATTTCGCTAAGAAGCGAGGACATCCCCTCGATTTCATGCATGAGGACCTTGTGGAGTTCCTGGAGCGCCTCGCTGGTAGTCACCAGTAGGTTTTCACAGGAGACCACCGCTTCAAACCAATCTTCTTCAAGCGTGGCCTCGATGCGCTCCCGGATTTGTTCCTGCTGGACATCCATGCCCTGCTGGCGTCGTTCGATGCCCTCGATCAACTGGGCCACGGTAAGCTTGAGCGGCCCGCTCACCTGGGACTCCCAGTGGTCGTCGTCGCCTCCGGCTTCGGCTGCTACGTGGATCTGGCCAAGGCCCGCCCGGATCTGGGTCATTATGATTTCAAGGCTTTTACGGGTAAGGCCCTCCTGCTCTCCAAACCATTCGGCGATGGCGTTGCCCATGAGCGAGAGGGAATATTCACCGCCCCTTATTACCCCCGCCGTGTCGGTTCTAACCATGAGGCGCTGCTCGCGAAGCCTTGCAATGGCGCTCGTAGCCCGCAGGGCTACCGAGGAAGGATCGCTGTGGGCCACTTCAGCCACGATGCGGTAGATGTTGCGCAGTTGGTCCTCATCCATTGTGGGATCTGGATTTATGGCCAGCCACGTATGGATGCCCGCAAGAAAAGCGGCGTCTTCCCGGTCCAGTTGGAGAGAAAAATCCAGGGACCACGTCTTGGCGATTGAATCGGCTACACTGAGATGTTTCACTTTATAGGCAAACCTGTGCAGGGATTTAAACCGAAGGGGACGACCGCGCAGCTACCCGGTTGTCGAAGCCTCTTTAAGGCCGAATGGAATACCATGAAGGATTGAGGAATAACAGCCCTGAGTTATATTCTGCCGGAATCATTACTTAAAATAGGGTTTGGACGCCGCCGGGAAAACCCGGGCGGTCTCATCCAAAATCCTAAAGAGGTTACGGACTCGATCCATAACCGGGGTCTGCTCCTCCCAATTATTTCTGTTTGATTAGCCTGAGCAGTTCCTCCGCGCTAATTTTTCCGCTGATATCGCCGCCGTCCAGCAGACTTCCGGCAAGGTCCCTTTTTTCCTGGTGAAGCTTTACGATCTTTTCCTCGATCGTGCCCTTGGTCACCAGCCGGTAGATAGTCACGGGGCGCTGCTGGCCGATGCGATGGGCGCGGTCGGAGGCCTGGTCCTCAACCGCCGGGTTCCACCAGGGATCCATGTGGATGACGTAGTCGGCGGCGGTAAGATTTAGTCCCAGTCCACCGGCTTTGAGGCTAATGAGGAAAAGCTCTCCATCTCCTGCTTGAAAACCGTCGACTTCCTCTTTGCGCTCCTTAGGCGGTGTGCTCCCATCGATATAACGGTAGCTGATTTTTCGATTATCCAGGTATTCACGAATAAGATTGAGATGTCCGACGAACTGGCTGAAAACGAGCGCTTTATGCCGATTTTCCAGCAGCTCGGAGACAATATCTCCGAAAACTTCAAGTTTTGAACTGGGCAGCGCGGTATCGGCGATGACCAGTCGCGGATTGCAGGCGGCTTGCCTTAACTTTGTGATCTCGGCCAGGATCTTAAAATGCTGCTGGGCAACGGGAGCGCTCTCGGTTTCGATCTTTTCCAGGGCCTGTCGCCTCAAGGCCTCATAAAATGCGGATTCTTCGGAGCTCATCTCCACCTGCAGGACCACTTCCGTTCGCGGAGGTAGTTCTTCGAGAACCTGGGATTTGAGGCGCCGCAACATAAAAGGCTGAATCAGCTTCTTTAGGCGCTTGCTCGCATCCCTGTTGTTGTATTTTTCTATCGGGACGGCAAACCTGGCATTGAACCTTTGCATCGAACCCAGAAGACCGGGATTGATGAAATTAAACAGGGTCCACAGTTCACTGAGATGGTTCTCGATTGGCGTGCCCGTGGTGGCGATTCTGAAGCTGCCGTTGAGCTCCATCGCCGCGCGGGATCTCTTGGTCAAGACGTTCTTGATTGCTTGCGCTTCATCTAAAACGATGGTGTTCCACTCGATGGAGGACAAAAGCTCGGTTTCCTGGATCAATAGTCCATAGCTGGTAACGAGCACATCGTGAGGTTTGAGACTCTTTGCCAGTTCTTGCCTGTTGTTGCCGTTAAACTGGACAGCGTTGAGGGTGGGGGCGAATCGGTTCACTTCGCTCATCCAGTTCCAGCAAACAGAAGTCGGAGCAACAACCAGGCTTGGTCCAAGAGCGGCGCGCTCCAGGGCGACGGCAATGGCCTGAATGGTTTTCCCAAGCCCCATGTCATCGGCAAGGCATGCGCCTATCCCCATTTGCGCCAGACGAGACAGCCACATGTAGCCTTCCACCTGGTAATCGCGCAGCTCTGCCCGAAGAGTGGAGGGCACTCGCGGCGTTATCTGCTGACCGGCCCTGAGACGGTCGATCTTCGATTTCCAGGCTTCATCCAACTCAACGTTTGGGATCGACTCTATAAGATCCGATACGGTCATGGCTGCCAGGGAATGGAGCCGGAGCTCCTTTCCCTTCTTTTCAGCATAGGTGTCCAGCTCTTCGAGCCTTTTGCGGAATTCCTTTGTGAGCGCCAGGAAACGGCCGTCTTCCAAGGGAATGAAACGCTTGTTCGTTGTATTGATAAGCTCGAAAAGACGTTTCATATCGAGCACAAGGTCATCGTCGACTCTAAGCCCTCCGCTTACTTCAAACCAATCGGTCTTTCCGCGTATCTTCATGTGGAACTGATCGAAACCGACCTCGGAGGTGACCTTCAGTCTTTCTCCCTCGGGCCATTCAACGATAACCTGGCCTTTTTCCTGCATGGCTTTGAGGTCGAGCAGCATCTGCAGACAATCCTCGGGGTCTTCCAGCAGCCACTGCCGGCTCGAATCCGAAAAACCGGCGAGAGCGCAAGAAGCTGCTTCCACGGCATCGGCCATTGTCCTTTCGCTCTTGAGGTCTCTTTGGGTCTGCATCTTCTTGCCGCCCACTTCGGCTATGACGTTGCTTGCCCCCACGCCGGGCCTGAGGTAGGGGCCTCCTTCTTCCCTGAAGGGCTTGACGAAAACTTCCACGCGAATACCAGGACCCGAGGGAATAAGTTGCACGTGGGGCGTGGGATCGGATGGGACGTCCACCACGTCTTTGGATTTGCCCCCTATATCGGAATGAACCAGCACGTGAGAGGAAAGCATCGAGATGGCCCCAAGAACATCCTGTGCGGCTGAGGCCGGAACAGTAAGGCCTTTGTTGCCCAGGACCCGCGCGATACGCCTGTGTTTTTCGGTGAGTTCGATCACCTTAAAGCGTGTGGGCGTCTCCTGCATGAGTACGAAACGACTCTCATCCAGTTCTGCCTCAAACTTGATCTTGAGCTTCGGTCCGGATTTGACTACCCGAATTTCGGGTTCACCCTTTACGAATTCAACCTGGGTGGAAGGAGATTCTTCCAGGAAAACGAGGGGGTGGCCCACCAGGGCGGGCAAAAGCTTATCCATATCGAAACGATATTCGTGATAATAGTAGCGATCCTGCCTGAGCGCGGAACAGAGGGCATGGTCCTGCCGGCCGATGTAGTCGAGCTTATTGCCGCTAAAAAGACGGCTCATCGACACTGGGCGGCCTTTGCTCCATGTCCCTTTGGCCGTAAGCTTCTGCTCGAGGGGCTGTAGGGATACCGTTTGCCTGTCGTAGTCAAAAAGCCATATCAGCCTCATTCCAGCTTCCGGCCCGCCGCCTGAGGACCCCTCGGGTTCTAGCCCAATCTGGATGAGTGCTCGCAATCCCTTCTGCCAGGGCTCTTCGACGACAATCGAGGAAACCAGCGACTTCATTGCGTCCTGGCTGACCATTTCGGCGAGAAATTCGGTGTAAACGGGGTCCTGCCCGCCGGAGCCGGTGAGTAGCGCGGCGCTCTCCATTGCTACCCAGTCCATTTTAACTTCTTTTGCTGTATGGAATATCCTGTGGATGCGCGCCGTCATCTCTGCGGAAAGTGTGCCGTCTACCCAATAGGAGGCAATGGCGTTAAAAAGAGTGGGAAGGATGCCGGCTCCCTCGGATTCAGCAGCTATGAGACTGTGCGCATCATCGAACTCGGTTTGCTGAGCGCAGATGATCCCTTTTAGCGACCGGTATATGGATAATCCGGTATTCTGTTGGCCCTTTGCAGACAGGATCGAGCTTACCAGCTGATCGCCTTTTTTCAGTAGTTCCTCATTTTGGGACCTTATAAGGGCGAGTATGTAGAAAAAACCGGATATGCCGCGAAAGATTACATTCCTTTTGCCGACTCTTCGACGTAAGTGTTTGATATCGCTTTCGAAAGATTCTACGGCCTCGCTGTTTCTGCCCTCGATAAACAGGAGCCATCCCATTAGACCCAGCTTGTAATCGGGTTCTTCGATTTGCGCTAAGATCTTGCGCGCCTCATTGGGCCTGCCCCCCAGAATGAGTCGCGATGCCAGGTAGAAGAACATCTGGTCCGTATCGGATCGGGGTCCCTGACTAAAAAGGCTTATACCCATGGCATAGGATAAAGCTTCGGCATCCGGGGTCAGCTCAAGTATTGTTCGGTTGAAAATTAAGGACAGCGCATACATCCGGTCTTCGACGGCAAGGGTGGCAAACCATTCGGGATCAAAGGGATCGTTGAATATTCCGATGAAATAATTGAAATAATCAGGATTCTGGCCGCATACTGCGATAAACTCATTTAGCCGCTTGCGGTAAAAGTACCGGTCCCGCGAATACATTCCGATGCGCACGTCCCGCAGTAGCCGGGAACACAAGGGGGTGTTGTAGGAGTGAAACTGAGGATAGACTGGGGGCAACTCCTTTTGAACCGCTCTGACTAGAGGACCGAATCGGATCGAAGTTCCAAGAGGTGGGCGGGGTGTCGCCGGAGTTATCGCGCGGGATGGAAAACCCCTCATTTTTCTCTTTTCCCATCCGGCAAGGGCGCTCCTCGCCCTTTCGCTCACGATCTTGTCCCCGTCATTGCTCAGCTTCATAACGGTTGCCAGGGCCCATGAAGCGTTTCCTTCACCCAAAATGGTCATTACGCGACGGCGTATCTCCGGATTGGGATCTCCTGATGCCTCGATCAACAGGTTTTTGACCTCGGAGTTTTCCAGGGCGATGGACCCCAGGGCCGTAAGGACGTTGGCATAAAATTGCCAAGGCTCCTTTCGAATTATCTTTAGCAGCAACGCCATGATCGGGCGCCCGATTCGTGTGCATGCCGAAAGAGCGGCTTGTCTGACCACATAAGCCAGAGGATGAGAGGGAAAGTAGCCGAGATTTTGTACGAGAAAGTTCTGGAAAATGCCTAAGTCTTTGTTGCTTGGGTGAAATTTCTGTAGAGCTTCATCGATCTTCCAGAGTACCTTCAACCTGCTCTTCAGGTCGCCCTCGGCTGAGACTGCGTGCATGACTTGCTTGGCGGACCAATTCCCAAGGTTTACGTCCTCGGTAACTATCTTGAGTTCCGCTTCGGCACACGGAGCGCAAAGAGGTCCCGGAACGGCCTTGAACGCTTCGCCTTGAATAGGCTTGGCGCAGGAAATACAATGTTTGCTGCTGGGCAGTTTGCTCGTCCAGGACTGCTCCGCTTCGATCCCTTCCAAGAGACCGCCTGCATTGAAAATCAATCCGGTGGTTACTGCCCGCCGGGTGAGGTTTTCGACGATTTCCCAGGGGACTTGGTTACGTTCATTGAGAAGTTTATATCCCCTTAGTCTTTTTAGATGCAATTCCAGAGCTTTTTGCGAGCCAATCTTTTCGCCCGGAAGACGCAAATCGGCCTTGCAAAATATCTTGTACAGAACCGAATCCGCCACGGGCTCACATATTATCGAACAAATCTGCAGCACGGTTTGTTGTGCCGGTGGTAAGCTCTCGTAAATTTGCAGCAGCTTTTTACGCAGTTTTTCCTTTGTTTGCGTTATCACCCTGTTAAGTGTCCTTGGCCCTGGGGGCCCGGTTTATCACAGCCCCCGCCCGCTGGGGCAAGTCGCCGTGCGTGGTTGACAATTCCCTGAGTGGAATATCACCTTATAGAGCCTGATAGCTCAACTGTTTTTTCCGGAGATAGATCACCTCTATTTATAGCATACCAACGCTTCTTTTCGCAATTAGGCCTTGGGAAACGATCCGGAGTTTGCCCGAAGAAGGCAAGGGAGAAGCCGATTATGGGGGGCCGCGGGCGCGTTGCTCTCAATTGCCGGATGCCCGCAGGGTGCGAAATAGTCTGCACTGGGTTAAAGCGTCTTAACTTTGACCACCATTTTGCGTACAGCAACCTTTCCATTCAAATCACAACCCGGACGATGCGCTTCATTGGGGTAGATCACCGCAAAGCAGCCCGGCCTCAGTGCCAGGGCCGCACGGTCTTTTGGGGCAGTAAGGATTGCTCTATCCGTAGCTTCCTCGTAATCTCCAATCTGTTTCAAATCAGATGAGAGCGAAATCTCGATTTTTTCTTCCCCCTCAAGAACAACGTGAATATCGACATGATTGCGATGTATCTCAAAAATGCCCCGCGAATCTGAAGATGTTTCATACGAAGATACCAGTGCATATATATTGTCGGCATCAATAGCGTATCTGCCCTCTGGTTTGGAGAGATCGAATTGCGCTGCAAAGGAAACCGCGCGCTCCAAAGGACTGTCGAAATGGAAATACTTTTTGAGATTTTCAAATCTGTCGTAAATCATTGGTCTTGAGCCTTCTCTTTCTTTTTCCGCATTTACTAAGAAATGCGCAAATAACCGGAGATTCCAAGTAGGGTTGGGAAAGGCGAAAGCGTTGCCCACCAACGATTTGTGGGCATGGTATATGTTCGGTAATTAACGACGGTCTTAGTAAATCTGCCTCGGTAGAGGCTCATCGGGCATCCTCACTGTCCACTGTCGTTTGAATAAATTTTATCATAAATTTTTCCTTTTTCGCGCATAATCAGCCTTCAGGATGCAGTGGAAGAAACTGTGCGGCAATGGTAATCTAAATCTGGGGTTTACGATCAAATCCGTTGTTGCGGAAGGGAGAAAAGGATAATGAACCAGGGAAAGATTAGGATTTTGATGGCCAAATTGGGCGAGGGGTATGAGCCGGCCATGTCTAAGTTGGGTGGAGCATTCAGTGAAGCCGGTTTTGAGGTCATCTATACCTCCATAGAGGACCCCCGGGCAATTGTAAATGCAGCGCTTCAGGAATCAGCCGATCACATTGGCATCACCATCCTTCCGGGAGCGGACATTCAAGATTTCGCCAAAATTTTCGAGTTGCTCGCAAAAGAAAAACTCTCGGAAATCAAAGTCACGGCGGGAGGTTTTCTTGAGCCTGAAGATATCCAACGGATAAAGGAAATGGGAGTGGTGGAATTTTTTCCCAAAGGGACAACCTATGCCGAACTCATAGATTGGAGCAGGCTGCATATCAAAAGAACGCACTGAGCGGGGCGCTCTAAATTCCATCGGAAACATTTGCGATGGCACGAAAAGATTGTAGACTGGGCATAATGTTGGCACCGTCAATAATCTCTTCTTGAGGATTGTAGCGGGCAGTTGGCCTTTCTCCCAGCTACTTCGAGTATTGCCCTTTTATTCGCTCGATTGTCGATTCGATCAGATCGCCGATTTCCTTTAACCGCTCGGTGGTCTGGGCTTCAAAGCGCAAGACGAGAACGGGTTGAGTGTTTGAGGCCCGCACAAGGCCCCAGCCATCCGAAAAATTTACTCTCGCCCCGTCTATGTCGATCACCTCAAGATTTTTTTCTTGAAATTCCCTCTTCGCTCTCTCCACGACTTCAAACTTGATCTCATCGGGACACTCGATCCTTATCTCGGGAGTCGAAAAGGTGGAAGGGACCCCGATTAGAAGTTCGGGGATGCGTTTCCCGGTTTTTGAAAGTACATCGAGCAGCCTGCACGAGGCATATATGCCATCGTCGAATCCGAAAAAGCCATCCTTGAAAAAAATGTGGCCGCTCATCTCCCCGGCCAACTGGGCATTTACTTCCTTCATTTTCCCCTTTATCAGGGAATGTCCGGTTTTCCACATTATAGCCTTCCCGCCACGCTCTTCGATATCGTCGTAGAGGGTTTTTGAACATTTGACTTCGGAGATGAAAACCGATCCGGGGCGCCTCGACAAAATCTCTCTGGCGAAAATGACCATGAGTTTGTCTCCAAAGACGACTTCACCTCTATGATCGAGCACCCCGAGCCTGTCGCTGTCGCCATCGTAGGCAATGCCGATATCGAGTTTTTCCCGGATGACAAGTTTGCGCAGATCATCGAGGTTTTCCATCACCGTGGGGTCAGGCTCATGATTGGGAAAAGTGCCATCCATGTCGCAGTAAATCGGGTGGACTTCACAACCAAGCTTCTCAAGCACAGTGGTCGCCACCGGACCGCCGGTGCCGTTTCCAGCATCAACGCCGACTCTTAGCTTACGATCCAGCCTGATATGTGACGTAACAAACTCGATATAGGGGGAAATAATATCTACCTGTTCGAGATTACCCTCCCCGCTGCAAAAATCTGCCGATCTCATGATTTGAGCCAGTTTCTGGATTTCAGCTCCCGCAATGGTGTCAAAACCGTTGCAAACTTTAAAACCGTTGTACTCGGGCGGATTATGGCTTGCCGTAATCATCATTCCGCCTTCGCGGTCGAGATGACGAATGGCGAAATACAATAACGGCGTTGGACAGACCCCTATATCGACAACGTCCATCCCCGAACGTAGCAATCCTTCCACCAGCAAATCCCGGTACCGGTCCGAAGTAAGACGGCAGTCCCTTCCCACAACGATGCGCCTTTTGCCTTCTCGCGCCATATATGTCGCAAATGCCCTGCCCAGAGCAGATACATCTGAATCGGTAATCTCAGAACCAGCGATTCCACGAATGTCATATTCTCGGAAAACCTTTGAATCCATGCTTTAACACCTATGAAAAAATGGATAGGGGGACAAACCGCTAAAGAAAGTGCGCAAGAAGCCGTGCTTCATTTCAGGATACCGTATTGTAATATAGAGCCTTGTGCAGGTTAGCACGCCGCGCCGCAAGGGTCAATTGCAAAGACGCGCGGGCCGGCAGGGGAGAGCTCTCCTGGATGTCGTGGAGAGCGCGGAGAATAAATCCTCTACTCCACGCTCCCGGGATGTTTCAAGTAAAATTGAGATCAATTCTCTTTTTCAAAATCTTCCTTGGCCGCGCCGCAAACGGGGCAAACCCAATCGCTTGGCAGGTCTTCAAACTTTGTTCCGGCAGATACTCCATTGTCAGGGTCTCCCACAGCCGGGTCGTAGACATAGCCGCAGACCGAACATACATAGCGATCCATCTCTTCTCCTTTTGTTTTGTCTCTTGCGTTACACGCCCGCTTGCGTCGGGCTGCCTGTATATTTTGTTGTGATGGTTATGCAGGGACATAATATAAAAGTCGCCCGGCAAAATGCAATAAAAAGGGCAAGCTGCTAAGAAATGCACAAATAACCGAACATTCCAAGGGTGGGCAAAAGCGAAAGCGTTGCCCACCAACGTTTTGTGGGCACGGTATATGTTCGGTAATTAATGACGGTCTTAGTATGTGATGAACCCAAGGACTCACCCGTTGGACAGGGAAGTCTTTCTCCAGATTCGCCTAAGCCGCAGCGCGTTGGATACGACCGAAACGGAACTCATTGCCATTGCGGCAGCGGCAAACATCGGGTTAAGTAAAATCCCCCAAAAGGGATAAAGCACTCCGGCAGCTATCGGTATGCCCACCGAATTGTAGAAAAACGCCCAGAAAAGGTTCTGCTTGATTACCCGCATGGTAAGCGAGGAAAGCTTTACGGCCGAGGCAACGAGCAAAAGCTCCTCTCTCATAAGCGTTATATCGCTCGCCTCCACCGCGATATCGGCGCCCGCCCCGATGGCAATTCCGATGTCCGCCGCCGCAAGGGCCGGAGCGTCATTTATGCCGTCGCCCACCATGGCGGTGATGCGCCCCTGCGACTGCAATCGTCGGATCTCACCAGCCTTATCTCCGGGCAAAACCTCGGAGAGCACCTTCTCGATTCCTGCCTGAGAAGCGATTGCATTGGCCGCCGTAAAATTGTCGCCCGTAAGCATTATTACCTCCAGGCCCATTTGCTTTAGCGACTTCACCGCCTGGGCGGCTCCGGGCCTTATGGAATCGGCCAGGGCGATAATCCCTGTGGGCTCTCCGTCCTTTGCCACAAATACGCACGTTTTCCCGGATTTTTCCACTAACCCGGCGCTTTGCTCAAAAGCCTCGGTGTCTATTGCCTCCGATTCGATAAACTTTCTGCTTCCGATAACAATCCGGCTCTGGCCGACCCTCGCGCGAAAGCCAAGGCCGGAGACGGATTCAAAATCGACGGCCGCCTCGCTTTGCGTGGCGTTGACATCCATTCGCGCCTTCAAGGCAGCCTTGACAATTGCTTTTGCCAGGGGATGTTGCGACCGGGCCTCCACCTGCGCTGCCATGGAAAGAACATCGTTTTGCGAAAAGCCCCCAAGCGCCAGGACATCGGTCACTTCGGGCTCGCCCATGGTCAGGGTGCCGGTCTTATCAAAGACCACCGTATCCAGGTGATGAGCTCGCTCAAGACTTTCTCCGCCCTTTATGAGTATGCCGTTTTCAGCCCCAAGACCCGTTCCGACCATGACCGCGGTCGGAGTGGCCAATCCCATGGCGCAGGGACAGGATATTATCAGCACGGAGACAAAATTGAGGAGCGCGCGGCTTAAGACGTGGCCGGGAACGGCGAAATACCAGACAATAAAGGTAACTGCCGCGATCCCAATGACGACAGGGGCAAAAATGGAGGCGACTTTGTCGGCCAGTCTCTGGATGGGAGCCTTAGAGCCCTGAGCCTCCTCTACAAGTTTAATTA
The DNA here is from genome assembly GCA_049976905.1 of Syntrophobacteraceae bacterium. Lineage (GTDB taxonomy): Bacteria > Desulfobacterota > Syntrophobacteria > Syntrophobacterales > Syntrophobacteraceae > SbD1. The sequence continues at coordinate 18,760 of JBMFHI010000038.1, read as the reverse complement.
TGTGCGCAAGGGCGGTCTCCGAGCCAACTCTTGTCGCCCTGAAAACAAAACTTCCCCCCTGATTGATGGTTCCGGCAAAAACATCGCTTTCCAGTTTTTTGGCTACCGGCATGCTCTCGCCCGTCAGCATGGATTCGTTTACCGATGATTCTCCGGAAACCACGATCCCGTCGGTAGGTATCCGCTCGCCTGGACGAATAACCACGGAATCCCCCCGAAGCACCTCCTCTACGGGGATGTCCATCTCGGAACCTTCCCGGATAACCCTGGCCGTGCGGGGTGCGAGCTTGATCAATTTTTTTATCGCATCCGAGGTCCGCCCCCTGGCCTTTAGCTCCAGAAGCCTCCCGACAAGAACGAGAGTGACGATCATGGCGGCCCCGTCGAAATATACCGGCGGTTGAGAGCCGGGAGCGGCGAAAAAGCGGGGAAAAAAGGTCGCCAGCGCCGAGTAAAGATAGGCCGAAAGAGCTCCTACGGCGACCAGAGTGTTCATGTCGGCTGTTTTTTGGCGTGCGGCTTTAAACGCTCCGGTCATAAACCGGCCGCCCACCCAAAACACTACAGGGGTCGTAAGGAGCAGGAGCACATACAGCATGAGGTGCCGAGGAACATTATTTAAAAAGGGGAAAAGATGCTGCATGGCCCCGGCCATTACAAGGAGGCTTAAAAACGCTCCGGCCGCAACCTTGCGTTTCATTTCGGCAAGGTCTTTTATGCGTGAGGCTTCCGCGGGGTCCTGCGCATCCTCCTGGTAGACGCCAAGATATTCGTACCCGGCCTCTTCGATGGCAGTCTTGATCGCAGTCCAGTCCGCAAGTTTTGGAGTGTATTCGACTGTCGCCCTGGATGTGGTCAGATTTACCGAGGCCTCCTCTACGCCGGCAACGGCTTTGAGCACATTCTCAACGCGCCTTACACAGGCGGCGCAACTCATGCCCCCTATGACGACAGCGGTTTTCCTGTGGCCTTCCGGTGCTGCGCTTTCCGGTTGCGCCCCGTATCCAAGCTCTTCGATCCTGCTTCGAAGCGCTTCCCCGTCCAAAGCCTGTTCGTTAAATTCGACAAAAGCCTTGGAAGTCGCAAAATTTACCGAAGCCGAGGCGACTCCGGGAAGCGACTTAAGTCCCTCTTCGACCCTTCTTACACAGGCGGCGCAACTCATCCCTTCCACGCGAACGGCTAGCTTAGCCAAGCTCATAGCCCGCTTTCTTGATCTTCTCCCTGATAAGCTCGCCATCTACCGGATGGGTTTGCTCGAAGCTCGCCTCCCCTTTGTCAAGATCCACCGTTACGTTGGTTATCCCGTCTATAGCCTCCAGGGTTTTTTTGACATTCCTGACACAGTGCTGACACGACATTCCCTTGATTTTAAGATGCGTCATCCCTACCTCCATTTTTTAAAGTGAACCCCAAAAAATGCTTGGTTCACGCTACCTTCAAAATGATGTACAGGTCGCTCCCCTGAGGGTGCTGGTCTGGAAACATGTTCCCTATATCTTTTAGCCTCAGTTTGGTCCCGTTTTTAACTCCGGCGGGAATCCGCACGGAAAACTGCTTCCCGCCTCCGTATTGGGGTAAACTGATTTTTACCGTGGAACCCATCTGCGCCTGCAAGGTCGTTATGCTAAGAGTATAGGTCTCAGCCTTTGCCGATGTTTTCCCGTTTGCCCCCTGTATCTGCGGCCCTGCCGGCGCAACGCCCAAGACTTTCTTGAGTAAATAGCCCCCGGCTGCTTTCCCCATCTTCCCAAGAAGAGAAAGGCCGGGAAAAAGAAATTTTCCCGGCTTTAAGCATTCCTGTTCGGAGGAGGTGCCGGTACGGGGGTTATTTTGCTGCCACCCCGGCGCTTTGCCGTATCGGATGACAACTCTTCCGGGTCTTAAGAGAAAGCCTCCGCCCATAAACAAACTATTCATAAACGCTGGGTCAAACCTTATCCCTGCCCGTGAAAACTCCCTTTCCATCTCCCGGAAAATATCGCGAGCCTGGCCGCTTGCAAAAAATTCCCTGAATAAATCTTCCTGAGAATATCCAAATCCCCTCCCAGGACCGGTTCCAGGTTGAGGGCCCACACGACGGTACTGGTCGTACTGGGACCGCTTCTCACTATCCGAAAGCACGACATAGGCTTCGTTGATCTTCTTGAAACGTTCCTCGGCCCCACTGTCGCCGGGATTTCTGTCGGGGTGCGTCTCCAGGGCAAGCTTACGGTATGCTTTCTTTATCTCTTCCTGCGTTGCCTCTGGCGATATGCTCAATATCTGATAATAGTCTAAATTTGGCATTAAGCTCTCGATTCCGTCTCGCTAATCTCAAGATAGTTATTTTAAAATATAGAACTAAAAACAAAGAATATCAACAAGCCAAAACGATTCAAACGACCTGTTGCAAAACTGCCTGAAGTCCGATACATTGCGGTTTTGGGAAGCAAACCGGATCCAATCCTTATCCATCTCCACGCCCTTTGCCCTCCTGACCGCACCTTTTTGGGGGCAAAAAACGGGTGGCTTAAAAGAGGGTTGCAAAAATCAGGAAGCTTCTCTATAATGCCCAAACATTGCCGAAGTGGTGGAACTTGGTAGACACGCCATCTTGAGGGGGTGGTGGGGAAACTCGTGCCGGTTCGAGTCCGGCCTTCGGCACTTTTGTTCGCAACTATAAGCCCACAAGGCTTTTAGTCTATTTTTCCTTTTTGCCACACTTTGTCATACTCTCCTCCTGGTTAAATCAAACGTTTATCATCTCTGTGCCGGGGAGGGGCTTCGGCATACGATAACGCATTTTCCTCGAAGTCTTGTAGCCTCCCCCTTCAGGATGTATTCCTCTTGACTTTTATTGCCTGTTATTAAAGAGTTTAGGTGCTTTTCACTCAGTGGCACTGCTATGTTTTTATGTTGTCAACGGGATCACAACAACTGGTTCTGCCCACCTCGATCAGGCAATGAGTGACTACATCGCCTCTTTAGACTTTTCCATGATCATTTCGGAGACTCTCGCATTGAATTTTTCAGCGCCGAGTCTCTTCGGACTTTCTCAAGCGACACACTGCCTCCCGGTGAATTCAAAACACGCCAGATTGAATTCAGCGGTACTCGGCAGGGTCGCCAAGGATTCCTGCCTGCGCTCACCCGGTCCACGCAGTAGCGTCATCATTGCTCCGGTTTGCAAACTAATTGATAAATGAAGCGCTAAAGCAACGGGGAATTATTCAGAGGGAATGGTTGGCAATCTTCTTGACACGGTCCAAAACGATCCCATACCGGGCCTGGTTGGCCGAGTCGGGCAAGAGATGGCCAGAAATGGATTCCAGGAAGTCCTCATCGGCCAGAAATGCTGCAAAGGTTTCAGATAAGAAGGCGCGCAATTCCGGAGTTGATCCCGCCACCTCTGCGACGATCTCCTTGCGCCCATTGATGATAGAGATGATATCCTCAATATCATGGCTGATCAGGAAATCTCCGCCGCCACGGCTGGTAAATGCTTCAATCTTTGTGGCCAGAAAGAATGGTGCGGTCACTAACCGTATTTCCAGGTCCTCATCGACGCTGACCACCTCCGCATTCAGGATGGCTGGCACGTACCACCGGTTGGAAAATCCTAGAATTTTTTCATCAGTAGGCATGACATCGACGATCACTTCCTGAAAAGACCAGCGACACACAGGGTGTTGACTGTCGATTCTTTGTGTGAATCCTCGCTCCCGCAAAGCGTCCTCCAACCGGTAGTACTCCATTCGGGATACCACTTCGACTATCACGTCGACATCGAAGGTTGTCCGAATATGGGGCAGAGCGGGGTCTGTTATGAGAAGAGATGTTGCCGCACCGCCAAGAAACACCACTCTGTCTTTGAGGTCTCCGAATCCCCGGGCAACGGTCTTGACCATCTCCAACGTTGCGCTGCTCTTAATCATAGTGCAGCCTCGCCCGGATCTCATTCACGGCGATCGCGCTCTCCCTGGCCCGGCCGTCCCGCACAGCATCCACCAGCACGAGTAGTTCATAGAGCCTATAATCCTTGGCAGCAGCCTTCGGGGCAGATTTATACAACGGGGAGAATTCATATCCTTGCAACTCACCCTCAGGGTCAGGCCATACGGGGGGCAGTTGACCGGAGGCGACGATGAGTTCCCGCAGAGGAGGACCCGCAAAGCCGGTCGGCATGCCGCGCGTGAGTCCTCCCCTGGAAGGAGGAAAGGCATACTTGACTCCATGAATCAAAAATTCCTCCAAGGCTTTTTTGACCGGTTTTCGCCGTTGTTCATCGAAAAGACGGGCCGTCAGTGCCCGCTTAAGCCCTGAGTGCACCTCCGAGGGACTCATGGAGAGTTCCAGTCCCAGGGAAGAATACGACCACTCGGGGTCACCCCGCGCAACGAGCTTCATCAAAATCAGTATGTCTTGAGGTTTGAGAATCATGGCCATTCTATATTCGCGATTCGCGAATTGTGCAAGAGAGAATTGCATGAATTTGTGGACGCACTCCTAAAACTCTTGGAGCTTAATTGGAGATTGAGAGCACGGTGGCAAGAGGTCTAAAAGTGCGACAAACTATGGGTGCGCAGTGGCGCTCGGTAACACCAAATTGGGACAGGCAGGCCGGAAAAGCTTAAGGGCTCCATGCCGGGCTAAAGTCCGGCCTTCGGCGCTTAAGAATTTAAACCTTGTGACTTCAATAGGTTAGTAAATCTTCTCTTGGTTTTATCCTCGTATGAAAATCCTTTTAAATCAAAATAAAATTTCCCTCCTACTCCTCCTGCGCTAAATCGGCGGGTTTCTGATTGCAATGATTCCGGGTGGATTTTATTCCTCTGTCCAGATTTCCATTAAGACTTAGTCCGCTTTTTCCACTGAGGCTTTCTTTTTTCAAGAAACGCGCTCATTCCTTCCTTTGCGTCTTCGACCATGCAATTCATCGCTATGACCTCTTTTGCATACTCGTAGGCCGACTTTTCATCCAGATCGACCTGAGAATAGAAGGCTTTTTTGCCAAGAGCCAGAACGTAGGGGCTGGCCTGCGCCAGTTCCAGCGCCCAATCGTGGGTTTGCTCAGCGAGGTTTTCCGCTTCGACCACCCTGTTTACAAGGCCGAACTGCAAAGCCTCCTGGGCGGAGACGAACCTGCCGCTTAAGAGCATTTCCATTGCCCGGCGCCTTCCGATCACCCGCACCAGAGGGACCATTGGCGTAGTGCAAAAAAGGCCGATCTTTACGCCGGGGGTGGCAAATCGTGCCGCGGTTTCGGCTATCGCAAGATCGCAGGCCGCAACGAGCTGGCAGCCGGCCGCTGTCGCCACGCCCTGCACCTGGGCTATTACGGGTTGGGGCAGTTCGTGGATTTTTAGCATCATCTTGTTGCAGGCCGTGAATATTTCCCGCACCTCGACGATGTTTCCATTCTTACCGGTCATCTCCATAAGGTCGTGACCGCCGCTAAACGCCGGGCCGTTGGCGCCAAGAATGACAACGGATATGCTTGGGTCCGCGCTTATGTGATCGAGTGCTGAGCTGATGGCTCTTATCATTTCCAGGGAAAGCGCGTTTCTTACTCTTGGCCTGTTTAAAATAAGCCGGACTACGGGGGGCTCTTTTTCGATCAGTACCGGTTCCACTTTGTAAACTCCACTTCTTCCGTTTTCATTTTTTACTTGCCGCAAAGACGGCCGCTCCATTTACTATTTCCGTCGCTTACCGGCCCTTATCCCTACTCCCATTGCGATTCCCCGTCCAGACAGAAGCGAAGGGCCCTTTTGATCTCGTCTATCTGCTCGGGATCGGCAACCTTTTTTCCCTTTCGGGTCCGAATGTAGAAGGCATCGGCGGCCTGGTCGCTTTTTGTCGTGATTTTGGCCACGTATATAGGAATCTGTAACTCGTGCAAAGTCCTTGTGATGGTGTAGAGAAGGCCTATTCTATCGGTCGTGTAGACTTCCAAAATGGTGTACAGAGCCGAAGAGTCATTATCGACTATGATCTCGCTTGCACTGGCGCGCAGCGGTTTGGGCTGAAATGCTTCGGCCGAGTGCGCGGCAATGCGGTAGTCGAGGGCGAATTTGCCCTTGAGCAGGCTGTCCATATCCTTTCGCATCCCATCCCAGTCAACGGGCTTTGCCGAATCGGATAACCGGCACTGGAAGATGAGAATCGAAATTTCTTCATTCATCGTGAAGGCTTGAGCGCCTGTGATGTTTAGCCTGCGAAGCGTAAGAATTCCGGCAGCTTTTGCTAAAAGGCCCGGCATATCGTAGCTCATAAGGGTTATTTCCGCCGTTTCCCCTCCAGCTGAGACTTCCAGGATAAAATCCCTCTCGGGCTCCTTTAGCTTTCGGCTAAGCTCTATGTGCTTTACTATCTCCTCGGGCGAAATCGAGAGCAGATACCTTGGGGCGAGTTGAGAAAACCAGGCTTCCAGCTCGCCGGGGCTAAGAAGATCGCAAACGCGGCTTTCGATCTGTTTTTTGATCTTTGCGGCCCTCTCGGAGATGACCCTGGAGCTTGGTTCGCCTTTTTCCAGTATGCCTCTTAGATTGCAATAGAGTCTTGTTACGGGCGTATTGCGCCATTTGTCCCACGCAAGGGGGCCGGTGGCCTGCATATCGGCAAAGGTTAGAAGAAGGAGTTGATCGAGGTACTCTTTTCTTCCAACCGCTGCCGCGCAGCTGGAAAGCATTTCTTGATCGGCCAGGTCTCTAAGGGATGCGTTGTCTAGCAGGAGCACGTGTTGGGATACCAGAAAATGCACCGCTTCGGCCTCGACTGAAGACAGGCCGATGCGTTTTGCGATGGCCGGGATCATTTCGCCGCCCGCCGCGGCATGTCCGCTTCCAACACTTTTGCCGATGTCATGGAGAAGTCCAGCCAGAAGCAAGGGGGCCGGGTCTCCCAAGTTCCTTGCGGTCACGGTAATTTCGGGTTCCTCTTCGCAGTAGGCTCCGGTAAGGATCTTCTTTAATTCCGATACGGTTTGCAGGTGGTGTTCCTCGACAGGATAGAGGTGGAACTTGTCATGTTGCACCAGCGCATGCACCGAGGCCAATTCGGGGATAAGTCCCGTCATGAGCCCGCAGTCGTAGAAACGGCGTAAAACCGGGACCTGGATTGAATCTGCCCGCAAAAGTTCGAAAAACTCTTCTTTTACCGCGGGGTCTCCGGAGGCGGCGTCGAAAACATTTTTGTTGTGAGAAATCCATTGTCTGGTGACGTTGGCAAGGCCCAGACCATGCCTGGCGCACAAAACGAAGAGATGAACCAAGCGTGCGGGAGTCGCCGGGTAGGACTCGGTTTGAATGTGAATCTTTCCCGATCTGGAAAAAAGCCCTTCCTCTATTAAGACTCCGTTCTCCTCGTTTGTGCCTTCGAGTCCCTCCCCGAGCCTTTCCCAAAATTCCATGGAAACCGTCGCTACGCCTTTGAAAAGACGGTGGACATCCTGCATGAATATCTCAACAGGGAAAAAACCCGATTTCTCGGCGTATCCAAGTTTTTGCGCAATCATTTCCTGGGCCTCAAAGGTCATCACGGTGGTCTTGCCCTTAAATTGGCCCTCCAGAAGGTTCATGTAACGGCAATAGGTTTTCTCCGCGGTTTGAAGGAAGTCGACTTCCTGCCTTGTCAGGTAGCCAAGGAAAATAGCGTCATCGAGGTTTCGCGCCCTGGACTCGATACGGCAACCGGCCCGGATACCGGTTATTTCGGAAAGTCCGCCCGGGTTTTCCGCGATGTCAGGTTCGAGCCAATGGCCCGGGGTGTCGAGAAGTTCCTTTCTGGTTGCGATGGCTTTACGCAGGGAACCAAAGAAAGCGCTGCGATTTTGCGCGATGTAGTCGTCGAGTTGCAGTTCGAGCCGGTCGGCGAGTGCGCGATTTCCGGAAATATATCTGAGGTCCAGGAGCTTGAGGAAAAAATCCCAATCCGCGCGCGCGCGCTCCATTATCGCCTCGACCGATCCCATGGAGGCGTCAACCTGCCATCCGGCTTCCATGAGAGGCCCGGTGATCTCATCTGTCCAACCGTCTTTGGCGGGAGAATCCTCGCCTTGAAGGCATACTAGCGATACCGGTTGGCTGGGGCCCGAGAGGCCGCGTCCGAAAAGACCCGTGGCGGCGATCGCCCCTCCTTCCCGAAACGATTCGGGGCTTGAGGAAAGTCGGTTTGCAAGCCGGTTGTATAAGGAAATAACGGCTATTTCGAGCAGGCTGGTATGTCGGTCCAATGCCAGGCCCAAACCTTCCTCGATTATGAGATCCCGCTGCTTTTTAAGGGATTCGGAGATATTTGCGTTCATTGGTTTTCCAGTCTCGAAAAGGTTTGCCGCGAGAAGATGCGAAAAAAACAAGATGTAACGAATGCAATTTATGTTCTGGAAACGCAACCGATCTTACTGTTTGCCCTCTCATTTCTGATTTCGACAAGATCGTTTCTTATACGTTCCATGCCGGCAATGCGCTCGCCAAGCTTGCTCTTTATGCGGGCCGCTTCCTCTTCTCCCTTGAGGCGAAGCTCGATGCCGCTCTCTATGGCCCTTGCGATCGCTTCGGCCACCGTGTCCATGTTGCCGATGATACTGCGCCGGAAGCTTGTGGCGCTCCTGTTTAGTCTGGCAAGAAAGTCCGACCTGAGCCTGCCCGCCTGCATCTCAACCATCTCGATCATATGCCGCTTTCTCTTGTTGAGAATGGCTTTGTTGGCGGTGCGTATGGCCCAATCCCTTAAACGCTGAAATTTCCACTTCCCGCTTATGTATGCCGGTACGATCTGCGTAAGGGAATCGGTAAGCATGTCCAGGCCGACCGTGTCGCCGTGGAGCTTGAAGTTGAACGAAGACTCGGAGGCCCTGAGGGATTGCGCCTGGACTGTTTCGAAGGGTACGCAAAAAAGCTGGGACGAAAAATCGAGCAGCGAGTCGGTCATTGCGTTTACTTTTGCGGCAAACCGTGCGCAAACGGCGTCAAAGGAGCCGGTTAGGTGTTCGTCTTCCAGTTCTCGCCATGCTGTAAAGCGCTCCTGGATTTTTTCGGTAACAAACTGTTCGAGCGCATCGTTTAGCTCTTTAAGTGAGAGTTCCTTTTGGGATTCCTGAAAGGCCTCGAACTGCTCGATCATCTTGGGCGTGAGATTGCTCTTCATCTCCGAGAGCCCCCGGTCCAGCTCGTCTATTACAAACCGCTGAAGCTCCGAGGTAAAAAGGGCGTCAAAAGACTCCCTTTCTTCGACCAGTTGATGCTTTTTGCCCTCGAAGGCCTCTATTTTTTCTCTAATCTGCTCAACAGGGGTTCCCAGGGATTTTAGCTTTAGATCGGTTTCCAACCTCTCTCGGGAAAGAACCTTGAGAAGGTTGTCGGTAACCGATTCGATAAGGACCCAGCCTTTGTCATGGGCTAAAAAACGGTCCAGGGCCTCGCAAAAGCGGGGAAGGCCGCTTTGTAACAAATCTTCTGTCGATCCGCTTTGTTTTGCCCTAAGACCCAGCTTGGCGGAAATCGGAAACATCTTGAGATTATCTGCGCCCATTATCCCTTCGATCGTCTGTTTTGCAAAGGCCATCGCCTTGTCAACCTCGTCGCTCGAAAGATAATCGGTTTTGTTCAAAAGGAAAAATATCCTCGCGGCGTATTCGCGAACATCTTTTAAAAACTCAATTTCGGCGCTGCTTGCCGGCTGGTCTACCGAAAGCAGGAAAAGGGCCGCATCGGATTTGGGCAAAAACTTGTAGGCCACATCCGTATTGTGCGCATAGACAGAACCCACGCCCGGGGTGTCGATCAGCCGTACTCCGTCCTTGAGGTAAGGGGAAGGATAAAATACCGTTACCTCCGAAACCCCCTTTAGATTATTGGGATTGCCCGTTTCTGTGACGTATTCGCAAAGGGATTCAACCGGTATCTCGGCAGTTTTGCCGTCGTTAAAAAACACCCTGGCGCACGGTTTTTCCCCGTAGACGAGCGCTGTTACGATCGAGGTGAGGGGAATAACGGAAACGGGCAGAATGCTTGCGCCAAGCATGGCGTTTATTAGACAGGTTTTTCCCCGTTTGAACTGGCCTACCACAACGAGATTGAATGTGTTGGTCTCCAGTTTTTCTCGCCACTCCAGGCACGATTGCCGCTCTGAGAGTCCCAGGGCCAACATCCGTTCGATGACTTGGATGGTACGGTCTCTAAGATTTTTGAAATCCCCGATTTGCACCTGCTCAGAGGCGATCGGTTCGGTAGCCGCGCACATAGTATCTCCGCTCAGACACTGCCCCGGCTTTGTGGCCGGGCAGGAGTCGAAAAGCCTCCAACGAACAGGGGAAAAGGCTCGTGAAGTCGAATTTGCATCAGAACGCATGTTAAACTATAATAAAACCTTTATTAACCTCAAGGCAAATAGATCTCGGCCCGACTTGCCACCATTTAATTTCCACATCCGGATGAGGTGTTCCCACATGCTCAGGCGAAGTGTTGTGACCGGCAGGCAAATTTTCGTCGTTTTGCCGCTGGTATTGATTATGGCTTTTGTTTTTGCCCTCCCTTGCCGTGCGAAGGTCAAGCCGCAGCCCTACAAAGATTTGCAGGGCAGGCTGGTAAGGGAAGGTTTTTCGCGCCGCATGGTCGCCCGGGCTTTCCGGTCGGCTCCCGCGCCCATGTTTCATCTGGTCTGCTCCACGATGAAAACGGGAGGCCTCCCGCCTGACTACAGCCATTTCCTTGCGCCCTCGCAAATAGAGGCCACGCGCTGCTTCATTGAATACCACAGGAATTGCTTCCTTGAGGAAAAAGCCGAGTACGGCGTTGAGCCCGAAATTATTGCGGCCCTGTTTCTTGTCGAAACCCATTTTGGCTCATTTACCGGCAAGACTCCCACCTTGGCTGTCTTTTCGACCTTCGCCCTGATGTATCGCAAGGACAATCGTGACAAGGTATGGCGCTCGATTTCTCCCCAGGACCGCCTGGCCTGGGGGCGGGCGGCCTTCGACAAAAAGCTGCTCGACCGCTCCGCCTGGGCCTACAAGGAATTGCGCGCCCTGTTCGAACTGGAAGAAAAGTGCGGCATGAAGGTCGAGGGGCTCAGAGGTTCCTATATGGGCGCGATTGGCTGGCCGCAGTTTTTGCCAACCAGCCTGTTAAAATACGGCGTGGATGGAAACGGCGACGGGCGAATCGATCTAAACAACGCCGCGGATGCTATTTTCAGTACCGCCAACTATCTGAGGGCCTACGGGTGGTGTGAGGCGAAAACGCGCTCGCAAAAAGAGGCCGTTATCTTTAACTACAACCACAGCGGGCCTTACGTACAAACGGTTCTGGCCATAGCAAAGAGGGCCGGCGGACGCTAGAGGGCTCCCTTTAAAGCTTGTAGCCGATTTTTCGCAGCAGATCTTTTCGCCACCCGATTCCTGCTTCGTCTTCTATCCCCTTTGGGGTAAATCCGTCTGCGACCCCCAGGATCGCCCTGCCTTGCTCGGTTTCTGCGATGATAACCTCGGTAGGGTTTGCCGTCGCGCAGAAAATCCTGCAAACTTCCGGGACCATCTTGATGGTGTTAAGCACGTTTATGGGAAAAAAACCAGGCCCCAGAAAAATTATGAAGCTGTGACCGGCGGAAACGATCCCGGCATTTTTGCGGGCAAGCTCGATCATTTCCGGGTCTGTGCCCGACCATCGGATTAAGCATTGTCCGGAGGCCTCGCAAAAGGCAATCCCGAATTTAATTCCCGGTACGGCGCACACCAGGCTCTCGTGGATGTCTTCAACGCTCTTTATAAAATGGGTGTGGCCCAAAATGAAATTGATATCCTCGGGTTTTTCGATTTTAACTGAGATGAGCTGCATGTTTTTCTCCCTTTGGAAAATGTGATTAGCTCCATAAAAATCTGCCGCCCTGCAAGGTAAGCTTTTCCAGGGACCATGGGCTAAAAAGTAACCATTGGACCCACAAGCCCTCAAAGGGCGAAATAGCAAATATTTAATGCCCTGGGAAATGTTGTTCGCAGGCAAACGCGATTTTTTTTCCAGCTGTACTCCAAGTCCGTCTTTGACGCTGATTTTCGATGGGGGCAGTCCTGACCTTCCTTGGCGACTGCTCTTCATTTGGTTGTAATATTGCCCGATTATGCTAGAATAGTGCCCGGTCTCCGGCGTGGACTCCTTACGGGAATGCCGGTAGTAAATCTTCTCGGGGAAATCTATTGGTTGTGGAAAACAGTTTTTTTACGGATAAAGTTGCTCTCGTAACGGGAAGTTCGAGGGGGATAGGCAAGGCCGTGGCCCTGGCTTTTGCGAAAGCGGGCGCCGATGTGCTGGTAAACCATTCCAAGCCCGAAGGAACTTCGAAGACAAAAGCCGAAGGCGTCTGTCGCGAAATCGAGGAGCTTGGCCGAAAATCCCTTGCCGTTGCCGCGGATATCGGTTCCAAAGCCTCGGTTTCTGAAATGATGCAGGTGGTTTCCGCTTGGCGCGGACGGCTCGATTTTTTGGTGCTAAACGCCGCCAGGGCTCCTTTTAAGCCGATAGAGAAACTTCTTGAAAGAGAAATGAAGCAGCTTGTCGAAACCAACTACATGGGCAACATCTTCTGCATTCAGAAGGCTCTTCCACTGCTGGAAGCCTCGGGAGGGAAGATCGTTTTTATATCGAGCCTCGGGAGCCGGTTCTATAATCCATCCTACCCGCTTGGAAGCATGAAGGCCGCCATGGAAACCCTTGTGCGCGACTGCGCCCAAAGTTTTGCCCAAAGGGGCGTCCACGTCAATGCGGTTTGTGGAGGAATTGTAAGGACCGATTCGTTCAAGACCCTCAGGCAGTACATGGATGATCTGGAAAATATCCCAGATGAGCTGTGCGTTAGCCCGGAAGCCCTGGCCGACGTGGTGGTCTTTCTTTGCAGCCCCTCGGCTCGCGGGATTTGTGGTCAGACCGTAGTGGTTGACAACGGCCTGAGCAATAGTTTATATCGCCCGGCTTGGGCAAGGAAGCCAAAATTATAGACAGGGGTTGACTCATAATGAAACAAAATCTCATTGCCGAACAAAGGGTAATGGAAGAAGTCAAAAAAGCCATTGCGGAAGGTATCGATATCGATCCGGGTAGAATTAAACCGGAGAGTTCCCTCATGAAGGATCTGGGGGCTGAATCGCTCGATTTTCTGGATATAAACTATCGTTTGGAGCAGACTTTCGGCATAAAGATGGCCAGGCGAACGGTTATAGATCATATCGAGGAATTGTTCGGCGAAGAGAGCGCCATAGATTCGGATGGAAAACTGACCGGCAAGGCCGTCGAAGTGCTGGCAATGAGATATGACGGCTACGGCGACAAGATCCACGCCGGTATGGACATGGACGAACTGCCCGTGCTGGTTACGGTATCCTCCCTGGCCGAAGGGGTGGACAGTCTTTTGGATACTCTGCCGGAAAAGTGCTCCTGCGGGGCGCAGGACTGGAAGCTGGAGGATGAGACCAGGATTGTGTGTGGAGCGTGCAGCGAGCCGGCTGCGTTTACCAGCGGAGATGAGCTCATAGAAGAGTGGCTGAAACAGATCCAGGAAGCCAAGAACATTTTTTGATCCGGCGATAGCGAAAAGACCGTTTGGATGGGCGAAGCAGTCTTGGCAGGCGGTCCCACCGCCAGTAGGGAATTTTGTATTTGAGCGCACCTACAAACAAAAGAAGGAGGGTGGTCGTTACCGGTTACGGAATGATCACGCCGATTGGAAAAGACTCCGGTGAGACTTTCGAAAATGCTCGAAACGGTGTCTCCGGCATTGATATCATAAGCTCCTTTGAGACCAGGGGGCTTCCCTGCCGGGTTGGCGGGCAGGTGAGCGATTCCTGGCTGAGCGGTTTTGAGGCCGGAAGGCTTCAGGGTATCGAAAAGTGCAGTTCGCGTGGTCTAAAGCTCATGATAGCCGCTACCTCCGAAGCCGCGGAAATGGCGCGTCTGGATTCAATCGAAAACCGTGCCACGATAGGCGTAAGCCTTGGCTATCACGGGGAAAACCCAACGGTTGAAGACCTCGTGCGCTTATATCGTCATGCGGGTGGGGATGGCTGGGACATTTTGGGCCTCACCAAGGACGGCGCCTATTCTTTCTTTAATTTTTTCCGCAGAAAGCCCGATGTCGCCGCATCGATCCTGTCGATTCTTTTCGATTGCAGGGGTGCCGGGTTTACCGTGGTGTCCGCCTGCGCGGCCGGGGCCCAGGCTATAGGGGAGGCTGTGGGAACGATCAGGGCGGGAAAGGCCGACGTTATGGTCGCCGGTGGGTGCGAATCCAACCTGAACTTCATGGGCTTTGTGGGGTTTGTTCTCATTCGCGCCCTTGCCGAAAAATACTCTTCGCCCGACAAGGCTTCGAGGCCTTTTGACCGAAAAAGAAACGGTTTTGTCATGTCCGAGGGGGCAGGGGCGCTTGTTCTGGAATCTTTGGAACACGCAGAGGCGCGAAGCGCCCCGATTTATGCCGAAGTTTTGGGGTATGGTTCCTCCGCGGATGCCTTCAGGATAACCGACATACACCCTAAGGGAGACGGAGCCGTTTTTGCCATGGAGCGGGCCATTGCCGATGCCGGCCTTTGCGCGGCTGATATCGAATACATTAACGCCCACGGAACCTCGACCCTGCAAAACGACCAGATAGAGACCCTGGCAATAAAAAGAGTTTTGGGCGAGAGGGCTAAACTCGTTCCGGTAAGCTCCAATAAGTCGATGACCGGCCACACGATTGCCGGTGGAGGGGCCATAGAAGCGGGTTTGACCATTATGGGCATGAATGGCTCCATCGTTCTTCCCACCATCAACTACGAGTTCCCGGATCCAAAGTGCGATCTGGATTATGTACCCAATGAAGCCCGCCCGCTCGAACACGCTATTGCCCTTTCCAACTCTTTCGGTTTTGGCGGTCAGAACGCATGTCTTTGCCTGGGTAAATTTCGTACATGAATGAAGGCCTCCAAAACCCTTCCTGTTCTTCCTCTGAGTGCGTGGCGATAACCGGGCTGGGAGCGGTCTGCTCGCTTGGGAATTCAGTTCAAGAGATTGTCGAGGCTCTCTTGTGCGCAAGATCGGCCGCGGTTGAAGTTCCCGAGTTTGGTTGTTTCGCCGCAAAGGCCCAAAATCTTTCTGCAATTAAAACCGATGTGCCCCCGCAGCTTGCCCGTACAATGGGAAAGCATCTTTCGCTGCTCATGGCCTCGGTGGGGGAGGCCCTTGGCGCGGCCTCCATTGACCAGGCGATGTTTGACCCCGGGGATATGGGTTTTTTTGCCGGGATGGGCATGGTGGACTATCACGTCGAGGATCTGCTCCCCGCCGTGTTAAGGTCCCTTAAGGGCGATGGCGCTATCGACTACGACAGGTTCTTTCTTCAGGGCTACCGGGAAATATACCCTCTTTGGCCTCTGGGGATGCTAAATAACGTCGCTTTCTGCCAGGCCTCCATACACTTCGGATTGCGCGGGGAAAACTCTGTTTTTTGCCCGCACGGCGATGCCGGGGTCAGGGCCGTCTATGAAGCCGCCTGCGCGGTGGAAGAGGGCAGGGCGAAAATAGCCCTGGCAGGCGGCGTGAGTGAGGAAATATCTCCGCTATCTCTTGCTCGAGCGAAGCTAAAGGGCGTGATCGGCCCCCACATACCCGCCGCGTTTCTTGGGGAAGCCGGAGCCATGATGGTTCTTGAGCCCTTTGCAACGGCCGTTGGAAGGGGGGCTTCTATACTTGGGCGGACCCTTGGTTTTGGTTTTTCCTCCGAGAGAAGCAACGACGGCCGCTTTGCTTCAAAACAGGCGATTTCCTCCGCCATTGGGGCGGCGCTCGCGGATGCGGGCCTTGCTCCCGCGGGCATCGACCTCGTAATGCTCTCAAGTTTTAATGAAAGCGAACTGGAAGCCGTCCGGGAAGTCTTTGCTTTTCAGGCCGCTCGGCCTGTTATTGTGGCCGCGCCTTACGTGGTGGGGGATACCCTTGCTGCCGGGCCGGCTTTAAACGCTGCCATTGCGCTTTCGATCTCAGGGGCTGCGAAATTTTCGCCAAATTTGGGACTCTTCGCCCGCGAAGGCGACTTGAAAGCCTTTACCCTCGGCCGAGTCCTCATAAATGGAATCAGTTGCGAGGGCGGGTGCGGTTCAATGATAATAGAAGGGGCAAACGGCGGATGAGACTTTTGTTCTACGACCGGATAAGCGACCTTGTGGTGGGGGAGTCGATTAAGGGAACAAAAACCTTTTGCCTTTCCGAAGAATATTTTCGCAAGCATTTTAGCAGGCAACCGCTTGTCCCGGGTGTGATCTTTATCGAGGCCATGGCTCAGTTGCTTGGCTGGCTCGTTATCCGTACCCATGCTTTCAACCTCTCGGCCGTTATGTCTCTTGTCGAGGATGTGAAGATGCCCCCGGCTCTTAGACCTGGGTTTTGCGCCGAGATCTCCGGTCGCCTTATTTCCACATCCAAAAGCGATTCCCTTGGTTCTGCGACGATGAGTGTTGACGGGGTCCAAATTGCTTCAATCGGCCGAATCATCTACGTCCATTCGCGTGGCGGCGACCCGGATGGTCTAAGGGCTTTGTTCCGCTATTACGGCGGCGCCGACTGGATAAAATGAGCTGGTTTTTCATGCGGATGTCCAGAAAGCGGCGTTATGGGGCAAGCCGTGAATTGAAAAGGTTATGACAGAGCGAAAAGTGGTAGTAACGGGTCTTGGACTGGCCACGGCCCTGGGTCTCGAAATGGAGCAAAACTGGGCAAAGGCGCTTGCCGGGCTCTCGGGCGTATCCGAAATTAGCCTGGAATGCGCGGGAAGATCCCAGGTGCAGGCTGCCGCGCAGATCTCGGAAAACGATTTTCGCACTATATGTTTGGAATTTGCCCGCGAGGCTGAAGTCGAAGGGGACAGGCGTACCCTGTTTGGTCTGTGGGCGGCAAAGAAAGCGTTAATTGACGCTGGGTTGGAAAATAGCGGCGAAGATGCCGCGGGGTTTGGCGTGGCAATGGGCGCGGGGCTGGGGGTAAACCGCCTTGAAGATATCGCGAGGTGGCTTACGGGGAAAAATTTTGACGCCGTTCGCTTTGCCGCCGAACTTGGTCTTGTAGAGCCCGATTCCATAATGAGAAACAACTCCAGTGCGGCTGCGGCGCTGATTGCGCACAAATTTGGCCTAAAGGGCTTCAATACTACCGTCACCTCTGCCTGCGCTTCGGCAACTCTGGCTTTGGGCGCCGCTTACAGGGCGGTCAAAAGAGGGCAGGCCGACGTTGTGCTTGCCGGGGGCGCTGATTCAATGATAAACCCCGTGGGGCTAATCTTTTTCGTGTTGCTTGGCTCGGCGGCTGTGTCGAAAATCGAACCTGGGCGGCTTAGCCGGCCTTTCGACCGCAAACGCTCGGGACTTGTCATGGGAGAAGGCGCGGGTATGGCCGTGCTCGAAGAGGAGTCCCACGCGCTTTCGCGAGGAGCGCGGATTTACGCAGAAGTCGCCGGATTTGCCTCGACTATGGATGCATGGCGTCTTACCGCTCCGCATCCCGAGGGGGAGGGTGCGGCCAAGTGTATGTTCCGAGCCCTTGCCGATTCGGGGATTTCGCCCGAGGGAATTGATTATATAAACGGTCACGGCACCTCGACAAAATTAAACGATTTGGCCGAGACTATCGCCGTAAAGAAGGTCTTTGGCCAATGCGGCTCTTTTCCGCCTATAAGCTCGAGTAAGTCGCTGATAGGCCACCTGCTTGCAGGGGCGGGTGGACCCGAATTCGCCTTTACAGTGCTCTCGGTTGCTCAAAACCGCATTCATCCGACGATCAACCTGGAGAGCCCCGACCCGAAATGCGATCTCGATTACGTCCCCAATGTCGCGCGCGAAAAGCTCGTTCGAGCCGCTCTTTCCAACTCGTTTGGTTTCGGCGGCCAAAACGCGACGATCGTTGTCGGAAAGTACCGCTGATGGACATCCTGCAGGGCATCGACATGGTGCAGGTTTCGAAATTGGAGAAAATGCTGCTGGCAAGCCCTGGCCTTGCAGCGGAAATCTTTACTGAAAAAGAACGCGAGTATTGTTTTGCTATGGCCAGGCCTTATGTCCATCTGGCCGGCAGGTTCGCGGCCAAGGAAGCTTGTCTTAAGGCCCTGGGCCTGGGGCTTTCGGGCGAGGGCATTGACGGGGCGCTTCGCGATATCGAAGTGGTTGCGGGGATTTCCGGTAAGCCCGATTTGCTTGTCAAGGGCAGGGTTGAAAAAGCGGGCAGACGCTGGAAAGTTCGCCGGTACACGGTCTCGATTTCTCATTCCGGCGATTACGCCGTGGCCTCGGTTGTGCTCTGCGCCGGGGAAAACTGCGAAGGCTTTTAATTCCGGCCCAAAGGGTTCGCTTATAAAGGGTGAGAAAACGGATTTTTCTCCTTTCTCCGCGCCTTGGGCGATGGGTTTTAGTTCCAGAATATATAAGGATAAAAATAGTGAGATATCTTCTGGTTGACCGGGTAACGACCGTCGAATCCGGGCGCGCGATAGAAGGGGTTAAAAGCGTCGCGATGAGCGAAGATTTTTTGGAATTCCATTTTCTGAAAAATCCTATCATGCCCGGCATAATGCTTCTGGAAGCTCTCGTGCAGCTAACGGGCTGGCTGGAGGCGGTTTCTTCGGATTTTAAGAAATGGTTTTTGGTCTCCAGGGTTTTAAAGTGCGGCTTCTACGGTTTTGTCATTCCGGGCGACCGGGTGGAACTTAGCGTAGGATGCGCTCCGGCTCCCTCAAAGGACCTGGCGGTCTACACGGGAATTGCCAG
>JBMFHI010000037.1:0-32405 GCA_049976905.1 Syntrophobacteraceae bacterium | reverse complement strand
GATCACTTTTAAGCTTTTGTCGGCATACAGCCGCCAACCCATCAATGCCTTTACGGAAATCGACCGGCTCGACAGCTACCACGATGCGCATGTGCGGCGTGATCTGTATCACGACAGGAAATCCCGCAGCATCGCTTCGGCAGCTGGAGCACGACCGCTGCCGGACAGCCGCAACCTGGCTCCATCGGGGCGAGTGCACTCGAGTTGCCATGATCCGGTAAGGCAGCCCACGTCTATTTCCATGAACTGAGGCGACTGCGCCGAGGCCGCAATATGTCTTTTGAGTTCAGGGTGGGACAAACGCAAACGGTGGCAGACATTGGAAATGGGATGGGCCTTACACAGCTCGGCCGCAGCCTGCCACAGTTCATCTGGAATCGGCTCCCGCCTATTGGCGCGGATACTGCGCCATTTTTCAAATCTCTCTCGAACGATCTCCAATTGTGAGACTATGCTGTCACCCATGCCTCTACCTCCTTAAAATTCAGGGTGACGCCAGGATAAATCATCTCGGCTTGCGAGTTAAGCACGCCTGCCGCAAGGACACGTAGTATCTCGTTTCATCCTTTTGATCCTCAGCAGTGGAGGACATTCGGGGACGATTACATTTCCTGGTCGGCAAGATTGTCTCAGACTTTTCAGATATTGGACCGGATTTCTACATGCCGGGAGAAGTGCCTGATTTTCCTGGAAAGCTTGGAGATGCAGGAGGTATTGGCTTTCATGGTACAAAGTCGGTACCATCTTCCTCGCTTGCCTCTCATCATTAACGGCTCAGTAGCCGGTCCCAAACGCCAGCAGGCGGTTGACGACTTTCAGAGTCGACAAAGCGAGTTTGAAGTAATGATACTTTCCCCGAAAGCTGGAGGAGTCGGACTTACCCTTACAGCAGCAAACCATGTCATTCACTTGTCACGATGGTGGAACCCGGCCGTCGAAGATCAGTGCACAGACCGGATTTATAGAATTGGCCAAAATCGAGATATCCACGTCTACTATCCAATGGCAGTGCATCCGGATCCCGCAATCTCAGAGTGCAGCTTCGACCTCAAATTGAATGAGTTGCTCAACCGAAAGCGCTCTCTTAGTCGTGATGTACTCATGCCACCAGAAAGTCCGGAAGACGCATCCGCTTTATACGATGAAATTTTTAAAGAAGCTCATGACAACAATGCAGGCGCGGATTCTTCAAACCTGTCTGTGGAATTGGAAGATATTGACCGAATGAATCCGATCCAGTTTGAAAACTGGGTTATGACAAAATTGGCTGGGTACGGTTTTAATGCCAAAAGGACTCCCGCCAGCGGTGATGCCAGGGCCGATGGAATCGTCGTTAATCGCTCTACAGGTTTGCAGATAATTATTCAGTGTAAGCATAGACAAAACCGATGCTGTGACGACTCACCAATCGACGATCTCCTTCGTGCTCGCACCAGGTATGACGTGTCTGATGCTTTGCTCGTAGCGTTCAGTAATGGTCGGTTTTCAACAAAAGCAAATAATAGAGCAAAATCTTACGGCATCATCCTGATAGGGAGGGAAATGATGAAGGAACGCTGGCGAATATCATAAAAAAAGCGAAATGGAGGGGGCGACCGCTCTCAGGAGCTAAGTGGGATGGAAGGGAAAAAGTCCCACTATTTCTACGACTTTGCCAAAATGGAGAAGAAGGACGAGCGGGAAGGGTCTGTAGGGCGGGGAGCATAAGAAAAGAAGGGGGCGCTCATGCGGGCCGCTGCAATGTCTTATTTAGGGCAGCTGACAAACCTTGACAACTGGAATGGGACATCGAGCACACCGATGAGTTCGGCGACTGGTGGGATGGCCTGACTGAGGGAGAGCAGGAATCGGTACGCGCCGGCGTTATGCTTTTGGGCGATTTTGGCCCGGGTCTTCCATTTCCCCATTCCAGCAGCCTCATACAGTCGCAGCACGGCAACATGCGTGAACTGCGCATTCAGCACGCTGGTCGACCTTATCGTGTTCTCTACGCCTTTGATCCTCGCCGCGGTGCGCGGTCTTGTTGATCGGTGGAGACAAGACCGGCCATGATCGTTGGTACGATGAAACTTTCCCATTGCAGATCGACTCTATAAGGAACATTTGGAGACATTGCGCGGGGAGGTTTGATGAATGGCTCGTAAATTTGCTCAATTGGAAGCTAAAATGTCGGCTGAGGCGGTTGCTCGTTCCAACGCGCGCTATCGGGAAATGGTCACGGAGATGCCGCTTCACGAATTACGACGCGCGCGGGGCATCTCTCAGGACAGGCTTGCCAAAGAGCTGCACATAAAACAACCGAACGTTGCGAAACTGGAGAAGCGCGCCGATATCTACATTTCCACATTGCGCTCCGCCATCGAGGCGATGGGTGGGACTCTGGACATTGTAGCTCGTTTCCCGGAAGGTGCGGTGAAGATTACAAACTTCTCGTCTATCAATGAAAGCGAGACGGTTACAGGGCAAGGCGATTGAGGCTTGGTGCATGGCCCCTGTATCCGGCGCACGGCTGACACGGGCAATGTCTTTTCCCAATGGCGTTGACTTCGTATTGTGTTTCTTTTATCTCTTCTTTCGCGCCTTCGCGCCTTCGCGTGAGCCTAAATCAACAACATTGACGCACCCCCTGCCCTCACCCATCTTCCGAACATCTTAATCCTCAGGAAAGGATCAGGCCGGAGGGCAGGTTTTCTCCGAAAATCCAATCCTGTTCCTGGCGGCCGCCGGCTGTCTGAGGATTTTCCAAAAGCTGCCTGTAGTGATTTGCGTTTTCTGCCTGATCGAGCCAAACGGCCACACGGTCAAGGTCTGCCTGCGAAAGGTCCCTCTGGCGGTCGCCGGTTTTGCGGGCAAGTTGGACGACGGCATGGGCCAGGGCTTCATTGCTCGTGATTGGCAGCGACAGTAGAGTTTCCAGCCACTGTGAGACCTCGCTTACCGAAACGACCTGATCGAGGGGGCCGTAGAAGGGGATCCTTGCGCCCAGGCGGCTTAGAGCCCACAATTCCTGGGTTTTGAACTTCCCCCTCCTGATTTTTTGCACCAGCAGCGCGCCAAGGCTTGATTTTATGGAAGCCGAAAGGCGTTCGAAATTAGCCATGGCCATCCAGAGTTCCAGGGTTTCCTGTGAACCGGGGTGAGAAACAACCTTTTTTGCCTGCTTTTTCTTGCTGTCCCCGGTTTGGAACAGGGCGGAGACTTGCAGGTAAATGTGGTTCTGATGGTTTGCTGATAACCCCGCGGCTACGCGGCGCCAAAAAATCCACCATTCGGATCGCACCTGGGGTTGTTTTGGAAAGGTAAGGCCCCGGGGATAGATCTTCCAGACCTCCTTAATGCGCCAGTCGTCCAAAACCGCTCCAAAGCCAGGTCTTAGGCAGAATCCGAGAAGATTTAACCAGCGGGATTCGTGGGCGGCCGATAGTGTTCGCCCCTTCGAGCATTCCAGGAGGGCATCGGCGAACTTTCTTATGAGGGGCGTGGGCCATTTTTCCTTGCTAAGGCCCAGAACGGAGACAAGTTTCTTTACAAGCTGTTCGGGCGGATGTGAAAGAGAGGAAAAAACGATGCGGATTTGGCTAAGGGCCTCTTCGATCAGATCCGCATCGAGCGTTTCTCCCTCCGAGAGACCGGGGGGGACTTGCTGCCCGGCGCCCTGGCGGACGTCGAACTGGAGCTGCCACCTGTGGGAACTATCCTGGGAGCGACACCACAGCTCCAGAGTGCCAATTTCGGTAAGCCTTACGGCGAGCTGGACGGGAAGGCGCCGGTCGATGCCTTTTTTGCCGTATCGAAGCACCGTCCGAATGGGAGGAAGCGACGTGATTTCACCTTCCTCCAGGGATACCACATCTCCCAGGCGGTCGCCAAGGCGGGTGCTCGAACAGGAGATTTTGAAGGAGACCGGCCGGTTTGTCAAAAGCTCGAAAGAGGGCTTTTCCAGGCGCGTCTCGAAGCCTTCCTCCGTACCGCGGGGAACGAGACATACGAAGGTGTCGGCGCCGGAGTCGGAGGGTTGAGCGCCCACCTGCGCGTAATAGGCCCTGGGGCTTCCGGCCCCCACGCGGACTCCATCTCCCAGGCGAACCATCCCGTAATAGGCCGCCCCGGCGGCTACGGCCAGTTCCGGGTGCGGGTTGCCCAGTTCGACGGGGGCCCAGTCGCTTCCCGCCTGGTCTTGAAACCACCTCTGGATAACGGAAAGCACGCGCTCCCTTATGGCCTTTGGCGTGAAAGCCCCTCCGTTAAACAAAACAAAGTCGGGAAAGGGCGAAGTTCTGCCCGTTTCTCGTTCGATAAGAGTTCTAAACCTTTGCCAGAAGGCTCCCAGGTGACGTGTTACCGCGGGGTCCTGCACGTAGGGCAGGCCCCACTCGGTAAGTCCCGCGCGCCGGCCTCCCGCCGGGGTTTCCTCCAGGCCCGTGTAAGGGAAAAAACCCTCAATTATGGTCTCCTCGACTTCCTTTAGACTAAGGGAAGCCTTAAAGGTATCGGCTATGAGTTTTGAGCCCGTACCGGAAATAACTATTTCCATGCGGTTTGGAGGGGAAGCTTTGCCGCCCCCAAGAAGGATTTCCTTGGCTCTGCGGCACTGATGCCAGAGTTGATGCCACTTCTTTGAGTCGAGTTGTCCGGGTTTGCCCAGAAGACGCACCTCGAGCTGTCTTGCCAGGGAAAGGTCCATGTTGTCGCCGCCCAGCATGAGGTGGTCGCCAACAGCCAGCCTGTCGAAGCGCAGCCCCTGTTCTCCCTGCCTTACGGCCACAATGGTAAAATCGGTCGTTCCGCCTCCAACGTCGCAAACCAATATGATCTGGCCGGCACGCATGTTCTGCGCCCAACTGTCTTCATGTCCGGAGAGCCAGGAGTAGAAGGCCGCAAGCGGCTCCTCGAGAAGAACCACACGGGGAAGGCCCGCATCGCGGGCAGCGGTTACCGTAAGCTCTCGGGCAACCTCGTCGAAGCTCGCGGGAACCGTAAGGACCACCAGTTGGTCTTCAAGTCTTAAGCCTTCCCTGTCGTGGCCGGCCAGGCCATTCCATGCCTGCCTCATGTGCTGGAGGTAGCGGGAAGTGGCCGTTACCGGAGATACCTTGTCGACATCGCCGCCCGCACCCCAGGGCAGAATTGCGGAGGTACGGTCCACGCCTGCGTGGCAAAGCCATGATTTTGCCGAAGAAACCAGCCGCCCAGGAACGCGCGCTCCTTGCTCCCTGGCAAATTCTCCGACAATGTAGCCGGGCTCGGAGGCCCAGGGCAAGGCCGTACTCTCCGGGGAAAGCTCGTAAGGGCCCGGAATATAGAGAAATGAGGGGAGCATGGAACGGCGCCCCAGCTCTCCCGGCCCGCTCAGCTGAGGGATATCCAAAAAGCGTATCCGTCTTGCTTCCCGCCCCTCTTTGGTCCTGTCCACGAAGGCAAAAGCCGAATTGGTCGTGCCAAGGTCTATCCCAACTATGTGGCGAAAGGATAAATCCTCGGAATCCAAGGCTTCGAATATATCTTCCATATTTATCAATCTTGGGCGCGTTCGCGCAGGTTGAATTCGAGCTTCCAGCGATGCTCTTCGTCGCGGGAAACACACCAGAGTTCCAGGGCGCCAACTTCGGTGACGCTGCTTTGGAGCCACACAGGTATGATTTTTCCACCTTCCTCGCCCGGGGCGGCGGTAAGGGATGTCTCCATCGTGGTCACTTCCTCGATTTCGCCCGCCCAATCTTCGACTGTTTCTCCAATTTGATCCTTTTTGCGTACAGTGGAGGCCAAAAGGGAAAATACGGCAGGCTCTCCCACAACGAGCCCGAATTCTTTGTGCCTTATTTCGGCCCGCGTGCCTTCTTCCATTCCGAAGGGCACGACGCAGAGCGCTTTCATGGGAGCCGGTATCCCCGGTACGGCGGGCATGGCGCTTTCGACCCCGATGTAATACCCGCGCCCCACGCCTCCCCTTATCCTTATGCCTCGCCCCTTTCGGGCCAACCCGTAGTAAGCCGCCCCGCGCGCAACGGCCAGATCGAGGTCCTCGGAGCCAAGCTCGCGGAGCCCCCGGCCGCCATTCCACTTTTCAAGCACCGAGAGCAAGCGCTTGCGCACGATTTCGGGCTTCATTACACCGCCGTTAAAAAGAACCGCGCCGGGGTATTTTATATCCGCTCCCGAATCTGCAAAATCGCTTTTAGCCTGCCTTCCAAGAAATCTCGCAAGGTGTTTGCTTATTGCCGGGTCGGCTTCGTAGGGCAGTCCAATTTCACGCATTCCGGCCCTTGCTTTTCCCTGCGGATATTCGGAGCGCTCCACTACAGGAAAAAAACCGTCGAGAAGAACTTTTCCAACCTCGTCTTGCGACAGTTCGGTTCGAAGGGTTGCGCCGATAAGGGAACTGCCCCGTCCAAGGATTACCACCGGTTCGGCGGCAAGGTCGGGATTTGCCAGCAACCGCTCCTTGGCGACTCTGCAGGAATGCCAGAGACAGCGAAACTGCCAGCCGTCGAGCTTTACTCCCTTTGCGCCAAGCTTTGTCTGAACCGTGTAGGCCAGGCTCAGATCCATGTTGTCGCCGCCAAGCAGAATATGGTCGCCAACGGCGATGCGCCGCAGGGCAAGATCGCCGTTTTCTTCGGTTACCTCGATGAGGCTCAGATCCGTTGTCCCTCCGCCGACATCGCAGACCAGGATGGATTCGCCCACGCGCACAGCTTTTCTCCAACTGTCGCGGTTGGCCTCTATCCACGCATAGAAGGCCGCCTGGGGCTCTTCGAGAAGCGTCAGGGAAGATAGCCCCGCGCTCTGGGCAGCCTTTACGGTAAGCTCCCTTGCAACCGCATCAAAGGATGCCGGGACCGTAAGGTAGATATCCTGATTTTCGAAGCGCAAGGCTTCGTCGTCTTTGGCAATCTCGCTGTTCCAGGCCTCTTTTAGGTGTTCGAGGTAGCGGGCGGAGGCTTCAACGGGTGAAATTTTTTCGACCCCCTCCGGAGCGTCCACGGGCAGCAAGGGTTGTGTGCGATCAACTCCGGCATGGCTCAGCCAGGATTTAGCCGAAGACACCAGGCGGTTTGGAATCTCGGAGCCGCGCTTGCGGGCGAATTCGCCGCAGACGCTTTTGACATCGGGCTCCCAGGGGAGGGCCATGCTTCCCGGGGCAACATCGTGGGGACCGGGAATAAAGAGGAAGGAGGGGAGCATGGGCTGCTTTTTCACCTCGCCGGG
The DNA here is from genome assembly GCA_049976905.1 of Syntrophobacteraceae bacterium. Lineage (GTDB taxonomy): Bacteria > Desulfobacterota > Syntrophobacteria > Syntrophobacterales > Syntrophobacteraceae > SbD1. The sequence goes on along the minus strand of JBMFHI010000037.1, from coordinate 25,196 downwards.
ATTTACTACCTGGGGGACCTCGAGGACGCGAATCCGACCGGGGGGGTCGCTTTCCTCAGGATTTGCCTGCGTATAGGCAAGGACACAGTGAGTGGTGCCGAGGTCAATTCCAATGATATATTCAGGCTCGCTCAAGATTTCCTCCCTGGGTGCGCTCTATTCTATTTCAATTTCGGCCGGCGCAACGATCATATTGTCTTTTGCCCCCGCAGCGGCTTTGGGCAGCTCTATGCGCAAGATGCGCCATCCCCTGTGCCTGAGGATCCCCGTAAAGGGGGGCTCTCCTGTGACGTTTCCCGTAAGCCGGACGGCCCTGGTGTCAAAACCCGGCGCAACGGTTACCGCAACTCCTTCGGATTGCTCGTAAACGGGTTTAAGCTCCACATGCTGGTTGAGCACATCCCTGCAACCCTGGTGAATGTTTCTAACCGCGGCTCCGATCTGCGCGTCTTCGTAGGCCCCAAGGTCTTCCTGCAAGAAATCGATAAGACGCCCTTCCCTTTGAAAAAGGGAAAGCATTTGAACGGCGGCTTGAGGCGAGGGGGGCACAAATTCGCCGGCCGCGGACTGGCCGCTTCCAGCCTTTGGTTTTGCTTTACCCTCGGCGGGCTTTGCGGTGACGCTCGGGGCCGCTTCCAGGGCGGCGCGGTTTGCAAGCCGCCTTCCCTCAGCCATGACGCTAAGCCACAGTAATAAAGTGGTTGTCGCACCCGCTCCAATCACGGCCACAGCAAGGTATTTTTGCAATTCCGCTATAAGCTGGTTCATGCCTGCCAGGGCGGAACGCACATTTTCAGAAAGACCGCTTCCGGTCGCAAGCAGGGGATTTACCAAATGGTGCATTTCCCCAAGGACCCGTTTTGCCGCGTAAAAAATTGCGGCAAGCAGGATCAGGTTCCAAAAAAAACAGGTAAAAAAGGAAAGCACCGTCCATCCTCGTTTTGCTCTCATCCATCGTCTCCTCTAATCGTGCGTCCTCGATCACGCCGGATCGGTTCACCCTGATGGCCGCGGTTAAATTTTTAGTTTAAGTGAAAAAGAAAGAGTCTACAAGAGGGCGTCTCGGTCCTCGACGCATAAAGCTACATCTTGCGCACAACCCCGGAGTGCGAAGAGAAAGAGGCGGATAAGATTGGGTTCTCCAATTCGCTTGCCGGCCTCATCGGCGCGGGGAGGTATCGCGAAGTTTATCCAACCAGCCGCCCCCGCGTGGCTTGGGTCCGGCTGGTTCCGCGAGCCGCTTACGGCAGGCAAGCGAATTTAGTGCGTGCAAAAGCTCCGGCGCTCATCCGCGAAGAGGGTTCAAGCGTCGGAGTTTCTCTTACTGTGCGGGAAGCAAGGAGCAGGTAGCGTGAAAAGTCCCCTCTCAAACCTTTCCCGCGATGTGGGTATCCATTACGGACAGGAAGGACAGCGGTGAATTCGCTTTTTCATATCAGAAATCCTGCAATTCCTTTTCATTCAGTTTGAACCACTTCACCGGCCGATCCTCGCCGACATGGTGATCCAGACTTTTTCCGTTTCCCTTTTGCTTGCCGGTAGAGATCTCTTCCTCCATGTGAGCCGAAGTGCCAACGGGCTGTCGAGCAGGTTTCTTTTGTGGTGAGAGTGCGCCGTAGATACCGTTTTTTTCAGTAGCGACATAAATTGAACCCTTTACCATTAGCGCGAGGTCCCTGGCGATGCTTTTAACCTCGGAGGCCTGTGAGTTCATATCGGCAGAGGCACAGGCCGCTTCTTCGGCGCCGGCGGCATTCTGCTGAACTACCTTGTCCATTTCGCCGATCGCCCTGTTGATCTGTTCGATACCCTGGGACTGCTCAAAGGATGCCTCGGAAATTTCTGTTATCAGGTCGCCGGTCTTTTCCACCTCCTGGACAACCTCGCGAAATTGCACAACGCTTATTTGCGCCTGGTCCGCTCCATTGTGGATTTTTTGAATGACCATTCCAATCAGCCCGGCGGTATTTTTTGCCGCCTCCGCGGCCCGCAACGCAAGATTTCTCACCTCATCGGCGACAACGGCAAAGCCCGCGCCCGCCTGTCCCGCCCGCGCGGCTTCCACTGCGGCGTTTAACGCCAGCAGATTGGTCTGAAATGCTATTGCATCAATGGTCTTTATGATCTTGGAAGTCTGCTCGCTTGCCTCCGAGATCGCCTCCATCGAAGAAGTTAATTCCTGCATGGACTCAGCCGACTGGGCGACCGTTTTTTGGACCATTAGCATCAACTCACTGGCTTTAGCGGCGTTATTGGCATTTTGCTTTATCATCGAAGACACCTGCTCGAGGGACGCTGAAGTCTCCTGGATGGCCGCCGCCTGTTCGGATGCGCCCTGAGCGAGCCTTTGACTAGAGGAGGCCAGTTCGAAGGCTCTAGAAGACAGGCTACCCGAGGAATTTGAGAGCTTTTGTGTAACGTGGGCTACAGGCTTTGAAATACTTAGCCCGATGGCTATTGAGATCGCGGTCGTGGCGGCGGCGAGCAATAAAAAAAGACCGAGCGCCCATCGGATATCTCCAGTCGCCCTGGTCTTTAGGCGGCCGAGCTTCTCATTTATGATTGCCAGTTCTTTTTTCTTGAGCGCATTGACATCCTTAATCTGCTGGGTTGCGTTAAAAAAAAACATTTCGGCATCGACACCGTAGTAACCTTTTGAAGCTTTTTCCAGGACAACCCGCACAGTTTTGCCCGCATCTGCCCATGCCGGCGTTTGGGGCAAAGAACGAATTTTTTTCAACATCTGTCCATCGACACTCAGGGCGGGTGATTCGATGCCCGAGTAGACGCGCGCGTAGAGGTCCATGATGTCTTTTAGTTCGGCGCCGGAGACCGGACGATCGGCTCCGAGCAAGCCTCTTAGCATGGCACTGAGCTTGGCGGTGTTTTCGCCAACGGATTCAAAAAGCGTCAGGTCCACCAGTTTTTGGCCTATCCCCCGCGTGGCGCCGGCGCCTGCGGCTGCATTCTCCGCTGCCATTACGGAAGCGATCAGGCCCGAGTAGCCCGCCAAATTTTTAGCCGCGCCAACCTTGTGGTCCACATCGGCCCGCAGCCGGTTAAGGCCCGAGAAAGCCTTACGCGCCGCATTGCGGGAGGCTGGCGATATTTTTGCAAGACCAAGACTCTTTAGAAAGAGGATGCCGGCCGCGTCGGTTTTTTTCCGTTTGGCCAGAACCTGCGTTCGATCAATAATACTCATGAGGAACAAGCTGGAGCTTCCGCGTTCCGACTGTAGAGCCGCGACCAGGTTGGAAGCCGAATCCATGAGCCCTACGTTTAGCGCCATATTTTCGGTTTCCTTGATAATTTCCCATTGTTTCAGAATCGTTAGACTCGCGAAGACGATAATGACGGCGATGGGAATGCAGGTAAGTGCCATGATCTTTCGATTGATGGTGAATTTCATAGAGATACCCTTCTCAAGATGTGTATATTTTGTCTATTAGACAAACTTTGCCGGCAAAAGACCTATATTGCTATTCGTACGGATCACTTTTGCCTGCGGATCTACCCAGGCTTAAAACCGGCATCGGATCAATGAGAAGTAAACTTTATTTAACTCATGTTACAGCTATATGAATATTGGGTTACGAATATAACGTAGAGACGAGAACTGATTTACATAGAGGTCAAGCGGAGACTTGCCTCCTTTCACATTTCCAGAAAGGTGTTACCGGATATTATTATCCAATATAAATCAGTCCGTTAACTGATTTCTGGAGCAACGTTTCGACGCCAGGGAGATTAATTTAATTGAACAGGCGCTTTCCGGCAAATCGAACCAGGACAGATTGCTAAGCTCACAGATGATTCGAGAATGAGAATAACCGGTGAGATAGCCCTCCGATCAAGAATGAGGAGAGTTGTGTTGACCTTACCCGTCGAATTTGCCGGGACCATGTTGGATGGGGCCGGCTGGATGGCGTAAACGAACGCGCCAGGAACGCGCGAAGCACAGTCAATTTCCTATTTCAGAATCCCTTTATTCACCTTTTTTCACATGACACGGGAGAGATATTTGGACTTTCCCTTTTTCAGCCGACGCAGCTTCAAGAAAGATCAAAGACTTTCTTCAACGCCACGTTGATTTCCTCCATTTCGTGAAATTCCAGGTTGCCTCGCACTTTAATTAATCTGAAACGACGGTCGACGGGACGTGTTTGGAGACAATCGGCTATGGATTCCTTAGAAAGGCCATTGGATAAGGAAGGGGAGATTTGAACATTGGTCTTTATCCGAGCCTTCACCTCACTCCAGGCAGTTATAGGGACCACTTGGATTACCGGTACCCTCTCATTGTAAATATCGTTGGTCACAACGATGCACGGACGAGTTTTCCCGGTTTCCGATCCCAGGGCAGGGTCGAGATTTATATCAATCACCATGCCACGTTTTAGTTGCGTCATTCAGGCCACCCTGACGTCCCAGAATCCGTCAGCTTCCGGAGGTCCGCGTCGCTATTATATAATTCGGCATATAAGTCGGCGGACTCTTTCAAACTTTCCAGTTCCAAATCCTTCATCAAGCGGCGCAGGGCTGCTCGCAGCATGGAGCTTTTGTCTTTGTATCCATATTTCTCATGGTCGTTTAAAAAACCAATCTGAGTTTCGTCTATACTGAATTTAACTTGCCGCACAATAATCTCCTATTTCCAGGACACTAACTGGTCCCTACTTTAGGACCTAATTGTAGGCCTTCCAACCTGATGAAGCAACCTCCCTTTTCAACCTTTCGCCAAGGGACGAAAAAGAATAGTATAATTGCGTCCACGCCATCCGTGAAGGAAACCAGGGGCGCAGCGCACTGCTTGGAGCGAGGATTTCTACCGGGAAAACCGTGCTCCAAGCTCTAGAAACGGTCGTTTCCGGCCTCCCGATCTTTGGCGGGAGCCCATTCAGCTTGGTCCGACCCGATGCGGCGATGCCGCAATACCTAAAATGGGTCAAGCGGAGACTTGCCCCCTTTCTCATTTCCAGAAAGGTGTTACCTGACAATATTATCCAATATAAATCAATCCTTTAACCGTTTTTTACAGCAACGTTCCGACGCCAAGGAGATTGATTCAATTGAACAAGCGCTTTCTGGCAAATCGAACCAGGACAGATTGCTAAGCTCACATATGATCTTAGAATGAGAATAACCGTGACATAGCCCTCCGATCAAGAATGAGGAGAGATGTGTTGAGTTTTATGATCTCTACCGGTTAAAGGGCAGGATGGCACCACTCGGGTACATTTTGAAAATCAAGATCGCCTTAAACAGGTCTTTGCGATCCAATAGATATAGGTAGTTGTCATGACCCGAGCGGCACGATCCATTTGCGATGACATCGACCTTCCTTGGTACCTATGAGCTCCGGGAAAAAAGTGCCGCCCCTTCCGATCTCATTCCTCTTTGGCCTTAGCCCATCGAAGTCCGATGAAACGGGGGAACTGCCATGGTTTTGGATAGAGTGCGTTAATTTCCGGTGTGGGCATTGGCTCCAAAAAGCCGTCGAGGGTAAAGCCTGCCTCTTTAAAGACGCTCAAGTACTGTTCCAGTGGTCGGTGAACGTGAGTAGTTCTTATCTTAGTGCGGCGGCTTGAAATAACGAATGGTCCTTCAATGAATATTTCCTTTGTATAGTTAAACCATTTTTCTGTCTCATATCCCCAGTACTTAGGCCAAAAACAGGGATGAGGAATCATTGCAACAAATTTGGCATTCTTAGGCAAAATACGGGCAATAACACCAGCAAAAACTACTAGATCAGGCGTAGTCATTAATGTCATGCAAGCTGTTGCAGCAGTAAAAGGCATTTCGCTTATCTCTGTTGTTATTTCCTCAAGGGATGAATGGATAAAGCAAACATTGGACCTATCAGGCCAGCTCGCTCTGGCGACATCTATACTAACGCGAGAGCTGTCTATTCCGATCACTCGCATAGCCCATTTGGAAAGGCGTACTGTGAAATCTCCTGTACCTGACCCGATATCTAAAACCAGCGATGGGTCCGTTTCCTCTAAGAGACGCAGTATTGTAGGCACAAGGATATAGTCAAAGCTGAAATCCTCACCCGACACAATTTGGCGATGCCTTTCAACAGCTAACTGGTCCCACTCAAGCGCAAGCTCCGATTGTTTCTTGGCGCTACACGGCGTTATCTCTAACATTTTGAATTCTTCTGCGCGCATTTTGCTCGGACCAATGCGACAAGATCTGCTGCTAAGTAAAATGCGGGATGGCTGCCCGAATCGAACTCATCGATAATGTGAGTGTCGCCGTCGAGTCGTCCAACAGCAACGCGAGCCCCATTCTTACCAAAGAAGACAATGGTGAACCGCGAGTTCGGAGACTCCAGGAGACTAGCACCATAGTCGCATACTTCCGCCCCGCATGTGGCCAGTTCTGTCGCGAGTTTGTTCTTTGCAGGCAAGCACAATATGAGTTCGTTTCGGGTGGCCTTTTCCTTCAGGAGGTTGCGCATGTCGGTGCTCTGAGCCCAACTCATGTCGCGGGTCCAGATTGCGACGCGGCCACCGTGTTTGATCCAATCATGCATATATTTCTTTATCTCTTCAGTTTTGGTTTTGGGATAAATGTGGCGGCATCGGTGAGTTGAGAACTCTAGTACCATGAACAAAACAAAACATACGAGGGCCAGAATAATAAGGAATATTGCCCAGAATGGCAGATTTTTGGGCGATAGGAGGAAAGCTATAAGGATTCCGACCAATGAAGCCAGAGAACCAGCGAGCGCAACAAGCCTCACCACCGGTTCGCTCCATACTTTCCACCAGGTACTCAATGTCATTTTTGTGCTTCCCGTCCGAATTACTTAGAATGATTACGTCCGCTTCATAAGGCATGCTCAGCACGTTAACCCGTAGCGCGGCGAGCGCATCGGCTTCTTCTGACTTTTTGGTCTCGGTGACGGGGGAAAACTAATTCCCGTGTCAATTTCGAATCGAGTCTTCGCTCACATTCCAGCATTCATTCATTTTCAACATCGGCTGTAGAACCATACTTTTGGGGTGGTGGATTTGTCAATAGTCGAGATATAGTTGAGGCGTGCAAGGGACTAAACCATCGAGGAAAGAGAGTCTTGATTCGGGGTCGGACCACGCTAAAACCTTACTGAACAAAGCGAAAACCGCGTGGGCACCGCCTCACGGTGCCCACCATTATTTATTCCCCGAATTGATACCCATACATTTCACTAACGCCGCAGCCCCGGTGTTCAGGGTAAATACCCACTTTTACATAACGATGGAAAAATGTCCCTATGCAATGAATATGATCGAGCAGCAGAACCCATGCGTCGACGGCAAATAGGTGCCGCTTTCGAACATCTCCGATGACCTCCCACGGCGCATGTCTACTTTCGGACTGATCCAAGATGGGCCTGCGTCGATAGGTCGCCACCGTAAAAAAAATTTTCCCACCACATACCGACGCACGGCGGTAATTTGGCATCCAGCCAAGCTCCTGCTGCTCCGTCAAATATCGGGCGTTATTCGTGTGTCCGAAACCGGGGCGGTGGGCACGATGAGGCCGTGTCCACCCTACATGATTTTCCGCCATTTCAAGTAGATGGATGATATTTTCCGATCTGGATGCTGTCAATCATAAAGAACGGCTCATCAACGGTATAGAGATCATGCAACTCCGCACATCTTGCCAAAATCAGAAGCGGACGTCACCGCTCCCCTCTTCCTACCAGCAAGAACGGTCGTCTTCATTCTGGAATATTCCGAATAAAAATGAAACCACTTAGTCAGCCCGTAAAAAAGGGCTGACCCCTGGTAAAATTGCCGAAGCCTCATAACACTAAAAAATTTAAGGCCCTCTTTCCAGCCAGGAAAAGAGGGCCTTTAAGTCTAACCAGGGAGACCGTCTACATCACGTTTTCGAGTTCTTCGAGCAGCGCTTCGACTTTCACCATTATCTGCTCGTCGGAATAGTTGGCAAGCTTTATGGCCTTGGCGGGGCATTCGGATACGCAGGTGCCGCATCCCTGGCAAAGCGCCTCGTTTATCTGCGAGACGTTGTTTACAATCTGCGGGATGCCGTAAGGGCAGGCACGGACGCAAACCAGGCAGGCGGCGCAAAGTTCGGGATCGACCTGTGCCACTACGCCCCCGATAGTCTGGTCGGTTGCGGCAAGAAAGGCTCCGGCCCGGGACGCCGCGGCCATCGCCTGAGAAATGCTCTCGCTTATAAGTTTGGGGCTGTGCGCGGTCCCGCACATAAAAAGGCCTTCGGCTGCAAAATCCACGGGTCTTAGCTTAACATGGGCTTCCATGAAGAAGCCGTCCGCGCTGCTCTGAATTTTTAGCAAGGAGGCAAGTGGCGCGTTTTCGGAGGCAAGCGTTGCGGCGCTAAGCACGACCGCATCCGGCTGGACCTTCACCGGGCGCCGCAGGACATGGTCTTTAAAAACGACGCTAAGACCCGCGCCGTTGGAACTTACTACCGGTTGGTCATCGAGGGCGAAGCGGGCGAAAAGAACGCCCTCGCGTCTGGCCTGGGTGTAGAATTCTTCCAGTTGCCCATACGTTCTCATATCCCGGTAGAGCACCACTATTTGCATATCGGGATTTAGTTTTTTAAGCTCCAGGGCGTGCTTTACGGCAGTCTGGCAGCAAACGCGGCTGCAGTTGGGGTTTTGCTCGTTTCTGGACCCAACGCACTGAATCATCACGACCTGGTTCCAGGAAGCCGCCTTCGAAGGCTCTTTGCTCATGAGCTCGTCCAGCTGCAGCTGGGTCATAACAGAGTCGTTTTCCCCGTAGCCAAATTCCTTTGGCAGATATTCGCGGGCGCCCGTGGCAAGGATCGTGACCCCATGGCTTATCTGCTTTGCAGACATGCCACCGGCCTCGATTTCGGTCACGAAATTTCCCTTGTAGCCCGAAAAACGGGTTATGCGGGCGTCGGTTAAAATTTCAATATTCCTGCTTTCCCTTACCTCCTCGATCAAGCCATCGAGGAATTTGCCTACGTCCTTGCCCTCGATGGTGTGAGAGATCCTGCGGCTAAGGCCTCCGAGCTCCTTTTCTTTTTCGACCATCACGACATCGAAGCCCTGTCTGGCAAGCCCCAGGGCGGCTGTCATGCCCGCAACCCCGCCGCCGATCACAAGCCCGCTCTGGACGATATCCAAGCGCTTCTCGCTCAGAGGATCGAGCAAAGAGGCTCTTGCGATCGCCATGCGCACCAGGTCCTTGGCCTTTTCCGTTGCCCCCACTTTATCGTTGCCGTGGCACCAGGAATCCTGATTGCGGATATTGGCCATTTCAAAAAGATACTTGTTAAGGCCCGCGTTCATAAGGGTTTCCTGAAACAGCCCCTCGTGGGTGCGAGGGGTGCAGGAGGCCACCACGACGCGATTTATCCCCTGCTCTTCGATTACCTGGGCCATTTTGACCTGGGTATCCTGAGAGCAGGTGTAGAGGTTTTCTTCAACGTAGACCACGTTGGGAAGCGACTTGGCATATTCGCGCACCGCCGGCACATCCACGATGCCGGCTATATTGATCCCGCATCGGCACACGAAAACGCCCACGCGTGGCTTCTCGATGTTTGTGTCCCTTTCCGGACGGTTTTCCTTAACGGTGGCAACAGACCAGCGAGCCTGGCTAAGAGTCGAGCTGCAGGCGCACGCGGCCGCTGAAGCCTCCATGACCGACTGAGGAATGTCCTTTGGCCCCTGCATGGTCCCGCAGACATAAATCCCGGGCCTTGAGGTGGAAACCGGAGTAAAACAGTCCGTATCAACGAAGCGGTTCTTGTTGAGGTCGATGCCCAGGCGCCTGGCCAGTTCCACCGACTCCCCGCCCACATCGAGGCCAACCGAAAGCACAACCAGGTTGAACACCTCGCTTTGTATCTCTCCCTCCTCGTTAACGTAGGAGATTCTCAGGTCGCCGTTTTCGGCCGGCTCGACCGTGTGCACTCGGGAGCGAATGAAGCGAACTCCCTGGTCCTGGGCGCGAAGGTAATATTTTTCGAAATCTTTACCGTATGTGCGCATGTCCATAAAGAAAATCGCCGTATCCAGGCCGCTGTGCGAATGCTCCCTGGAAATAACGGCCTCCTTTACCGCATACATGCAGCAAACGCCCGAACAGTAGGAATTGTCGCAGTGGTGTTGATCGCGCGAACCAACGCATTGAAGCCAGGCGATCTTCTTTGGCTCCTGCAGGTCGTAGGGACGCATGAGATGGCCCCGATAGGGACCCGAAGCGCTCAAGATGCGTTCGAACTCAAGGCTCGAGATGACATTGGGGTGGTCCACATAATCATAGGTGTCGAAGCGGGAGGGATCGAAAACCCCGGTTCCGGTCGCAATCACCACCGCCCCCACCTCGAGTTCGGTAATGCGCGGCGTATCGGAATAGAGCACCGCTCCGGCCAGACACACCTTCTCGCAAAGACCGCACCCGATGCATGCCTCGTGGTCGATGGAAAAGACCATCGGTACGGCCTGGGTATAGGGTATATAGGCCGCGGACCTTTCATCCAGACCGCAGTTATACTCGTTTGCGGCCCTTACCGGGCAGGCCTGACCACAGGCGCCGCACCCCGTGCACTTGTCCCTGTCGATATAGCGGGGGGATTGACTGAGTTTTGCGCTAAACCTTCCGGGTTCGCCTTCAACCGCTTCGACCCGGGAGTGCGTTATGATACTGATGTTAAGATGCCGGCCGACCTCGACCAGTTTTGGTGAGATGACTCACATCGCGCAGTCGTTTGTTGGAAATGTCTTGTCCAACTGCGCCATAAGCCCGCCAACCGACGGCGACTGGTCCACGAGGTAGACGTAGTATCCGGCATTGGCCAGATCCAAAGAAGCCTGCATGCCGGAGATACCGGCGCCAACCACCATGACAGCCCCAATATTCCCATTGCTCCCCGTATTTGCCATGTCAATCCCTGTGATAAGAGAAGTAAATAGTGACTAGCCAAAAAATTACGCCAAACCGTAATTCGCGCTTCATGCCGCAGTCCGTATAAACCGTGGGGAAGAACCTTCGTAGCCGCTAAGTTCCGCGACGCCCATCTTTTCGACATCGACCAGTCGCTTTGAAACGTCTTTGACCGCGATGCCTGTTGCCGCGCAAATCTCGCGCACCGTTTTGGGCCCGGAGCGCAACAGTTCGAGGATAAGCCCGTTTTGGTATTCGGCTTCGCAAACCGCGCGCAACGTCTGCTCGAAAGCCGCCGTATCCACCTTCTCGCTGTAGACATTTCCACGCTCGGTTACCTGGCGGTCTATCCCGATAAGCCATCTTACCCGGGGAGAATTTAGAACGGACTCGATTGCCGAAAGCTGCAGGGAATACTGGGAGGGGTCAAAGGGGCCAAGTTCGGAGAGTTCCCCGCTAAGTTCCTTTATATAGTTGGCGAAAAGCTGGCCTTCAGCAGCGCTCACCCACTTAAGCCGAACGCGGCCTCGTTCGATTTTGGCCATATCCAGAAGATGTTCGATTACCTTCATTCTCTTTTGGGTGTACACATTACCTTCCAGGTAATGACAGTCTCCCGGGTGTCAGCCGAAGACAAACACCCCGTCAAAGCCGCTCTTTAGTCCTTCCGTGATGTAGAGGGGCTCGACCCTGCCCGAACACATCGTCCGCAGCACCCGGATTGTCGGCGGGTACTGAAAACGGCTTACCCCCGCGAGATCCGCTCCCGCATACGAGCACCAGTTGCACAAAAAGGCCAGCGCCTTAGGTTCGAAATTTTCGCTCATCTTCTGTTCTCCTGGGAGAAATTCCAAATCGTGTCCGGTTCGAAAATCTTGCCTCACGTAAAGGCGCCAGGCCGAATGCAAGGTTTTTTACCCCTGCTGCCCCTTAAGCCTGTCGGCTGCCGCCCACGCGGATAGCCGCAAGGATCTGTGAGTCTCTAAAATGTTTCATATCGATAGCTCTTTGCGGACAGGAAGCCGCGCAGACCCCGCAGCCCTTGCAGGAAGCCGAGATGGTTTCCGCCCGGTACCCCTTGCCCTTAACCTCGTGGAGCCGAATGGCCCCAAAGGGGCAGTTGGCCTCGCACATGCCGCAGCCGATGCAAAGCTCCTGGTTTACAACCGAGACGATCGGTTCGACTTCCACCCAGGGCTTGGAGAGCACCGAGGCGGCACGGGCGGCCGCGGCCCCGGCCTGGGCAACCGATTCGTCCAGGGGCTTTGGATAGTGGGCAAGACCGGCTACAAAAACCCCGTCGGTTGCAAAATCAACCGGGCGAAGCTTCATGTGGGCCTCCAGGAAAAAACCGTCCTGGTTTAGAGGGACCTTGAAAAACCGCGCAAGTTGGTCGAGCCCTTTTGGCACAATGGCCGTGGCCAAGTTGAGATAGTCAACCGTAAGTTCTACGGGAAATCCCAAAACGTGGTCCCGGACCCTGATTTTTAGCTTTTCTTTCCCCTCGACCGTTGCATTACTTACAACGGGCTTTTCATTGGCGTTGTACCTTATGAAGAGCACCCCCAGCCCTCTTGCCTTCGTGTAGAGGTCTTCCCTTGCGCCGTAGGAGCGGATGTCCCGATAGAGGATATAGACGTCAAGGTCCGGTTTTCTTTCCTTTAAATCGATTGCCTGCTTTATCGAAGTCGTACAGCAAATCTTGGAACAATAGGGCCGCTCGGGTTCTCTTGAGCCCACACACTGAATGAAGGCTACACCTTCCGTCGAATCGAGCAGTTTGGGGTCTTTTTGAAAACACTTTTCCAGATCGTGCCAGCGGGTTACGCGCGGGCTCTGGCCGTAGAGGTATTCAACAGGCTCGAGCGCCTCCGCTCCGGTTGCAAGTATCACGGCCCCGTGCCGGATTTCTCTTTGCGCCCCGCCAACGCTTACAAGGCTTGTAAACTGGCCCACAAAGCCACCGGCCTCCACAAGTTCGGCTCCGGTCAGCACTTCCACATCGGCATCCGCGAGCACCTTTTGTTTTAGCTCCTCCACATAGGCCAAAACGTCTTCGCCCTTCCAGGTCTGTGCGACTTCCAGGGCGTGGCCGCCAAGTTCGTTCTTTTTCTCTAAAAGATAGGTCTTAAAGCCCTGGGCCGATAAATTTAGCGCCGCGTTCATCCCGGCCACCCCGCCGCCGATAACCAGAGCTGACTGGATGAGCGGAGCCTGGAGCTTTTCGATGGGCTCAAGAAGCGCGGCCTTGGCCACCGCCATCCTCACAAGATCCTTGGCCTTGGCCGTGGCTTTTTCCGGCTCCGCCTGGTGAACCCAGGAATCCTGGTCGCGGATATTTGCAAATTCGAACAAATAGGGGTTAAGGCCCGCTTCCCGGATAGTCTGCTGAAAAAGCGGCTCGTGGGTCCTTGGCGTGCAGGCCGCAACAACGATCCTGTTTAGCCTGTGTTCCTTTATGGCCTCGATTATGATCTTTTGCGTGTCCTGGCTGCATGTGAACATGTTTTCGGCAACATAGGCAACGTTAGGAAGCCCCTTGGCATAATCTCGAACCGAGGGGACATCGACAACGCTTGCGATATTTACCCCGCAGCGGCAGACAAAAACACCGATCCGCGGTTCCCCGTGAACGCTTGGATCTTCGGGCGGATAGGTCTTGGACTGGGTAAGGCTGTTGCGGGAGTCCGAAAGAAGAGCCGCAGAGGCCGCCGAGGCCGCCGAGGCCTCCATTACCGAAGAGGGAATGTCTTTGGGTCCGCTGAAGGCCCCGCAGACAAAAATTCCGGGGCGTGAAGCCGCGATGGGCGAAAAACTGTTGGTCTTGGCAAAGCCTCCGCAGTCGAGCTCTATTCCGAGCCTTTCGGCCAGGGCCTTGGCTTGCCTGGAAACCTCCAGTCCGGTCGAAAGGACCACAAGGTCGAAAATTTCAACCCGAATCGTTCCGTCTTCGTCTACATACTCGATCATCAGGTCGTCGGAGCCGGGCGCGGCCGGCAAAATCGTGTGGATGCGCGATCGGATGAATCTTACCCCGGTCTCTTCCCTTGCCCGGTCGTAGTAGCGCTCGAAGTCTTTTCCGTAAGTGCGCATGTCCATAAAGAAAATTGCGGTATCAAGCGGTTCCTTCGCGTGTTCCTTTGCGATTACCGCCTCTTTTATCGCATACATGCAGCAGACGCCCGAACAGTACCCGTGCGCGTTGGGGTGCGAATCCCTGGACCCCACGCACTGAAGCCAGGCGATTTTGCCGGGCGCTTTCCTGTCGGAGGGCCGCTCGAGATGACCCTCGAAAGGACCCGAGGCGCTAAGGATTCGTTCGAATTCGAGGCTGCTCACAACGTTTGGGTATTTGCCGTAGCCGTAAGTGTCCATGGAAGACGGATCGAAGGCTTGAAATCCGGGGGCCAGAACCACCGATCCCACTTCGATTTGGTGCATTTTTTCCTTCTGGCTAAAGTCTATGGCCCCGGTCGGGCAGAACTTCTCGCAGGCCCTGCACTTGCCGTTCTTTAAATAGATGCAGTTTTGCTCGTCGATGAGATACTTTAGCGGTACGGCCTGGGGATACTCCACATAGGCGGCCTTGCGAAGGCCAAGCCCCTCATTGAATAAATCCTTTACCTTCTTTGGGCACTTTTCCGCGCATATCCCGCAAGCCACGCATTTTTCCGCATCCACAAAGCGAGGCTTCTCTCGTACGCTTACGACAAAGTTTCCCGCCTCGCCTTCCACCCTTTCCATCTCAGACATCGTCATGAGCCTGATATTCAAGTGGCGGCCGCACTCGACAAGCTTTGGAGAAAGAATGCACATCGAGCAGTCATTGGTGGGAAATGTCTTGTCCAGTTGGGCCATTACGCCGCCTATAGTCGAGGAACTTTCAACGACATAGACGAAAAAACCCGATTCGGCGAGGTCCAGGGCCGCCTGAGTCCCCGCTATGCCTCCGCCAACGATCATTACCGCACCCGTGGATGACTTCTTATTCTCGCTCATCTGGTTTCTCTCTGCGAAAAACGCGGTTTTTTCTTCCCTGTTAAACTCGCCCATTGACCGGATCTTTTTGCAACCACGCGGAGTTTACCACTAAACGGAAACAGGGGCAATAGAGTAGTAAATTAGAAGAGATTGGAGGAACGCATTACACTATTGAACCGACTGCGGGCTTCTAAAAGAATTATTTCATTTCCTTTTGCTCCCCCTCTGCAGGCTTTCCGGCCGCAACCTCCACATAGCCTTGGAGTTTCTGGAGGGTCTTGGGACCAATTCCTCGAATTTGCAAAAGCTCGTCTAGACTTTTCCATGGTTTGAGTCTTCGCCCTTTGACTATCGCCTCGGCAATTGCGGGACGAAGGTGGGGGATCAGAAGTAGATCGTCCAGGCTTGCCGAATTAAGATCGAGCTTAAGCCCGCAGGCTAACAGGGCTGAGGCCGGCATGCGCCCCAATTTTATTTCCACGCCCGTTTTGCCTCGATAAATCTCCAGAGACTGACCGGAGGTCAGTTTTACTGCCGCCTCGGACTCGGGGATTTTGAGCCTGCAGCAAGCTTTAGCCGCAGCCTCGGCAACCGTTGCCCCGGAGCTGTCCAGCAGGTAGAACCCCGGTTTTACGGCCTCTCCCCGCACCTGCACCGCAATGGGCGGCGCCCCTCCATGCTTTTTGTCCTGTGCGCTCTTGAAATAGGAGGTAGCGGAAAAAAACGTAAAAACCGCAAGGGCGACTACAAAAAGCGCCCACTCAATTTTTATGCAATCTTTTTCCAATGGGGTTTCAATCCGTTTCTCATTTGTTGAAAAATGGATTAAGTTCTCGACTCCAAATTCTTTTAAGCAACGTCTCGGATAAGGACCGCGGATGCGCAAATTCAATTTCAGGGCTCTATTGCTTCTTTCCTGCGGCCACGTCGCGGTGGACACTTTTCAAGGCGCGCTTCCCGCGGTTCTTCCGTTTTTAAAGGACAGTCTCAGCCTCTCTTATACTATGACCGGCATTATTCTCATAGTGGCCAATATTTCATCCTCGGTAATTCAGCCTGTTTTCGGCAGGCTTGCCGACAGGAAAAACACCTTTACGCTTCTGCCCCTCGGGGCCTTGCTGGCCGGAACTGGTTTTTGCGCTCTGCCGCTGGCTCCAAACTATGCACTGGTTGTGCTGCTTGCGGCCGTAAGCGGCACGGGCATCTCTATTTTCCATCCGGCGGCATTCAAAACCGCGCGTTTTTTTACCGGAGAAAAAATGGCGACTGGAATGGCGATTTTCTCGGTTGGCGGAAATGCGGGCATGGCCCTGGGGCCTATTCTGGCAGTTTCGCTCATTCACTACAAAGGTTTTGGGTCCCTTTGGTGGATGGCCGCGGTCACCTTGCTTTTCCTTGCCTTGCTTCTGCTCTTTGGCCGCACGCTGGCCACCCCCTGCCAGCAGAGCCAACCGGCCGCCACGGGCGCAGCAAGCTCTCCCCGCACGGCTCACCGGGCACTTTCCGTCATAATATGCATAATGGTGCTAAGAACATGGACGATGTATTGCATGATGACCTACATTCCTTTCTACTATATCAATTACCTGAGAGGTAATCCCATCTTTGCCGGAAAACTTGTAAGCCTCTTTCTGGTCGGGGGCGCAGCAGGGACCCTTATAGGCTCTCCTTTAGCCGACAGGTTCGGGCACCGTTTCTGGCTGGGGTTTTCGCTTTTTTGCGACGCGCTGCTGTTTCCATTGATCCTTAGAGCGCGCGGACCTGCCCTTTTTGGGCTCGTAATGCTCTTTGGCCTTATGCTTGTCTCCACGTTTCCCGTAACTATCGTAATGGGTCAAAATCTTTTTCCAAGGAACACGGGAGTAGCATCAGGCTTTATGTCGGGGTTTGCAATCGGAGCGGGGGGGATCGGAGTTACGATCCTGGGGTTTTTTGCGGACCACTTCGGGGTCCCTATGGCCATGAAATGTATTGGGGCTCTTCCGGTCGCTGCGTTTCTTCTCACCCTGTTGCTGCGCTACCCCGTTTTAGAAAAGAGCGTTTCAGCAGAGCTTAGAGCCAATTAGTAAAGCGCTTGGCCAAAAAAGCGCGGTTTTTTTAAAAACAGTAACCAATTGCGGGGTTTCTCAGATGGTGCTTTTCCTAAAATTGCTAATCTTGTTCTGGTTGACCAACTTTGCCCCGCCCATGACAGCGTTGGTATTTGAGTCGAAATACAGCAGGCCCGTGGACGGCGGCCGTTTGTTTATAGACGGCAGGCCTCTGCTGGGTAGAAACAAAACCATAAGGGGGGTCCTTGCGGGCATAATCGTTGCGGGATGTCTTGGCCGGATTTTAGGCTTTCCTCTCTGGCTTGGTCTTGGCGCAGGCTTTTTGAGCATGCTTGGAGACCTTTTTTCAAGCTTTCTCAAAAGACGTCTTTCTTTTTCAAGCGGCGATACGGTTCCCGGCCTGGATCAGATCCCCGAGGGCATGGCTCCCTTTTGCCTAATTGCCCCCTACTATGGCCTGTCCTTCCCATACGTCTTTTTATTTGGCGTCATTTTCGGAATCGGCGCCTGCTTTGGCTCCATTTTCATGTACAAGGTTATCCTCAGCAAGCCTTTTGAAAACTACCCACGGAAGCTAAGAGCCCTCACAAGGGTTCGGGAACTCCTCTCGTGCAGGGTAACGGCCAGTCCTTTCAGCCAGATTTTGAATTTTGAGGATGCCGTTTATTACCATTTTTTCATGAAATCCGTTCTCAAGGCCATCGGCATATACGAGCGTGGACAGCGAAATGCGCTGGTTGTCGAAAAAAGGGAGGTTTCATTTTTTTTTAAAGACCTGCCGGCCGCTTTTGACGGCTACAGGCTCCTCTTTATCTCGGATCTGCATCTCGACGGCCTGCCGGGTCTTACTCAAAGGGCCATTGATATAATTCGCAGGACTCCCGCGGACCTTTGCATCCTGGGAGGCGACCTGAGAATGGAGACTTACGGACCCTTTACTCCCGCTCTTGAGCAGATGCGCCTTCTGCTGCCCGAGATCCAGGTTAGAGACGGCATCCTGGGTGTGCTTGGCAATCACGATTGCCCAGAAATCGTTGAGTCCCTAAAGGAACTGGGGGTGACTTTTCTGGTTAACGGCGCGTTGCCTGTCGAAAGAGACGGCGAGCGACTGTGGTTCGTGGGTACAGACGACTGCCACTATTTCAAGGCCCAGGATCTTAAGGGCGCCTTCGCCGGCTTGTCCCCCGATGTTTTCACCATCTTTATCTCCCACTCCAACGAGGTCTATAAGGAAGCCCTCGAATACAGACCAAATCTTTTTTTGTGCGGTCATACCCACGCCGGTCAGATATTGTTGCCCGGGATCGGCCCGGTATTTACCCATAGCAAGGCCCCCCGGGCATTATGCCGGGGTAGGTGGAACTATAAGGGCATGCCCGGTTATACAAGCGCCGGCGTAGGGGTTTCCGGGGTCCCGGTGAGGTTTAACTCCACGGGGGAAATCACCGTAGTGGTACTAAAAAAGAGCTGATCGCAGCGCTAAGCGACAGGGCTTCCAGATCTCCATTGGTGGAAGGCTCTCTAATTGCCGGAAGGTCCTCGTCTCAAATCTCTTCTGATTTATTATGCTTGCCTAATGTGAAAATTTTTGCGATACATGCCGGGAATAAAAAATCCGAAGAAGAATTGGAGATATTTTTGACTTTCCCCAGTCTTAAAATTGGTGATCTGGTAGCCAGAGTTCCCATCATCCAGGGCGGCATGGGAATAGGTATTTCTCTTTCCGGTCTGGCCGCGGCGGTAGCCGACCAGGGTGGCATCGGCGTCATAGCCACCGCCGGCATTGGTGTTTTCAGCGACGATAAGGAGCTTGGCTACTTCGAAGCCAGCGTCAAGGTTTTACGCGATGAGATCAGAAAAGCCAAGGAAGCCACCAAAGGCATTCTAGGGGTCAACATAATGGTTGCCCTGACAAATTTTGCCGATATGGTCAAGACCTCGATCGCCGAGGGAGTCGATGTTATCCTCTCGGGTGCCGGGCTTCCGCTGGACTTGCCTACATATCTTAAGGACGGAGCCAGGACCAAGCTGGTTCCCATCGTCTCTTCGGCCAAGGCTGCGCGTATTATCTGCAAAAGGTGGCTGACGCGCTACAACATGCTTCCCGATGCCTTTGTAGTGGAAGGACCTATGGCCGGCGGCCATCTGGGCTTTAGCACCGCTCAACTCGACGATCCGGACTTTTCGCTCCAAAAGATCATACCCGAAGTCGTAGCGGTAATCGCACAATTTGAGAGGGAAAAAGGGGTGAAAATCCCCGTGATAGCAGCCGGAGGCATCTATACCGGGGCCGATATCCTCGAGATCATGAAGCTTGGCGCCGCAGGAGTCCAGATGGGGACCCGCTTTGTTGCCACTAACGAGTGCGACGCGGACGACGAATTTAAACAGGCCTATATAGATGCCGAGCAGGAGGACCTCGTAATCATAGAAAGTCCGGTGGGCCTTCCCGGCAGGGCGATTAAAAACGATTTTATCGACAGCATCCAAAAGGGACTTAAAAAACCCTTTAAATGTCCTTATCACTGCATCAGTTCGTGCAACTGTTCCGACAGCCCCTACTGCATAGCCATGGCGCTAACAAACGCCAAGAAGGGTAAACTCAAAGCCGGCTTCGCTTTTGCCGGCCAAAACGCCTACCGTGTAGACAGGATCTTGTCGGTGCAAGACCTTATGCATACGCTGGAGGAAGAATACGACAAGGCGAATGCGCAAACCGAGGCATCATAGGTAATAGGTTTGTCTTCTTTTTTTGCGCACCTTGGTTGAGCTCCAGCCCATAATCCAGCCCAAAAGCAGAACGAGCCCGCCTGCTAGAAACCACTGGATGTTGTGATAGAGTTTGATTTCCTGGTTTTCCCGGGCCAGGGTCTCAATGTTGTCCCTGGCTTTGTCAAGACCGGCTTTAGTAGAGTCATAGTCGGCCTTTAGCTTCAGATAATCGGCCGATCCCTTTTTGAGTTGCCCGTAGGCCGCGTTTAGCGCGGCCAGTTTGTCGCTCTGGTCTTTTTCCTTTTGCGTCAACTGGGAAGCATCGGTTTGGAGTTGTGCCACCTGGGCTTTAAGCGCCTCGTTTTCCGCGCCCAGTTGCTTGGCAGCCGAAGCATCGGCAGGAACGGCGCTAAGGAACTTCAAGGGGATCCACCCCTCTTTGGTTTTGCCCTCAGGCGTAGTGTAGAAAACTCGTGTGAATGCATGCTCGTTTACAGGTTCGACCGTGGACGAGGGGGGGATCATTGCGAGGGGTTTGCCTCTCTCCGATGGAGAAGCCCGCAGGGCAATCGGATCCGTGTTGACCGTGTAGGCTTTTGCTGCCAGCGCCGCGCCGCTGGGCCCCATGATAAAACCCGCGGCCCCCAACGCTAAAATCAATGAAAATCTTCTCATATCCATTTGCCTCACAAACCGGTTATCCTATATTACTGTGTCGGAAGGGACAAACATTTGCCTATTATAGGTTCCTATCCTGCCAACAGCAAGGAAAAACCTGGCAAAGATCGGTTCAACTCTTTATTGATCGAAAGGTCTGTTGTTATGTCTATGCCGCCGGAACTGATTGACACGCATGCCCACTTGGATTTTCCCGAATTTGCAGACCGTTTGCCTACTCTCATCGACAGGGCTTTTCAGGCCGGAGTAAGACAAATCGTGACGATAGGCATCGATATCGAAACAAGCCGAAAGGCTGCCCTGATAGCCCAGAGCTACGAATGCATTTATGCCGCTGCGGGCATCCACCCTCAAGCCTCATTTATCTTAAACTCCGAAGAACTCGAGGCTTTGGAAAAAATCGCAACAGGGGAAAAAGTTGTCGCTCTTGGTGAAATCGGGCTTGACTACTATCACGAGATGCAGCCTCGCGCAGTTCAGAAGGAGTGCTTCAGTCGTCAGATGCAATTGGCCGTTACGATCGCAAAACCGGTGGTTTTTCATATCCGTGACGCCTGGGACGATTTTTTCCCCCTGGTTTCCGAGTTTGCGCCCTCCCTGCCCCCCTCTGTCATGCATTGTTTCTCGGGAGATTGGACTATCGCCAGAAGATGTCTGGATATGGGATTTTATCTATCTATCCCTGGGGTGGTCACATTTAATAAAGCCCAGTCCCTGCAGGAGGTCGCAAGACGCGCGCCACTCGAGAGGCTGCTCGTTGAGACCGACTCTCCTTATCTTGCCCCTGTTCCCTTTCGGGGAAAAACAAACGAACCGTCCTTTGTTGTTTATACGGCAGCAAAAATTGCCCAATGCCGTAAAGAGCCCCTTGAAAAAGTTGCTGGTTGCACAACGGATAATGCACGAAAAGTATTTGGAATGACCACGCCGATAAAGGCATGAAAAGCGGCAAAAGACACTTTTGGCCTTTGCAAACATCCTTTGGGCAGCTACCCTCAGGACGAAGGCGAGGGCGAGGGCAAAAGGGGTAACGATAATTGGCTTAGCTTTCCTAGTGCAACTTCGATTGTTCTATTCCTTTCCAGCCTGGACAATTTTGAAATAGCAACAAGGGCAATACGTAATAACATCGGCATTGTTATATAAGATGGGCACGTCCTGTTGCATTAGCCCGGTTTTATATTTATAATAACCGGAAGATTTGGTTTTTCTGAGCTTCGAACAATCAAATAAAATCGAATCAACATGAAAATTAATTTACTCCAAGACGGAGGGTTTTTTAGATGACCAGAAAAATTGTCGAGATCGCCTCAGAGATAGTACAGACGCAGGCTTCTTTAGCTCCCATGTCGTCTGGAGAAATCGCTTCATCGCTGCGGCAGGTTTTTGGGACTTTGTTGGAGCTGCAAAAAGCGGAATCCGGCGAAATAGACATGCTTCAAGCCTTGGAAGCGACGCAACAGCAGGGAAAACCTTCTGAACCAATCTCTGCGGAGAATTCCATTCAAAATGACAAGGTAATCTGCCTCGAATGCGGCGCGGAAATGAAGCAATTGACCCAGAAACATCTGGTATCCCACGGCATCAGCTCCAAAGAGTACAAGAAAAAATATGGATTCCCCATGAGAACTCCCCTGGCCGCCAAAGCCTTAACCAAGGCACGGAGCAAGGCGGCAAAGAAAAGAGGGCTGCCCGAAAATCTTGTGAAAGCCATAGAAGCCAGGAGAAAGAACAAGGGGGCAAGCGCCGAACCGGTGGAAGAAAGAAAACCGTCCGGGGTAAAAAGGCGTCGCAGGCCGGCAGGCGAATGATGGCGCAATCAAGGGGCTAAGCTCCCAGACCTTTGGGCTGGACTTTGCCCCTTGCTCAGGCAATGCGCGCCCTCCCGGAATTACAAAACCTTGGATCGGCTGTTGTAAGCTTTGCTGCAGGGCAGGCTATGCAAAAGAGAAAGTCCTGCTTGCACGAGCAGGTCGGTGAGCACTCCGACCAAAACGCCGGCTGCGACATCGCTTAGAAAATGGTACTGAGTTACCATTAAGGCCACGGCAAGGGCAAGAAGCGATGCGGCGCATAAGAGGCGGAGCCGTGGAAAATAGCGGCTGATTCCAATCATCAGGACTGTGAAAATCGCCATGTGTCCCGAGGGAAAACTCGAAAAATCTCCTCCGCCGTGAAACCAGTGGAATCGGGTGGAATCGGGATGCAGAAGCCACACGCGGGTGTTGGTTCTACCGAAGAAGTCCTTTAAAATTGTTTTCAAAATAAAGGATAACGGCAGCGCGGAGCCCATGTACTCGAGAAACGCCGAATCGATCCGGGCGTCCTGCCTTTGGGAGAGGTACAAGCGCCCAGCCCAGCTAAAACAAGTCGTAGCGCAAACAAGCGAGAGCATAAAGTCCGGTAAATTGGATATGGTCTTTGAGAAAAGAAAGCGCTTGCCCACTAGCTGCGTAATAAAAACGGACAGCCTGGTGTCGAGGTAAAAATAGCCGGAGAATATAAAAATACCGCAAATTGCAAAGATACCCACAATCTGCCAGGATTTTCCGTCCAATCTCATTGAAGGTCCTTCAACAGGGTTCGTATCCATCAAAAGCCAAAAATAAAAAGAGTGTATTCTCAACAGGTTGCCTTTTCCCGCCCTTTGCCTGGAAGGGGCTTGCATCGAGCTGGCAAGATAACCCCTTTTGGACTGCGAGTCAAAAAAGACTGGCCTCGTTTTGAAAAGTTCAGCGGGAAGGTTTCTATTGAACACCGGAATAATCTTACTTATAATGCCGCTCGGTTTCCAAGAGCGATATCTTTAAAAATCCTAAAGTGTCGCACCTTGGGGGGTTCTTTTGTAATCCGGCTTTGATTAATCCTTCGGGGAGTTTTGCCTTCAGGGAAAGCTCCCTTTTTTCTTGGGGCATGGGGATGGTAGCGCCTATGAGTTGCTCAGCCGGCAAAAAGATATTTTTGTCTTATTTTTTGGCTGTTTTTCTAGGAATAGTTGGATATTTCACCTGTATCGCCAGGGCTAACGACATCAAGCTCGCGGGCCCCCAAAAAGCCCAGCCGATTGAGCCCGACAAGCGAACGGCCCTTGTCATCGGCAATGCAAGCTATGCCCTGGGAGCCTTGCGAAATCCGGTAAACGACGCGGAAGCCATGGCAAAAACTCTTGGCTCCCTTTCCTTTGACGTCACACTTCGCGAAAACCTTGATCAAAAACAGATGAAGGCCGCAATTCAATCTTTTGGCGAAAAGCTAAAGAAACGGGGCGGGGTCGGACTTTTCTATTTCGCCGGCCACGGGGTCCAGCTTAGCGGGCACAATTATTTCATTCCCGTGGATGCATCGCTCCAACTCAAGAGCCAGGTTGAATACGAAGCTGTGGATATGGGGGAAGTCCTTAGCCAGATGGATTGGGCCAAAAACCGCATGAACATCGTTATAATCGATGCCTGCCGGGACAACCCCTTTGCTCAAAGCTTTCGTTCTCTCTCGCTTGGACTTGCCTCGGTGCTTGCACCCACGGGCACGCTCATCGCCTATTCCACCGCGCCCGGTTCCGTGGCCAATGACGGTGCGGGACAAAACGGCTTATATACCGGAGCGCTCATAAAGGCGATGGTCCAGCCCGGCTTGCAGATAGAAGACGTTTTTAAACGTGTTCGCCTTGCTGTAAGCCAAGCCACGGATGGTAAGCAGGTGCCGTGGGAATCCTCCTCTCTTATAGGAGACTTTTATTTCATCCCCCCTCTGCATGCACAGCAGCATCAAGCCTCCACCGCACCCCAGGCCGTCCAGCCCCCCTCCAAGGCTGCTCAGGCTTCCGGCCCGGCCCCTCAGCCCGCCGCGCGCAGCGAAAACCCCATCACGATTCAAAAGACCTGGAAGGAGCCCGTTACGGGGCTTGAGTTCGTCTGGATCCAGCCCGGCTGCTATCTCATGGGCAGCCCTCAGAAGGAAAAAGACCGCTCCCAGGATGAAGGACCCGTACACCAGGTCTGCGTCGATGGTTTTTGGATGAGCAAAACCGAGGTAACCAACGCGGAATTCAGGGCTTTCCAAAAAGACCATAACAGCGGGCAATTCCAGGGCCATTCCCTAAACGGCGACGACCAGCCGGTCGTGGAGGTCAGTTGGCGGGACGCCAATAATTTCTGCCAGTGGCTTACCGGACAAAACGGCGGACAGTACCATTTTCGGCTGCCAACCGAGGCTGAATTCGAATATGCCTGCCGTGCAGGCGCGCAGACCTCGCGCTACTGGGGCGAGGACAGCTCCAGGGCTTGCGTGCATGAAAACGTGGCCGATTACACGGCTCAAAAGCAACTGGGTATCCAAACGATTCACCAGTGCGATGACGGGTACGCCACAACCGCGCCGGTTGGTTCTTTCCGGCCCAATCCTTTCGGCCTCTACGATATGCTTGGAAATGTGCTTCAATGGTGCGGCGACGTCTATAGCGTGGATGCCTATGTGGAGCTTGAAAAAAACAATCCGGAAAATGTGGATGAAAGCCTGGGACAAAGCCGGGTAATCCGAGGCGCATGCTGGCACGACTCTCCAGGTCATGCCCGCTGTGCCTATCGCAGAAACGGCCTTCCCGACACCAAAAGAGACGATATAGGTTTTCGTATTGTGCGTTCTCCTTAGCTGTGGAGAACAAAAGGGAGGATAAAATGAGATTTACAAAAAAAACGATCGCGGTTGCCTGTTTTGCGCTGTTTTTTTCGCGCCCTGCCCTGGTTTGCACCATGAAGGGGGCGATGGCCGACACTCCCGGCGGGGCCTGCCCCTCCCGGCTTTTTTCCAACGTGGATTTCCGGTGGGCCTTTGTCGCCAACTCCACAAAGGACGGCAAGCGTGT
>JBMFHI010000036.1:0-32673 GCA_049976905.1 Syntrophobacteraceae bacterium | reverse complement strand
ATATTTCGTATCGTGTTTCTTTCATCTCTTTTTTTGCGCCTTCGCGCCTTCGCGTGAGCCTAAAGCAACAACATTGTCATCAGAATCAGGGACCAGTCCTTCCTTCCGGGCACCGGCAAGAAACTTTTTGACCTTTTCACACGGTCCTGAGTAAGGAAGGAAGCGGCAAATCATATATCTTTCGCGGCTTACACAGGGACTCTAGATCATCGCGTCACTTTGCTTCCAGGCGCCAATCCCTCATGGGAATGCCTGCCGAAAGCGTCCCAAATATCTTGGACTGACTTGCAGTAGCGCTCATCGCGCATTTCGCATTCTTTGCGATCCTGCTTGTTGTCAAGCTTATCTTCGATGCGGCCAAGTCTCATATGTATGGAGGTAAGAAGAACTGTAATAATCGCCGCCAAGACGCTCGCGATTGCCGTAAATATGTCATGCACACTCATGCGGCCTTCTCCATCCTCTGTGCTAATCGTCTACACCTGGAAGGAGCCTGCGAAGCGAACTTACTACGTTCAATGGATTGAGCGGCCTTGGCCCAATTCTGCTCCGCTATGGCCGCTCTTAAAATCCGCCAGTCCCAAAGTTCATACATAAGGTCAAAGGCCATATCGACCAAAACGCGCTGCACATCGTCGGGCAAAAGCTCAAACTCGGGGGAAAAAATCTGAGCGCAGCAGGTTGTGGCGGCGTCTATATCCTCGTTAAACCATCCCTTGATCGTATCGTCTGGAACGCCCTTTTTGAGCCATGTGGGAAGGTCGCCCATGTCTCCGTGCGATTCAAGATTATGCCCTATTCCGGCTGTCCATATCCCTTTGGTGTCTTTGTAGGGCCGCGAGCGCAACCCCTCGTCTTCCTCTATCATGTTTCGCAATACCGAGTCCTGCCGCAACGCTTCCAAATTCATGGAAAGTCTCCTTATCCCTGGGGGGCAATTGTGGGCGTCGGTGTCGGGGGCGCTTGCGCTACCGTAACGGACTGTCTCATCATTTCGACTTGGGCCTGCAAAGAAACGATCTGAGCGCTAAGCCCCGAGATATCGTTTGGGGAAGAATAGAGCTTTCCAATCAGTAAAACGGCCGCATGGATAATGCCTCCGTACCTGCTCTTTGTAACAATCGGGATAACTTCGGATAGGAGAAGCCCTGCCAGGGCTGCTACAAAATGAGGGTCAAAGCTCATGGTGTGTACTCCTTAAATCCCCAGGCCCTGCGTTTATCTCACGCGCCGGACCCGGGGCAGGTTTTTAATTTAGCGCTCGTCTAGGAGGCGGCTGCAGCAGTCTTTCCGGCAAGGCCTTCAACGGCGTTAATGGCCGCTGCGAATACGCCCACAAGGCTCGGAAGTGCCGGAGTGATCGCGGCTATGGTGTTGGTAACGTTTGTCGCGCCCGCTGCCTGAGCGCCCGTTACCGCGCCCTGCAAAGCAGTCCCAAGGGCGTGTGCCGCTACCTGGGTTTTCTGAGTCTGGGTAGCCGTGGAGCCAAAGAGCGTTTCAACATCGCCCAAAAGCGACGTTACCGCCGGGGCGACAGCCGAAATTAGATTGATAATTTCAATGGGGTCCATGTTTAAAAACTCCTTCTTGCCGGTTAGGGTTTAATTGGTTGCGGCCATGCCGCTTTTAACGCCCTGAGGAGAGGCTCCAATAGACTCCGGAGTTGCCGTAAGCTCATCTACCGGATCAACCATCGGGCCGTTTACGAGCCCTATTTCCTTGGCCCTCTTTTGAGCCGCCGCATCGACGGGTTTCATGAAAGGCCCCGGTACTACCGAATCGGCAACCCTTACTATTTCACCCGGTTCATAGAGCCGGTTGTCGATAAAGGCCTTTTCAAGCAGTTCATATTTCGCCATGGTGTGGTTACTCCTCGTCTGTAGCATGGGTTATGTGGTAAGCCCCGCAGAAGGGGCAAAGATACTTTCTAAGTTTTTCCCTGCACCCTTCGGCGTACCTTGCCTCAATTAGCGCGTTGGCCGATCTGGCATCCATGCGGGATTTCCTCCCGCACATGCGCCAGACAGCCGAACGCGGTATATGAGGCTTGAGCTTAGACATACTGGTTGCTGTAGCCGCTCGGATACCCAAGGTTTGGACCAAGCTGCCCGCGATCCAGTACGATCCCGGAGGCAATAGCTCCAGCCGTCATGTTTGCACCCGTCACAACATAGGTGAGCTTTAGAAACTTCTGGACGCCGGGCACGATCTCGAGGGTGTTGATCTGGCCGGGAACAAGACTCGCAACGGGTATGACCGGAGTCATGTTGATCGGAGCCCACGTGCCGGGAGACCCCGACCCGTTATCGGGGGCCGTCTGAAGCTCAATCTGCATACTCGCGCCGGCGCCCGCGAAGGCGGTCATGACCTCGATAGCGATCTTTAGTTCCGGGTCGTCTCCAATGCCTATGTCTCGGCCTCTGCCCGCAGCACTCCCGGCGATCTGGCTAAGATCAAGTATATTGGCCGAATCGGTAGCCGCAGCGCTCGTAAAGGTCGTACCCGATACAACACTTGTACCGGTAAATACGCCCGTAGCGCTAAGCCCTCCGTCAAACATGGCGAGGGAATCCATTATCATGGCTTTTTCTCCTGTTTAAACCGGACCTTCTTGAGGAAAGGCCCGGCGCTTTTCTGGTTTAAACCACACGCGCTTCGGTGTTTAGGAGCGCGTCGCAGGTCCGGATCGGAATTCCGCGAAAGGTCGTTACCGGCTTTCCGGCGAACTCATCGATTCGAAGGAGCATGTTCGTTTTATTTAGCGCCTGAATATCGAGCCACGTCGAAATTGCACGGTTGCAATAAAACCCAGCCTGACCCAGGGACAATGCAGGCTCGCCGTTTTGGCCCGAAGTCTGAACGTTACCGGCGCGCGCGGGCTGAATGGGCAACCTGTGAATGGCTCGTATCATCAGGTTTATGAGGTTGGGAGGAGTTGCCCCTGAAAGAGTCGTAACATCGATATTGCAAATCCTTACCGCAAACCGCCAGTCTTTAACGCAAAGACCAGCGTCCCATTTGTAATGAGTTCGCCATGCGTAGTAAGGATTGTTGTTGGAGTCCGTGACAGGAGTTTTGCCCATATCTTCCTGGATAAACCCGGCTTTTCTCCCCCTGGGGAATATCCCGCAAACAGAGGTCGGCCCCCACATGACAAGCCACATGGAACTATTGGTTGAGCCGGTGCCGCCCGCGTCGATAACGTTATTGGCCGTTTGAGCGGTTGCAGGATTTACGCTTGGATATCTTGGCGCAAGTCCCATAAAGGCCGCAGGCACGGTCGTAATGTTATTGTAGAAGATGGTGGAGGCCATCTGCTGGTTCATGCCCTCAAGGAAAGCCAGTTCCTCGGAGAGCCTGAAGGCCTGATCGTTTCCGGAAAGCGCCATAAGATCGGTGTCGATATCCGAATAGGTTTCGAGCATGCCGCAGCTTTCGGTAATCTGCGCGGTAGTCGATTTCCCACGCGGAACGCCTTGGTTTAAGAGCCGCCAGTAGGCTTGCGGTAGCCCGGTTCGCACCGTGGTCTTATGCCCGGTTGGAAGGTTTCCTTCGACCCAGAGCATGTCTTCCAAAATTTCGTTTGTCTGGGAAAGAAGGTTTATGATATTGGCAATTTTACCCTGATCGTCGATTCGCTTTGCCCAATCGTAGAGCGTTAGGGCCATAGGGCCTATTGTGGCCATGAGTTAGTCTCCTCTTTTATCCCTGAGCCTCCTGGGCCATTGTGGGATACATTGAATTGTAAAAAGCTTGTTGCTTGTCCTTGGGGGCGGGTTTTCCCGTTAGATGCGCGGGCTCTGCCAGCATTTTGCCCATTCTTACAAAAAGACGCTGGACTTCCGGGTTGTGCATGGCGCCGGTTACTTTAAGCGCCTCGCGCAACGCGCTTACCTCGGCCTCCGTTTTAAAAAACGGATTGGATTCACCAGCCACAAAAGCCTGGCTCGCATCCTTCATTGATTGCTCAAGCTTTGTGCCCCCAATTTCCGCGTCGCTTTTCGTCGCGGTCCACCACTGCTCCGTCAATTCCTTCCAGGCCGTATAGGGCGCTTCGATCATTGCCTTGATCTTTGGCCCTGCAAACTCAAGGACTTTTTGCGCCTGATCCTGCGTTAAGTCCTGCTCTTTGGCGAAAGACTTAAACTCGTCAAGCTCCTGGCCCTCCAGTTTCATGCCTTCAGGAAGTGTGAAATCACCATATTCCTGCGGAGCTCTTGACTCCGGTTTGGCTTCCTCACCAGTCTTTTCAGGTTCCTTGGGGACGGCCTTCCGATCATTTGAAGCCTCCAAAACAGAGCGCTCTTCCTTGGAGCCCCTTTTGTCCGCTTCAGTTTGACTTGAAGTTACCCCTTCGGTTTGACCGGCAACCAAATCCAGTTCTACCGGTGTGGCTGACATTTCAGACGCTCCGTTTTCGGATCTTCCAGGTTGCGTAACCGCCGTTTCCTCACTCATCCTTTTTCTCCTCTATGCCAATAAAAAAGCCCGATTCGCCGCAGCTGCGAATCGGGCTTTTAATTGGCTGCGCTTAAACCGGGCCAGGGCAAGCGCAAAATGTTATTTTAAAGCAATTTCACTTTGATGGCGCAGGTATACCCCAATGTTTACACATTAACAAACGGCAACAAGAAGCGGCAATTAAAGCGGCAACCAGAAAAGGCAACCAGATCCGGAAAAAATGACGCTGCAAAAAATAAAATCGCTCGCACCGCCGTAAGCTTTGCAACTCGACCGGAACAAAGAGGAAGGCATAAAAAGATCAGGCGCTAAAAGGAAGGGAACCTCAAGGATAATCTTTAAGCTTAAAAAGGGATAAACTCGCCACCAGAGCGCGTTTATCCCTTATTAACACAAAACTTCACCAGTATCGTCGCTTAGAAAAGCGTCCTTGCGGCTGCCTCGGTAAGCGAGACCACCTGCTGGGGAAAAAGACCGAGGTATATCGTCATAAAGATCAGGCTTATACTCATAAACCGGGTCCACAGGTCAACATGGATGGCCGGGTATTCTTTCACGGGCTTTAAAAGGTATGCCGCCTTAAAAACGATCAAATAGTAATAAAGAGATATCGTGGCATTGACCATACCGATAATGGCCAGAAAAAGATATCCCTTGTCCACGGCAGCAGCGAAGACGAGAAATTTACCCGTAAAGCCCGCTGTTGGAGGAATCCCCGCCAAGCCGAACAAACCGAGCATAAAGGTCATCGCAAGGAGTGGAGAACGTTTGTACAGACCGGCAAGTTCCTTTATCTGAAGGTTATGGCCGTCGTCTGCAACCTTCATAATGACCATGAACACCGAATAGTTCATAACGAGGTAAGCCGCCGCATAGTAAATGGCGCTCGAAAAACCCTGGGTATTAAGCGTTAGTATCCCTATCAGGATATAGCCGGCATGAGCGATACTCGAGTAGGCCAAAAGCCTCTTTATATCCTTCTGAATAAGCGCAACCAGATTACCGAAAGTCATCGACGCTATAGAAAGCACGATCAGCAGCTTGATCATCCCCGGACTTGCCCCACCTGAAAGACCGGCAAATCGAATGATCATGGCGGCAGCAGCCATCTTTGATACAGTGGCAATATACGTAGTGACCTGGTTTGCAGCCCCCTGGTACACATCAGGCGCCCAGACGTGGAATGGAAAAAGCGCAAGTTTAAAGAAAAATCCCGCGAGTACCAGCACCAGCCCTACAATCGCGGCGGGCTGGGATATAAGGCTTGGCAGCGTTTTAACCAGCTGAGGAACATAAGTCGTATGTCCAACACCGAACAATAGGCTTATGCCGAAAATCATAAGGCCCGAAGCGGTAACGCCTATCATGAAATACTTGATGCCCGACTCCGAAAAGCGATCATCCCCCCTGCGCATCGGGACCAGAAGATAGAGCGAGTAGGAGGAAAGCTCCATGGAGACATAAATCGTAAGCAATTCTACCGAGCTTACAAGCATCATCATGGCAAGGGTGCAAACGAAGATTAGAAAATAATACTCCGCATGCTGCCTGGGGTCGATCCCTTTTAGCTCACCGGATGAAAAGATGACCCAAATCGTTCCAAGACCCAACAGCACCTTGAATATCTGGCTGAACAGATCTACTCGGTAGCAGTTAAAAAACAGCATCCCCTGCTGATGGGATGAGGCCACGGTTACCAGCAGACCGGCAGCGGCCACGACGGCCGCCCATCTGTGATACCCGACCGGATTAGGCGTCTTTCTCAAAGACAAGACAAAAAAGAGAAGAGCGCCCAGGATGAAAAAAAGCTCGGGAAGAAAAAGCATAAAATCCGTCATCACATTCCTTTACCTGACAAGCTTTTAGAACCGGGTCACAAACGGAATAACCGCACTCTGGATCACGTCGAGAATAACCTTTGGAAACAAACCGAAAAACAGGATACAGCTCATCAAAATCACCCGTGGCACAGCAAGAAACTTCGAAATATCGGGAATGTGCTCCCACTTCGGGTTCTTTTCCCCGTAAAAGGTTCTCTGCACCACCCGCAACATGAAAAGTGCGCTAAGAATCATCCCAAAACAGGCAAAAACACCCGCAACGGGGAAAGCCTTAACCGCGGCGGTAAGAACGAGCAATTCCGCCCAGAAGCTCGCCATCAGCGGCACACCAATACCGGCAAGCGCAGCGAAAATGAAAAACGAGGAGGCAACCGGCATAGTCTTGGACAACCCCCCAAGCTCAGGGATGATCTTGGTATGGGTGCGATCGTAGATGAATCCGACAGAGGAGAAGAAAAGAGCCGTCATGATCCCGTGGGCAAACATCTGAAAAACCGCCCCGTTGATACCATTTACCGAAAGAGTGGCAAGCCCCAGACCCACAATGCCCATATGGGAGACGCTCGAATAACCGATCACGTACTTCAAATCGGTTTGAGCCAGACCCGCCAGCGCCCCGTAGATAATTCCGATGGTCCCGAGAAGAGCCATGAGGTGGGACCAGTAAACAGCACCCTGCGGACACAGAGTCATACCGATACGCAGA
This sequence comes from Syntrophobacteraceae bacterium, assembly GCA_049976905.1. Classification (GTDB taxonomy): domain Bacteria; phylum Desulfobacterota; class Syntrophobacteria; order Syntrophobacterales; family Syntrophobacteraceae; genus SbD1. Next base: position 25,665 of record JBMFHI010000036.1, on the reverse strand, counting down.
ACTCCGTAGGCGCCAAGCTTCATTAAAACACCGGCGTGAATCATGCTGACAGCCGTTGGTGCCGCGACGTGACCAACCGGAGACCAAGTATGGAAAGGCCAGACCGCGGCAAGAATCCCGAAACCAAGATAGAGCATCAAAAAGGCCACTTTTTGGTCAAACGGGGTAAAACCGATTTTCTGGAGCATGAACAGATCGAAGGTATGCCCGCCTGCCTTTGCCCACAAAAACAGGATAGCCGGCAAAATGAAGGCGCTTCCCGCAAGCAGGTAGAGCGTAAGCTTCATGGCGCCGTATTCCTTGCGAGTCCCACCCCATATGGCGATCAGGGGATACATCGGAAACAGCGAGACATCATACCAGACAAATATCCAGAAAAGGTCCATCGACATGAAGACGCCGTAGACCCCGGCCACCAGAAGAAACATCAGAGCGTAGAATTCTTTTACCCTGTGCTCCAACTCCCACATTGTCCATACCCCGGTAAACAGAACAATCGAGGTAAGCAGCATCATGGGAAGATTCATTCCGTCAATGCCGTTAAACCAGTAGATTCCCAGGCTCTTAACCCACACAAAACGTTCTACAAACTGGAGTCCGCCCTTGTGGAAATCATAGGCGTGATAGAGCCAGAGGCAAAGCACGAGGCCCAGCGATGCGCTCGCGAGACTAACCTGCTTAATAAGCTTTGTTTTCTCGGGCGGGATAAAAATAATAACCAACAGCCCGACGATTGTAGTCATCAGGATGGTAGTCAGGATAGGAAAACCGGCCATGTTCATCGCAGTCATTTGATGCCCTTGTGATAGTTATTGTTGAACTAAATCACGAAATAGAGAACTGCGGCCCCGGCGACAAGCACCATGAGCACCAGGTTAAATTGGAGCATTCCGGACTGAAGAAAGCTCAAAAGCCGTCCGCTTCCCTCGGTAAAGATGCATATTCCGTCGATACCTCCGTCTATTATGCGCCGATCGTTTTTGACAAATAGACTCGTAAGACCTGCATAGACAAATGTATCCAACCCCTTGCGGTAGAAAATATCCATAAACCACCTGAGGTCGAACAGATTCCAGATGGCGGGAAAATAGCTCAGGAATCCCTTGCGGCTCGCCCCCTGCCTGCCGTATTCAAACCAGGCGACCGCTATACCCAGAAGCCCCGCGGAAACTCCAAGGATAAGAAGAAGAGATCCATTTGGCTCATGAGCGCGCTGCGCGCCCTCGGAAACGGCATGAACGGCTGCGTGCAGGCCCGGAGCGGCGTGACGCGCGACCTCTTCGGGCATTTGAATGCTGCGCATAATGAAATGCTCAAGGCCGTGTTCAAAGAAACCAAGAACCACGCTAACGCCGGCAAGGATCATCACAGGTATGGCCATCGCCCAGAACACATAGCCGTGGTGTTCTTCCTCATGCGCGTGAGAGGCGGCCTCCTGCTCCCCATGCTGCTTTTCCTCAATCCCGTCTTTTGGAAGCAGTATGTGGAAAATGAGCCGAAAACTGTAATAGGCCGTAAGAACAGCCCCGAAAAGCCCGGCCGCATACCAAATCTTATTTGGCTGAGCGTAGAGAACCGTAAGGATCGCTTCCTTGCTGAAAAATCCCGAAAAGGGGAAAACCCCCGACAGCGCCAGAGCGCCAATAGTCATGCACGCCATGGGGATTTTTAGCTTTCGCCCACCCTTTTTTCCGATTATCCGCATATCGTTTGTGTGAAATTCATGAATAAAGATACCGGAGCAAAGAAAAAGAAGCGCCTTAAAACCTGCGTGAGTCGTTAGGTGAAAGACGCCCGCGAAATAGCCCCCGGCAGCCAGGGCCATCACCATGTATCCCAACTGGCTGACGGTCGAATAGGCCCAGACCTGCTTTAGATCGTAGGTAACCATGGCCATGGTCGAAGACAGCAGCATCGTGACCGCGCCAATCGCAAGAGCGACCGCCATGGCCTCAGGCGACGCCGAGAAGAAGGGAAAAATACGGCTAAACATGTAAACGCCGGCTGCAACCATCGTAGCCGAATGAAGCAGCGCGCTTACAGGGGTGGGACCCTCCATGGCGTCGGGCAACCAGGTAAGCAGAGGAAACTGAGCGCTTTTGCCAATCACCCCGCAAAAAATCAAAAGTGCCGAGGTTGTGATCAACCCCTGAGAAATACCGTGTGAAACCGCCGCGTGATTTAGAGTCGGAATGTCGAGGTTTCCAAAACCTATCAGAAGTAGGATAAGGCCCAGGAAAAAGCCCACATCACCAACCCTGTTCATCACAAAGGCCTTCTTGCCGGCCTGTGAGGCGCTCCACTTTTCATAATAGAACCCGATAAGGAAGTATGAGGCAAGACCCACCATTTCCCAGAAAATGAACAACTGAAGCATGCTGCCCGCGATTACCATGTTCATCATGGCCCAGGCAAAGAGGGACTGAAAAGCGTAATAGCGACTGTAGCCCGGATCTCCTGCCATGTAGCCAAGCGAATAAATCTGAACCAGGCAGGCAATAATGCCGACGATGGTCAACATCAGAAGACTTAGCGGGTCCAGATAATAGCCAAACACAATATTTAGCTTCCCGGAGCTAAACCACAGGGTCTGGTACTGGAGAGCCGGAGCGCTAAAAAGCCTTACCAGAAGTGAAATCGCGCAGATCGCGGAAACCACGATCGACCCGACGGATATCCTGCTCGACACCATCGGCTTTGACCTGGTAAAGAGCAAAATAACCGCCATGGAAAAAAATGGAAGGTTTGTACCCAGAACGGTCGCGAACAGGACGGGGTCCCTAAGCAATGCGCCCATGTCGGCTCTATCCTTTCATCTTCTGAGCAGCTTCGATATTTATCGAGTGCATCTTACGGTAGAGGGCCAAAATGATGCTAAGGCCTATGGCGGCTTCCGCGGCCGCAAGCCCCATGACGAAAAGCGTAATGACCTGCCCCGTAACCGGATCGTGAGCAAGAAACCTGTTAAAAGCCATGAAATTGAGGTTGGCGGCGTTAAGCAAAAGCTCGACGGATATCAACATACCGATCAAGTTGCGGCGCTGCAAAATCCCAAGGAGGCCCATCGAAAAAAGCAGGGCCGAAATAAGCAGGTAAGTCGACAGGCTGTTCACGAACTTATCCTCCGGCTGAATCCGGCGGTAATAACCGCACCGATGATGGCTACGAGAAGCACAAGCGAAATTACTTCAAATACCAACTCGTAGCGAGTAAGCAGCGCATTGCCGATGTTTTGAACCGACCACTGCGATGCCTTGTATGCATGGCCCGCCGCCGCCTGCCACTTCGTCTTGAGCGCAACTGCCGCCGCCCCGACGAAAAAAACCGCGCTGGAAAAAATCCCCAGCCAGACTTTACCGGCCGAACGTGGCGGAATCTCAACGTTGAGCGGACGCGAAAGCATTATGGCAAACACGATCGCTATGCAGATTGCGCCCACATAAATGAGAAGCTGCATGAGGGCGACAAAAAGACTTCCCAGATAGAGATAAAAGCCGGATACGCCGATCAGCGCAAGGGCAAGGCCCAAAACATTGTAGAGGATGTTTCTTGGGAAAACCGCGATTGCGGCGCCCGAAATGGTCAGCGCGACCGTAACCCAGAAGGCCGCCTGTAAAATGAAGTTAAGGCCGGAAGTATCCATCCATGTCCCCTTGCCTCTAATTAAGTTACCAAAACGATCAGGCAGCAATCCCCTGAGTCTTCTTTCCTTCTTCCATCTTCTCGACCTGCCTGGCAAGTCTGGCCAACAGGTCGAATTGGCAATCTCCCCTGGTCTCGCCAACCAACTCGTATTCCCTGGAGTATTGGAGGGTAGAGGTAGGGCAAATCTCCACGCAAAGCCCGCAAAGCGAACATTTACTAAAGTCTATTACATAGCTCGTGAGCGTTTTGGGGCCCTTTTCCTTCAGTTTCTCCCCCTGCACCCTGATCACACCGCTGGGGCAGGTCTTTTCGCAGTTCATGCACACGATGCACTTATGGTTGCCCGTTTCCTCGAATATCTTCAGTTCGATATGGCCACGGTAGGCTGCGGAAAGCGGTATCTTCTCCCGCGGATACTGCACCGTCACCAGAGGACGAAAGAGCCTGCGGATGGTAACACCCATGCCTTCGATAAGACTAAGACCGCCATCGAATATATCTTTGAAGTATCCCATCTTAAATTAAACTCCAAACATTCAGATAATCTTTACAGCAATGGCCGTAATCACCAGATTAGCCAGACTTAGCGGAATCATCACCTTCCAGGAGAAGTTCATCAACTGGTCAAACCTCACGCGGGGAAAAGTCCAGCGTACCCACATGATCACAAAAATCAGAAAGTAGGTTTTAAAAAGAAACCAAAAAATCCCGGGAATCCCAAGACTTATTCCGAAAAGGCCGTTCCAGCCACCGAAAAAAAGGCTTGTTGCAACCGCGCAGACAATGAACATGTTGGTGTATTCGGCTAGAAAATAGAGCCCGAAGCCCATGCCGCCATATTCGGTATGAAACCCCGCCACCAGTTCGGACTCGGCCTCCGGAATGTCAAAGGGAGCGCGGTTGGTCTCCGCCGTAGCCGCGATGAGGTATATAAGGCATGCCAGAGGCTGCAGGAAAACAAACCACACGTTTTTCTGCAAAACTACGATATGGGAAAAACTAAGGGAGTGAACCATCAACACGATGCTCATTACGGCCAGCAGAAGCGGGATTTCATAGGCAACGTTTTGAGCTACCGAGCGCACCGCGCCAAGCAGAGCGTATTTATTGTTTGAGGCCCACCCTCCGGTCAGGATCGCAAGCACGGTGATGGTCGAGAAGGCAAAGACCAGCAGCACCCCCAGGTTCATATCATGAATGATAAGTCCCGGGCTGAAGGGCAATACCAAAAACCCGACAAGAACCGGTGTGAAGACCAGAACGGGAGCAAGGAAGAAAAGCTTCTTATCCGCCTTTAGAGGCAGTATCAGCTCTTTGCCAATCAGCTTCAGGGCGTCGGCCGCGGTCTGAAGCACGCCGTGAGGTCCAACCTCCATCGGACCCGGGCGCAACTGAATATGTCCGGACACCTTCCGCTCGAGCCACACCAGGAAAAGAGCGTTCACCGATGCAAAGCCCAAGACGATCACCACGCCCAAAATCAATCGGAACCCATCGAAACCCACCAAGCCCTCGGACAATTCTTATTCCTCCTGAAAAAGGCTTAACCCAGCTTTAGGACTGAAAAACCTTTTGGCTACCTGTCTATTTCGGGAATAACCACGTCGATGCTGCCAAGAATCGATATGGCATCGGCTACCAAGGTTCCGGGCAGCACATCGTTTAAAACATTGAGGTTTCCAAAACTTGGAACCCGAATATGACAGCGATAGGGACCCGAGCTTCCGTCGCTTACCATGTAGTAGGCGGTCAAGCCCCGAGCGCTCTCAAAGGCCGCGTAAACTTCCCCCTTGGGCGGGCTTAACTTCTGCGCCACTTTCGGGGTGAGAACCTCGCCTTCGGGCAGCTGATCGAGCGCCTGGTCAATGATGCGGCAGCTCTGTTGCATCTCCCGGAATCTAACATCGTAGCGATCCAAAGCGTCCCCCCTCGTTCCGGTCGGGATCTCGAAATCCAACCTGTCATAGACCTCGTAGGGCTCGCTCCTTCGAACATCAAAGGCCACGCCGCTTGCTCTCAGATTTGGCCCGGTAACCCCGTACTGCCTCGCCAACTCACTGTCGATCACCCCAACATCCCGGGTGCGATGAATGAAGATGACGTTTTTGGTTACAAGAGCCTCGTAATCGGCCCAGCGAGCCTCCATGCGCTTTAGAAAAGCCCGCGTCATTTCGATAAACTTCCAGTCGATGTCACGGCAAACCCCGCCAAAGCGGCAGTAGGAATAGGTGAGCCTCGAACCGGTGATCGTATCAAGGATATCCAGGATATGTTCGCGATCATCGAAAGCATACAGAAAAGGGGTAATGCCCCCGATATCGAGCAGGTAGGTCCCAAACCAGAGCAGATGGCTCGATATCCGGTTTAGCTCCGAGGCTATCACCCGGATGTATTTTGCCCGCTCGGGAACCTTTATCCCGGCAAGCTTTTCAACCGCCAGGACGAACCCGTGGTTGTAGAGCAGCCCCGACAGATAGTCTATTCTGCTCGTGTTGGGCATAAATTGCTTATACTGACGGTTTTCTCCCATCTTCTCGTGACCCCGGTGGCCGTAGCCTATGACGGGGTCGGCCTTGACGATATACTCGCCGTCCAGGTCCAGAAGAATCCTCAAAACACCGTGGGTGCTGGGATGCTGCGGCCCAAGATTTAAGGAGTAAATCCTGTCTCCTGCCTCATTTTTTACCAGTTCATCCATAAATCACTTCCCGCTTGTGATATGCCCCAACTTTTCCAAAGGTCTTTCTCAAAGGATGATAGTCGGCATCTTCTGGGAGCAGCAACGGCCTCATATCGGGGTTTCCCAAAAACTTGATCCCGAAAAAGTCATGGACCTCGCGTTCGAGCCACACCGCGCCGCGAAATATATCGCCAATCGAAGCAGGGCTCTGATCGTGGCCGCACAGCACTCTTACCGCTACCCTGGAGGCCGGTTCAAAGCAATTGAAATGATAGACCAACTCGAAGGTATCCTCGAAATCCAGGGCCGTTATCGACTCGAGGAAAAAGCCTGCGCCATTGAACTCCATGGCAGCCTCCCTTATTCCCGAGATGGGAACGGTCACCGACCACCTGGCACCGGTTACCCCCGTATCGTCGCGCTTAAGGGGCGAGTCGGCAAACTTGCCCTGCATCCTTGCTTCTATATCTTTTAGCTTCATTTCAGCTCTCGCCTCCCGAAACCCTTTTAAAGCGGCGAAGCACGTTTCTACCCTCACCCTTTGTGATCTTATCCTCCAGGGCCAGAAGTCCCTGGATAAGGGCCTCGGGCCGAGGGGGGCAACCCGGGATTACAATATCTACCGGAACGATCAGATGGGCTCCGGGCACAATCGCGTATTGCTCTTCATAGTCGAAGGGACCGCCCGAAATCGCGCAGTTACCCATCGCTATACACCACTTGGGGTTTGGCATCTGATCCCACAGCATCTGTATGGCAGGGGCCATCTTTTTGGCGATGGTTCCCGCCACGATCATCACATCGGACTGGCGCGGCGAGGGCCTGAACACACCCGCTCCCAACCGGTCCAGATCGAAGCGCGAAGCCCCGGCAGCCATCATCTCTATGGCGCAGCACGCAAGCCCAAAGGTCATCGGCCACAGAGAATTGGCCCGCGCAAGGTTTAAAATATCGTCAAGAAGAGCAAATTGAACAGGAGGCCCGCCCGGTTCTCTTACCTTCTTTTCCATTCAAAAACTCCTTTTCGCCATGCGTAGACAATCGCCAGCGATAAAATCCCCACAAAGACTATAACTTCTATAAGATCGCGAGCGGCATACTCACCATAGACGGTCCCAACCGGAAACAGATAGAGCACATCGACGTCAAAGGCTAGAAAGATCAGAGCATATATGTAATATGCCACGGTAAACTGAATCCAGGCGCTGCCGATCGTCTCCATGCCGCTTTCGTAAGTGGCTTCTCGCTGCGCACCCTGCCCCTTCTTTACGATCAGCCTGGAAATGATCAAAGGAACGACTGCAAATGCCAGCCCGGCAACCAAAAACAGTGCTACGGCCAAAAAATCGCCCATAGGCTTTTGAAGGATCACAAGCCATTCTCCTCTGGTTTAAAAATTATACGATGAACCGGATTATCTGGTAGGATGGTCGATTCGCTGTGCCCGTCAAAAAGTCTAGCAATTAAATCAGAATGTTCGATAAAGACCCGAGACGTTCGCACAAAAAAAGGATTTACACATCTTACCTTAAATGCCAGTCCGGACAGGGAAAAGACTTCAGAACATGAAAGATACTGGCCCTTTATTAAAAATTACTCTCCTTTTTCCTAAAAAAACCATCCACATAGGAGCATGGAAGCCCAGGAACGGAAAATTTCGACCAAAACCTCAAGAGCAATAGCAGATTCTGTCTGGGAGCGCAAGTTTTTTTACTACTTGTTAAGCTCTCTGTGATAATTTCCCGAGAAAGCTTAGATTCTATCGAGGAGGCTTTACCATGCTGGTGCTTACCGCAGCCGAAATGGCCGAACTTGATCAAAAAACAATCCAGGAAGCCGGTATCCCCGGTATCGTCCTCATGGAAAACGCCGCACAGGGCGCGGCCGCTTTTTTCCTGCGCACCGTTTCCGATCTGCTGCAAAGACACATTACCGTGCTGGCCGGAAGCGGCAACAACGCAGGCGACGGCTTCGCCCTGGCAAGGATTTTCCATTCCCGGGGGGCCAAAGTGAGCGTCGTCTGCCTTCGTTGCCCACAGAAACTAAAAGGGGATGCCCTTACTAATTTTACCATCCTGGAAAAGATTGGTATTCCGGTAACCGTCTGGAAGGAAGAAAGCAATTTCGAGGCCCAGTGGCAGGAGGTTGCAAGGAGCGAGGCCGTAATCGACGCCATTTTGGGTACGGGACTAAAAAGCGAGGTAAAAGGGCTCTACCGCGAAGTTATTGAAAGACTAAACACTCTTAGTGTTCCAATACTTTCGCTCGATGTTCCATCGGGACTTGACGCCTCGACCGGACTGCCCCTGGGAGCGGCGGTAAAAGCCACCGCAACCGCAACCTTCGGCTTTCTTAAACTCGGCTGCGCAATCGATCCCGGACCGAAGTTTAGCGGCAAAATCGAGCAAATCGACATCGGGATCCCTCCCGGTGTAGTTAAGTCCTGTGGTTTTAGCCGCTGGTATCTTGGCCAAAAACTGCTCTCGGGTTGGCTGGGACCCCGAGACCCTGCAATCCACAAGGGAAAGGCCGGCCATGTCTGCGTTCTGGCGGGCTCTGCCGGCAAGACCGGCGCGGCAAGTCTGGTGTGTCTTGGCGCGGCAAGAGCGGGCGCGGGGCTTGTCACCCTCTTTGTTCCCGAAAGCTTAAACGCCATCCTGGAAGTAAAACTGACCGAAACGATGACGCTTCCAATTGCGGAAACCGAACACAAGGGGCCCTCTCTGGCCGCCTCCGGCCGGATTCTTGATTTCTTGCGCGGCAAGCAGGTCCTGGCTATGGGGCCGGGAATCTCCACACTAAAGGATACGGCCGCACTGGTAAAAGAACTTCTTTTAAACGCATCCTGTCCTATCGTTATCGATGCGGACGCAATAACGGCTCTAGCCGATGAGCCAGATATCCTGCGAAAAGCTTGCGCGCCGCTGGTTCTCACCCCGCATCCTGGCGAAATGGCTAGAATTTGTCACTGCTCGGTTCCAGAGATCGAGCAAAACCGTATCCAATCGGCCTCAAAATTTAGCAAAGACTACGGGGTTGTGCTCGTGCTCAAGGGCCGCCAGACGGTAATTGCCGCCCCCGATGGAAAACTTGCCATAAACAGCACGGGAAATCCCGCAATGGCCTCCGGTGGCATGGGCGACACCCTTACCGGGATAATCACCGGCTTGATCTCCCAGGGAATCGATCCCTTTCGGGCCGCCTGCCTTGGAGTCTATGTCCACGGGGCCGCATGCGACCTGCTGTTTGGCGGAGTTGCCGGCCGAGGGCTTCTGGCTACAGACATGCTCGAAAAAATCCCTTGTGTATTGGGAATGCTGGAGCGTGGGGAGAGCTTATGAAAGAATTTGTCTTTAACTCACCGGGCGAGGCTTGTTCGCTTCTTCTTGGCCAAAAACTGGGCCAACTGCTCCAACCCGGCGACATTGTGGCCCTCTGGGGTGAGCTTGCCGCCGGCAAAACCCTTCTTACCCGCGGCATTGCAAGAGGTCTTGGCATACCTGAAAAAGTTAGAGTCACAAGCCCTACCTTTACCATTATCAATGAATATTCAGGCCGACTCCCGCTGTTCCACCTCGACCTCTACAGGCTCTCGGACCCAGACGAACTCCAGAGCCTTCCCTGGCAGGAATGTCTTTTCGGAAACGGCGTGGCCGTCATCGAATGGCCCGAGCGTCTGGGAGGGCTTCTGCCCGCGAAAAGATGGGACATTGAATTTTCCATCCTGGGGGAAGAAAACCGAGAAATGCGCATCCGATGCCATGGAGAAAACAACCTGGCACGTTTGGCGGAGTGGCTGGAGATACTGACAGAACTTCAGACCAACAGAGTTTGCCTGCCCCAGGGCGACGCGGGATGCGACCCGGCAACGAAAACCGTGGCGATTCACACGATTACAAATAGGACTTAGGGCCTGTCCGGCGTCCTTAAAGGCCATCACCGGGGCCTCGTTTGAAAACGAAAAGTGCTAAACTCCCCACGGGCCAAAAGGTCCCACATCCTGCGACAAGATCGACCATCCTGGCCCCAGGCGCGCTTTCTTTTGCAAAACCGGGGTCTTTTGCCTCTCTTATCGCTTTTTTACCTGTTCGGGGCAGCCCGCAAAGCATGTCTTCCTGCCCCAACTCATTGGGGCGAGACTCCCGCATTGCCAAGCATCATTTCGAGAGCGTTCTGGCCGCCTCCAACATCGGCATCGCTCAAGGTCTTAGCGCCCTGCGCCGCGGCCATGGCCATCTGCGCGGCCTGCGCCTGCCGCACCTGCTCCACTCTTTTCCTTCTTAGCTCATCTCTTTGCCTCTGGGCCAGAATCAACTTTTGCGAAACCCCCAAAAGATCGGCGTATTCACGCACAACCTCATCGGTGTTGATATTATCCAGCGGATTATCGGGCTTTCCGGCAAAAGCCGCCGCGAGATTTCCCGTAAAGGCCATGAGGCGCTCGATTCCCGTAGTCGCCGTACTCTTTTGCGCATCCGAAAGTGTTGAAATGCACTCGATATCGAAATGTGCTCCACGCAGCTCCTGGGGTGCCGGCGGAATGAGATGTGCCCGCTGCATCATGGCAAATACGCGCGCGATCATCGGGTTTATCAGCTCAAATTGGGACCGTTCCAAAAAAGGCCCCAGCATCAACATCTTTTCCTGCTTTCGCTCGATTATTTCCGTAGCGGTTCTAACGGTGTCGAGCTGGGAAATCATAAGGAAAAGGTCGGCAAAAAACGCCTTGTTTATCCTCTGTTCGCATGCCTGAATTTTTTCCATCGCCCCGCGAATATCAGGGGGCACCTGATAAGCCGGCTTAAAGCCGCTTTGCGCCATATTGGCCACATAGGTCACTCCCCCCGGCAGAAGAGAAGCGGGCTCGTTTTTCATCGAAACATCGGCCACCATCGGAGGATTTAGAACCTTATCAATTGCCTGAGCCGTGCGCTTTTCAAGCTGCTGGAGCATCTTGGAGCTCGCAAGGGCCTCCATGCCCGGGCTTCTTCCGTAGGAGTCGTTCATGATCACCGACCACCTGGGCGCGACAAAGGGCAACTCAAAGTATCCCCGAAGATCGAGCACCAGGTCCGGATTTTGTCCCCACTCCCAGATGACCGAGCGAAACTTTCTGCCTTTAAGCCCCGGCACCTGCGGCGCCCTGTCGTCATTTGGCTCTATGGCCTGGGCAATCCGCACCTCTTTATCAAGCTGGCCCGACATCCACAGTGACTTTACCTGAGGGCTGCAATTATCTATCCCAAACCGCTCCACAATCTGGCCGGTCGTAAGCACATACTCCCGATAGAGCGTGTCGATCTCGTCTCTAAAGCTACTCGCCAGAAAATATTCCCCCACGGTAAGGGTATGGCAGCGGATAACATCGTCGAAATCGTCCTCGATCAACATGCACCCCGTGCCAAAACAGCCCAGCTCTTCATAGATGACATGAAGAGCGTTGTAGGCGTTACTCTGAGAGAGCACCACTTGAATGCGCCGTGTGACCTCATCTAGCCAAAGCTTTACCACCGTGTTGTCGCTTGCGCTAAAATCTCTAAGGCTTAGACGAAACCAGGGCCGGGCAGGACTCGTTAAACCCGCCATTAGTCCGGCTGCAAGTGTTCTGTGCGCAAGAATCGGCGTCTCGTTTATTATGCGCGACCCCAGAGGATCTCCCCGGGTTATCTGATTGGGATAGGTTAAATAGCGCCCGCGCCTTGGCAAAATGAAATCGCTTAGCTGCCTCCAATGCTGCCACCAACTCCAGCGATCGACCCTAAGCCCGACAAGCCTTTGGTCTACGTATTCTCTTAACTGCCGAATCTTTGGGCCTGCGCCTTGCGCGAAGATGTCGTACGTTCCATGGACCATCATGATTTTCCCTGCGTAAATGTTCACTACAAGTTTGCCGCAAATACTCCAGGATGGATTGAAGAGGCCTCCAAATCCCCAATGCCAAACGCAAAGCGCCTCCATCACTCACCTTCGAGGGGATCGTACTCCGTAAGGGCGAAAGCCGGCCGCAAAGGTCCGCGCCGTCTGGCGCCAACCGGGAAGGCGAAACTAATGGCCAGGCAGTCCGCCCGGTTAGGAGATCTCAGGCCCCGCTTCTTCATTGCATCCTTGGGTTCGATCTGGATCTTTCCATCCAGGCGCGCCACGGTTTCCGGCCCAATTAAATCATTGTAAAGGACACTATCCCCGGGTATCGCGCCTCCCTCCTTTAGCCAGTCGCGCATGAGCTTCCACATCTCCGCCCGCTTGTTTACACACCCCGGATCAAACGAAGCCCCGCTAAACCACACGAGCTGCCAGGTCCTCCCAAGGGTGCGTCCGGCCGAAACGATTCCAGTCCCATAGCCGGCATCGATAAATACGGCATCAGCCCCTTGCTCGTCTTCCAACCTTGCGAGCATATTGGCGATCTCTATATCGTTATCGTTTTTGGGGATCGTCCGCAAAATGGAGAACGCAAGCCCCTGGCGAAGTCCCACCACCAGTTCGTCGTCTCCCTCCCACGCCGGATCAACGCAAAGTATCCTGGGGGCAAAATCATATTGATCGGATCTTAAATGGCGGCCAAAAGCAGCATCAACATCGGCGACGGAAATAAACTGTTTGGCTGACATGGAGGGGAAAACACCGCGCACTCGAACCTTAAAGAAATCTGAATCCTCTCCGTAGTCCTCGGCCCACTGCTTGATCTGTTCTTTATTGGTAATCGCGCACTCGCGCGAATCGACCTGCCGGGATTGCCACCGCTTCGCATGCGGTCCCGTAAAACAATCCTTAAATCTTCCGGTGTTTCGAGTGGGGTTTCCAAAAACACACCAGATAATTTGGGTGCCCTCATCGGTTAGCGCTCCCTCGCTTACCTCCCAGATCACATCGGGAATGGCGCTCGCCTCATCGAAAACAAGCAGTATGCGTCTGCCCTTGTTGTGTAGTCCGGCAAAGGCTTCCGTATTTCTTTCGTTCCAGGGAACCTGATCGATTCGCCACGTCTTCTGATGCTTAGGATCGGAAGCGTAAACGGCCCCGGAGCTAACTTCAAACAGTGCGCGCCCCGAGCCCGGCAGGGCGGCAAAAAACCAGCAAAGCCTGAACCACTTGGCCAACTCGGGCCAGGTTTTGGTTACGAGCTGTTTTTCAGTATTTGCCGTCACCACCCCCCGGGTATCTTCAAGGGTGGAAACGGCCCAAAGGATAAGCCAGGCTACCAGGGTCGATTTTCCGATTCCGTGCCCGGAGGCCGTGGCTTCCCTTATGATAGCCCCGGCGGCCGAACCGCTTTGCGAAACACCGGCCAGCCTCTGGCCGATCCCTTTAAGTATTTGCTCCTGCCACTTGTCCGGCCCTGAGTAAGAAGCAAGCTCCGAGTCGCCTTCCCCCCAGGGGAAGGCGTAGAGCACCCATCCATAGGGATCACAAACATACCCCGCAAGGTCTAGGGCCAGCTGCGCGCATGGATTTGGACTCTCAACTTCACATCCTTTCGCTATCTTCAACATTACCCCTTTTACTCGTGACCGCTGCAGGGCATTGGGATAGAGCAAAACGCAAACAACCACCTGGACCAAAACCCCAATGCCAAATAGTTGAGCGCCAAAATACCACGGCCTTCCTTGATGCCGTCAAAAGGCATCCAGAAACGGAAACCTCAAGCGGAAACGACAAACGGCAATAAGGACGGCAAAAAACATCCTGGACAAAAAAACATTCCAGAGGTTGCCCAAAAGCCTATTGCAAATAAGGATAGCCCGGTTGACAGACCCATTGCGCTCCACCATCATTAATAAGGACTTCCATGAAGGTTAGATTTCGGAGCGCAAAGCTCCCAAAGAGTCGAACAACGGCTTGAAATCCGAAAAACCCGGGGCCGATCGCAAAATATCCCCGCATACCTTTCGGCATCCAAGACCAACCGGCAGCACTGAAGGGGGGTGCGAACATGTCTAATTTCCTTTCGTCGTTCCAAAAGCTTGCACTTCCTTACTGGAAATCGGAGGAAAAATGGAAGGCTCTGGCGCTGCTTGTGGCGATCGCGGCAATGAACCTTGGAACCGTTTATGTTCTCGTGGAAATAAATCTATGGATCAAGGATTTCTACGACATACTGCAAACCGGCGATAAGGCGAAGTTCATCTCCTCCGTGCTGCGATTCTGTCTTCTGGCCGGCGCTTATACGGTGCAGGCCGTCTATGCGCTCTATCTGGCCCAGATGCTCCAGATCCGTTGGCGAAACTGGCTTACCAGCAACTATCTGACTCAATGGCTTGCAACCACGAACTATTACCGGATGAATTTTGACAGCAAGGCAACCGACAACCCCGATCAGCGCATAAGCGAAGACATCAATTCCTATACCGAGCAGACAATCGGCCTTGGGATGAACCTTCTTACTTCGCTCGCCTCGCTTTTTTCCTTTCTTGCCATTTTGTGGATCCTCTCTGGGTCTTTTGGCATTCCCATAGGGCGTCACAAAATTCTAAGCATCCCCGGATACATGGTTTGGATAGCACTTCTTTATTCGATTTTTGGCACGTGGCTCACTCTAAAGGTAGGCAAGCCCCTTGTTGGCCTCAACTACGATCAACAAAGATTTGAGGCTGATTTTCGCTTCAGCATGGTAAGGGTCCGCGAAAACAGCGAACCGATCGCACTCTATGGGGGAGAAGAGCAGGAGTCCATCCATTTGCACAATCGCTTCCAAAGCCTGCTCGGCAATTTCTGGAAAATCATGAGGCGGCAAAAAAGGCTTTCCTGGGTGACAAATTCCTATAGACAAGCGGCAATCATATTCCCACTGCTCATGGCCGCCCCGCGTTTTTTTTCCGGTCACATGCACCTTGGCGGACTCATGCAAACCGTGGATGCCTTTGCCGCCGTCCAGGGCTCTCTATCTTTCCTGGTCGACAGCTACACAACGATTGCCAGATGGCAAGCTGTAACCGAGCGCCTTACAACCTTTTCCCAAACCTTGGAAAGGCTTGAAACTTCACGGTCTGTGCCTGGGGCCAGTCGGGCGCGGGCTTTTCAAAAATCGATAAGGATTGAGTCTCTAAACGTTTACCTGCCCAATAAAACCCCCCTTATCCGAGAGCTCAACCTCACGGTGGAACAGGGAACCCGTCTGCTTATAACTGGCCCCCCGGGTTGTGGCAAAAGCACGTTAATAAGGGTTTTGGCGGGCATCTGGCCATTTTATCGCGGCACTATCACTTTGCCGCAAGCTTCCACTATGATGTTTTTACCCCAAAAGCCCTACCTGCCCTCGGGCACCCTCCATAACGCCCTAACCTATCCCTTTTCCAACGGATATCGGCAGCAGGACTTCGAAAGGGTGCTTACACTGTGCAGCCTCTCTAACCTCACCTCATCTTTGCAAGAGGACAACGATTGGCTCCATGTACTCTCACCAGGCGAGCAGCAGCGGCTTGCCTTTTCAAAGCTCCTGCTCGCAAAACCCGATTTTATATTCCTCGACGAGGCCACCGCCTCGGTAGATGAACCCTCCGAGGCGGCACTCTATGAGCTTATCCCAAAGTTTTTGCCAAACTCTACGGTCATTTCCGTCGGGCACCGCACAACCCTTCTTGCCTGGCATACTCAAAGGCTGGTGCTCGATGGATCGGGCCTTGCCCTATGGGAAAAAAATCGCGACGCCATTCCTTTAAAACATACCGAGCTTACCGGCTAACACATCGGCTTACAATGACCAAACCGACTGCTGCTAAACATATAGCCCGAAATGATGCTTCTAAAAACCCGGCATCCTGAACCGCCCAGCCGCTGGACGCGCACTCCGCACCTAAGACCGTGGAACTCTTCGCTGTCGGCAATAAAATCGGGGTTTGCGCACCTTGCCGCAACGGCCAGGGTTTTCATTCTGCGCATCGAAGCCTCCTCGCCTAGAACGAAGGTATCCACAAGCCGCGAGCCCTTGCAAACCGGTCCCAAAACCTCCAGTTCCAACTCCACGACCGCGCTCCTCACCCGAGAGGAACCCGCATGATCTTGCACCCCGCCAAACTCTTTCTCCCAATTTTTTTCGCCCTGTGACCTAAAGACTTCCCGCAACCGTGAGCCCACTATCCTTACTTCATAATCGCCCGGCGGAATTGGCGCCAATTGGCAGCCATCGGCTTCGTAGCCCAAAAGATCCAAATGCAACACCGCCATCTAAAGCCCCTCAATCAAGCTTTTCATAGGCTAGCTGGGGCGCGCCCGGCCTTACGCTCATACACCACTTAAGCCCTTCTGAGAGCCCCTTATCGGCATGAGCGATAAAACCCTCGATTGCCCTTGTGGAGGTCGGTTCATAAACCATTCTAAAAAGTTCGAAAAACTTAGAAGCCTCCACACACTTTCGAAAAGTTGCGATCCTTTCTTGATCCCAGGTAATGTTTTCGTGCAGCCTCACCCTAACCTTGTAGCCTCCCGCGATCAAAACGGAGCTTTTGCGGCCCTCTTCAAACCGGACTCGTTCGGCCAATAGCAGATTTATACCGCGAAGCCTCGCCGTTTTGACCTCAATTTCCCGCTTAAGGCCTGCTCCTTCCCGGACCAAAGACTCAAGGCTTTGAAAACCAGCCCCTAGATGGCCAACTGTGGGCGCGCACTCGCCGCTCGGCCTCACTTCAGCTTCCGGCGCGCAGCAAATCTTGCTCTCTAGACTCGAACAATCAACACACACCATGGGTCTATCGTCCTTTCCCCTTTAGAGTGATTGCAGCAATGCGTGGTTGAAGAACACCAATATTCAGATAGCGAAGCGTACATCAGGTTACGGTGTTGCGTCAATTCATAATATGAATCATTAAAAAGATTTTCAACATCGACCGCTCGCCGGCCCTTAAAGTTCGCCGCAGTGCCAGATGACCAATCCCAAAAAGTTTGCACTCTCAAGGCTTAGGCGCCATGGCTCATAGACAGCCCTGTTGTCGCTTACCAAAAAAAAGCCCTCGGGGGAAACCCGCAACCTCTTTATATACAAAAGATCGTCTATGCCTACGGCCATGATTTTCCCGTCAAGGGGCTCTTTTCTGGACAGATCAATCAGCACAAGGTCACCGTCTGCAAGGGTTGGAAACATCGAATCGCCGCTTATCCCGGCCAGGCGCATTTTGGAGATAGGCCCCTTGCGCAGCAACCAGTCGCTTCGAAAGCAATAGAGCTGCTTGCCCGCCTCTTCATCGACAAGCTGGCCGCTCGCTTTGTCAAGAACCGATTTGACCTTCGGGACAAAGGAAAACGGTGGGGCTCCAGAGGCCAACCGCCCCAAGGGCGTCCCCCTCCAGTCAAATTCGTCTTGCCTGGTCGGACCATCGCCGGTTAGCAACCACGCCTGCCTCACCCCGGTTTCCCTCTCGATAATCCTTGCAACCTCGGGCTGGATGCGCGTGGTGCCTGCCTCTATATGGCTAATAACGCTTGGGTGAACGCCAAGGATTTTAGCAAACATCACCTGGCTAAGTTTGGTCACCCCTCTTAGCTCGGCAGCGATTTCCCGCGTTCGTTTCATTCTTTGCGCGTAGGGAGACTTTTCCCCATTACGCTTCTTTTTTTGAATTGACATTACTTCGTCATGTGATGTATCTTCTCCCACCGAACCGCCCCTTTCTTATTATTTGCACTATGTGAACAAGAAGAACGCTTTTCAGCTCTGCAAACACCCTCTAAGGTTGGGCATAATAAATGGTATCGCTTAAATTTACAACATAATACGAAGTATAAAATGGATAAAAGATTTGACTTGGACCAAATAATTCACTGATGGAGGAATTAACGATGACTGGAAGCGATCTGATAGTCGGCTGGAAACAAATTGCTCAGTATCTGGGAGTCTCCGAACGTTCCATTCGCGGCTACCGTGGACCTCTTTTAAACGGCGGCCACATCTTCTACCGGCGCAAAAGATTTGGGAAAAGATGCGTTTGCGCCTGGTCGGGGGATTTGAGAGAATGGTCGAAAAGACAAGCCTGAATCTGGATGTTTAAAATAATGGATTCACTAAGAAAGAGGATTTCGGCGCTCAAGGCCAAGGTCCGTCGGAAGGCTTCCATGGCAAATCTTTTAAACTCTAATGGTTCAAAAGCGGCAGAGGAAAATCAAGACCTTGCGGGACTGCTTCGGCAAAGCCGGCAGATATCAGGTCAAGACAATCGGCAACAAACGCTTATAACCGACGCCATGCTAAAGGACCCCGAAAACGGGTGGTTTTGGAAACAGATGCAGGCAGGTAGAAAGAGGGTAAGAAGGGCCGTAACGCGAAGATAGACACAAGCGGCAACATCGCCTGAGCGCTTAAAGCTTCGCCTGGTTTGGGTCCCTTTTTTTCGATAAACCTTGACGCCCTCCCTGGGACATATTACTTAATTTAAATTCAAAACTGCCACTCGCGGACTTAAGGCCTGCATTCTGGACCGCTCAGGCCTGAGGGAAAAAGGAAGCTCAAATGAAGCTGAGGCATCTGGCTGTAATACTCCTGTTATTGTTCGCCGCCCTTCCGGCCCAAGCCGCTTCGCTTCGCCTGGGCTGGAACCCCAGTCCAGGCCCTTTGGTCGTTGGCTACCGGGTCCATTACGGGTTAAAGCCGGGCAAATACACAAAAGTGGTCCGGGTTAAAGGCAGGCTTACAACCAAAGTCACAATTAAGGGCCTAAAGAGGGGAACAACTTATTTTTTCGCGGTTACCGCCTGCAACAAGATGGGGAAGGAATCGCCCTTAAGCTCTGAAATCAGCGGCAAACCCGGCCAAAAGGATAACACCAAAACCGATCCCGTTTCGCCGCCTGCCTCTCACAAGGAAGCGGCCATCGCAAAAATAGCTCCCAAGACCTTAAAAACTGGCCCGGGAGGTAAGATTCTGCCCACGCGGTAGAGACCGTGTCGGCTAAAAGCCGCTGTGATAAAGATAGAGCGAGATGGCCGCCATCGTAAGGCACCAGAAGCCAAAATACTTCCACCGACCCGCTTCAAGCCAGCTGGAAAGCCATTTTAGTGCCAAAAGGCCTGCAAGAAAGCTCGCAGCCATTCCGAAAATACTGGGAAGGAAAAGGTCAAAAAGGCCGGAAGTCCCGACCGACACAGCCCGGTGCACCTCAAGCATTCGATACACTTCTCTAAGAATTACCGGAGGAGTAAGCACGACCACGAGCGCAAAGCTAAATTCTTCGGCCTGCCTTTTGCCAACACCGGCCAGCAGACCGGTTGAAATGGTGGCACCGGAGCGCGAAAAGCCCCTGAAGGGCAGGCAGAGCCCCTGCACGGCCCCAATCCAGGCCGATTCCTTTAATCCGACCTCCCTGCCACGCCTTCGAACTTCTTCCCCCAGACCGGAAAAAATTATCAAAATTCCCACCACGGCCAAAGAGATTCCGATGAGGCCAAGATTTCCAAATATCATCTCCACCTGTGCATGGGGCGTCCCGCGAAGGAAAACCTTTTCAATAATTTCTTTTAGCGCAATACCGATAATACCGGTTAGAAAGGTGGCGGCCACAACAAGGCCGGCAAAGCGGTGAAAAGTCTTCCAGGATTGGAAGTAGCTCTCCTTCCAGGCGCGGCGAAAATAAATGATTACGGCAAACATGGTCCCTGTGTGGAGCATGACGAGCAAAAGGGTCATCGAAGGCGCCACGGGATCTATGCCCATCAGTTTTTCAGCTATTATCACATGGGCGGAACTGGATACGGGCAAAAGTTCGCATGCCCCCTGCAAAATCGCGAGTATTATGATTTTAAGATACATCATCGCACTTTTAGCTCCACTGCCTAGGTTGAACATATTTCTCAAAACGGCACGGCGAAAATAGAGCATTCCAAGGCGAGTTGGCAAGCTCTATATCGACAAGAGAAGAAAACTCGTCTTTAGCACCGAAGGGTGTCAATTAGTAGAGCGAACCCGATGGCTGAATCATGGCGTGATTTGAGGATAACTGGCCGTATTATGGCTGGATTCTTTTAACGGCCCGATCAGGTTTATTTTGCATAACTATTCGTAAATAAAGCTAAATCCATAAATACTAGGATTTGGCATCAAAGTTGCTCTTGATAAAAAGCAAATATCTACTCTTTCCTCCTCGAAGCCGACCGGTCTGCCCCACTGGTTGGCTTCTTTATTTTTAGCCTCAGGGCACCTCCCCAATCACCTTGCCGGTGCAGGAGGATTCGTAGCCGGGCAGAGCCGAAAGCTCGTCACGAAGCGATTTTGACTGCAGAACATCCAGGAGAACCTTCACTGCTGGAAGCTCCAGGAACTCGGCGGGGATCACCAGGTCGCAGCGCACCGCATCCATGGGAACAAAATCCAGACCGTAGGCGGCAGCTACGGCCCGGAGGCCCAGGGCGGCATCCGCCATGCAGAAGGCAACCATCTGCGCGCACAGGTTATGACTTGGGAGAAGCTTGTCGTAGCCATGGATCGCTTCTCCAGGGATACCCGCCTGCGCCAGGCGGTCATCGAGAAGGGAGCGAAGGGCTGCGCCCGGCTCTCTATTGACAAACCGTGTGCCTTCTTGCGCAAGGTCGGCAACCGAAAGGATCCTGCGAGGATTTCCCCGCGCAACCATAAGACCCTCTTCAAAATACGAAAAGGCCACCACCGTCGCCCGGGTGCCGGGAAGCATCTGGCGGGCAAAGCACAGATTTGATTCAACCGTTGGTACATTATGCAGGTGCGTTCCCGCGATATGTGCATAACCGGCCGCAACCCTTTCCAATGCAAGCCGGCTCGAGGCAAAGCGGCATTGCACAGCGACATCGGCGCTCCGCAGGGATGCGCGCGCCCCAAGGATTGCAAAGGCCGGATCGCAGCCAAGCAGTAAGACCTTCCTGTCAATGCGCCCCCCATGGAGCAACTGCACCTGCCCGCTGTCTTGAGAGAGCAAACCGTCCGCGGCTTGAAAACCATCGTTTAAAAGCCACTTGCCGTCAAGCGGGTAGGCTATCAAACTATCTCGCACACTTGCCACTGATACCCGGGCACTGGGCGCCTCGGCTTTTTCAACCAAAGTTATAGGCTTTTTTTCTTCCAACTCATCCAGGGTAAAGAGGGTTTCGACCCTGCAACCCAGCTCTCTTGCAATTTTTAGCGCAAGGGCAGTATTTGGCACATACCGCCCGGTTTCCATGTCGTAGACAGCCTGGCGCTTTACACCCACCTTTTCAGCCAGTTCGCTCTGGGAAAGCCCCCTTGCCTTGCGAATCGACCTCAGGTTACAAACCACCAGTTCTTTATCGGTCTTCATTGATGTGACCTCCGCACCGTTTTCGTCTGTCTCCGTGGCAGAAGCGGCCATTCAGCTCATAACGAAAAACGTATAACCTCCTATATACACCTTGACATTACCGGCGAGAAGCCAAAGAATTCATGGGGTCACCCATTTTCGACTTCTCTGTTTTTAAACTTATCCAACAGGAGATGCGACATGAAACTCAGCACAAGAAACGTACTAAATGGAAAAGTATTGGACGTAAAGGAAGGCACCGTGATGGCAAAGGTAAAAGTCGACCTTGGCTGCGGCAATATCGTCTCTTCCCTGGTCAGCCTCGAAGCGGTCAAGGATTTAGATATAAAGGTTGGCGACGACATCAGCGTCCTCATCAAGGCTACAAGCGTGATGCTGGCCAAGTAAGCCGGTCGGCAACTGGGGCCGCCTCAACCCGAAGGCGGCCGACGCCACGACAAACATCTTTTGGTATCGTTGTAGTCTTCCTTTTGCGCGCAAGCCTTTAAAATATCCGAATGCTGTGTGCACAGCGATTCCATAATAAAGCTATTCTGACTACAGGAAACGACCGTCGGACTTGATATGGCA
The DNA here is from genome assembly GCA_049976905.1 of Syntrophobacteraceae bacterium. GTDB lineage: Bacteria > Desulfobacterota > Syntrophobacteria > Syntrophobacterales > Syntrophobacteraceae > SbD1. Next base: position 3,537 of record JBMFHI010000036.1, on the reverse strand, counting down.
GGCGCCTTGCGCCTTACCCGAAAGCCAGCCGTTTTTCTCCGTCGCCACGGAATCGAATTCCGGCACATAGGGCTTTATGTCCAGTAGCGGAGTTTCATCGACTACATCGACATCTTCGATAAATAGCGTATTCCCCTCCACTCCGACAAGCCTTACCACGGAAATCCCAATGGGATTTGGCCGCTTAGGCGCTCGGGCGGCAAAAATCCCATGGGGCTCGCTATCAAGGCATGGCGTCACTTCCAGGCAATACCCCCTGCTCAAATGGAAATGGTAAATCAGAATAATGTGGGAGAATCCCTCCAAGTCCTTTAGTCCCCCTACAAATTCGGAACCCATTTCCACCCTGCCCTCAACACCCTTTGCGCCTGTAGCCTGCAGCGGCATGTCTTTAATCTGCTGAAACGGAGAATGAATAACGCCTATCGGGGAAAAAAATATCTGTGTCATTTCTATTCCTCCTGCTGCAATAAGTTTGTTTCCACAGCCTGTTTACAGTTTAAATGAGCCGCTCAGAATACCCATCTCCACCCGGCCAGCACAACAAATGATATGTCGCCCTGGGGACCTGCTGTATACTGATAGACCGGAACGCCTCCTTCAATCAAAAATTTGTTTCCTTTGAGCGGTCCCTGATCGATATTCCACGTCAAACCAGGAAAGATAAAGAGGCGGTCTGCTCCAAAGGTGCTGGGATCGGTTCCCGGGGCCATCATCGGGCTAATGGAAGGATCAGCTCCATCAATTCTGCCACAGGACAGGTAGTTCAGACGCAAAGACAATAGAACACCGTCGAAGAGCTCATAGCCGCCCCAGCCGTTGAGCTCCAGGACATCGCTATAGCGGTAGTCGTCCCAGTTATACCCGATACGCACGATCCCCATAGCCTGCCCTCCCCAGCGCACGCTCCCCCATTTCCCCATATAGGTCAGCCCCGGATGGAGATCCGGGGTGCCGGAACCTAGCTGCAACACATAGGGAAGCTTGGCATTGGCCTTAATCGGGGTATCGCCCCTCTCATCTATCGATCCGGTAGGAGCACTGAATCCTCCGTAAAATACCACCTTGTTTATTGCCGACTCATAGAGGTTGTACAACCCCGCCAGCTGCACGTCCCCCAAGCCGTTGGTTTCGGCCGCGAAGACCTTGTCCTTACGCGACAACATGACCATATCTTTGAAATAGTAAGGAATCATCGCCATGACAGAAAAGTTATCGGTTAGCCCCCGCATGATGCAGAGCATATAAGAGTCAACATCCATGGTTTCCGGGGCCATCATATATTTTTTCCAGACTTGATTCATACTCTGCGAACCGGTCCCATCGACGATCCCCTCTGCCGACATATGGCCGTAGGTAAAGCCGGTCAGCCACTGCCCCGGGCTAATCGATTGAGCTCCCACTATTCCCAGGGGGGCAAAAAACTGCGCACCTTGCCCTCCGGCTTGAGCTTGGCTTACCGACGTATGCGTCATATCCTGCAGTGCATCTACAGGATTGCCACTATTTTCCATCACGTCAAAGGGATCCGCCAGGTCATTGACGGACTGTGCCGGATTTTGACCATAAGCATAGGGTAGGCCGGTCAACAAAATAACGATAAGGAATGAAAAAAAAGTGCAAAAACGCATAAAGAATCTTTTCTCCTCTCCTCTTTTAGCAACGTTTTATCCCTCCCTGACATCGGCTAGTCGTTAGAACTCCCACAGGTTTGGAAGAAACATCCTGCACATTGGCCGACCTTTACCAAGCCTTCCATGCCAATCCTCCCCCGCTTGATCCAGAAAAAACCGCTCAGCTCCCGTTAGAGTTTGAAAAGTTCACATCAGCCCCGTTTTGAGAAGACAAAAGTCGCTGGATAGAATACCCGACACCTTTTTTTGACAAAGCAAGCCCTGGGCAAGCCTGTACTCACACTTTTCGCCTTGATCAAGACGAGCAAAAGGCGTAAGGACTATTGGGTTCCAACACGACATTTTCAGGTTAACAAAAATAAAGTAGTATGTTATATGTGTCAATAATAATTTATACACGTCATCTCCTTTCCCTCTCACTTGCAACAGAGCAAACGCTGGCCGGGAAGAAAGCAAAGGCCTCCCGGCAGGAGGATTTTTATGGGGCTGGTAGAAAATCTCTACGATTGTTTTTATAAAAAAGCGCTCCAAACAAAGGTGAGCCATCTTTGCGTTGGTTTGCGCTACACGGCGGTTGTAACCGATACCGACGCAACGGGGATCGCCTTCACTTACACGGGGGGCGGGGGCTGCTGCCCAAAACCCGATGACTACCGCGATTATGAAGGCGAAAGCGCCGCAGAACTGCTCGAAGCGATAAAGAGTCCCTCACCCCTTGCCCGAAGCATGGCCCTTGCCCTTATAAACGCACTTAACCATGAGAGGGCCAACGGTCTTGCCGGCGATTCTTCCGATATTTCCTGGATGGATTCCCTGGGCATTGGCGCTGGGAGCAAAGTGGCCATGGTCGGCCTATTCAGCCCTCTTTTGAAGATCTTAAAAGCCAGAGGCGCCCAGGTCGAGGTGCTTGAGCGAAACGGCAACCACGGGGAGGGTGGAGATCTTGGATTTGGCCGCATTCTCCACGGTGGACAGGAAGCCCTTTTCTACGAGAAGCTCACCGACTGGGCGCAAACGCTTATTCTCACCTCCACCTCCATTTTAAACGGCACTACAGAGGAAGTGCTTTCCCACATTGGCCCCGAAGTTAAAGTCATAATGCTTGGCCCGAGCACTCCGATGGTTTCCGAAGCTTTTTCGCGGCTGCCCGTGCGGATTCTGGCCGGGACCGTGGCAGTGGACGCGGAGGCCGTCTTGAGGGCGGTACGACACGGCGCCGGCACTCCCGTCATTCACCGGTTCAGCCGCAAGGTCCTTATGAATTTGGATACCCCAACCGCGGGATTATCTGCTAAATTGTCGCAAAGCTAAGAGGGAGGTACTCATGAAACGAAATCAGATAGCTAAAATCCTATTGGCTCTGCTGCTCATACCGGCTTCCATTGCCGGGGCGAGTCAACCGGCGCGGGCAGGGGGCAGCGTGACTGTTTTCGCAGCCGCCTCCCTTACAAACTCCTTAAATGATATCGGAAAGTTATTTTCTAAAAAAACCGGGTACACCTTTACTCCTGCCTACCTCTCGTCTTCGACTCTTGCCAGGCAGATCGAAAACGGAGCTCCCGCCAACGTTTTCGTATCAGCCGATGAAAAATGGATGGATTATCTTGGGAAAAAGAAATTGATCGATCCGGCCACCCGCTTCAATCTGCTTAAAAACCGTCTTGTATTGATCGCCCCATCGGAGAGCAAGACCCACAAGGTGAATATAACACGCGGCCTGGACTTAAAAGGGCTCCTTGCAGGGGGCAAGCTTTCGATGGGTGACCCGGCTCACGTACCCGCGGGCATTTACGGAAAGCAGGCCCTCCAATCTCTTGGCGTCTGGGAGACGGTTAAAGACAGCGTTGCACGGGCAAGCGACGTAAGATCTGCCTTGGTATTGGTTGAAAGAGGTGAAGCACCC
>JBMFHI010000035.1:0-34119 GCA_049976905.1 Syntrophobacteraceae bacterium | reverse complement strand
GGCGCCGGTGGTAGACCCCGAAAGGTGCGTGGGCTGCGGGGTTTGCGAGCATGAGTGCCCGGTTAGCGGCCAAAGGGCCATAAGAGTCAGTGCCGAGGGAGAATCGAGAAGCAGAAAACATTCCCTTTTACTTGACTGATTTTTAAAAACTCAAACCCGTTCGACAAGGAGAACCAATGTCTGATAAAAGCGGCTGTTCCCGTCGAAATTTTTTTAAGATCGCAACCGCTCTGGGCGCGGGCTCCCTTTTGCTCCCGGCAGAGGGCTCGGCCCTGGCTCAAGGTGAAACCGAGAACCCCAATCCCGAAAAGGTGCCCACAAGAACTTTTGGAAAAACCGGCGTGAAGGTCTCATGCCTTGGCCTGGGGGGCATGTTTGACACTGCGACAAACCAGCTCCTGCTAAAGCAGGCCCTCAGATGGGGGGTAACCTATTGGGACACGGCCCCCTCCTACGGCAATGGAAACAGCGAGACAGGCTTTGGAGAGTTTTTCAAAAAATACCCCGAGGCAAGAAAGGACGTCTTCTTTGTAACCAAGTCGGAGAAGTTTGACCCCGAGGGTCTTTCTCAATCTCTCGACGGGTCGCTTGAAAGAACAAACGCCAAATACTTCGACCTTTTCTTTCTGCACGGCATCAGCGACCCCGGCCTTCTTAACAAACAAACCAGGGACTGGGCGCAAAAAGCCAAAGCGCAGGGAAAGATCAAATTCATAGGCTTTAGCTCCCATGCCAATATGGAAGACATGCTTCTTGCTGCCTCCAAACTCGGATGGATAGACGGGATAATGCTGCGCTACGACTTCCGTATCATGCGAACCGATAAGATGCGCAGGGCCGTCGATGCGTGCAGAAAGGCGGGCATAGGGCTAACGGCCATGAAGACCCAGGGCAGAGGGGCCGTAGCGGTTGATTCGCAAGCCGAACTGGAGCTTTCCTCAAGGTTTATAAAGCGAGGCTTTACCGACGCCCAGGCAAAGCTCATGGCGGTCTGGGAGGAACCGGGGATCTCCGCTCTCTGCTCTCAGATGCCCAACATGACGATTCTTATGTCCAATATCGCAGCCGCCCTCAACCGCACAAAACTCAGCTCCGAGGAGCGCCGGCTCATGGACGCCTTCGCCCGGGAGAGCTCTTCGGGCTACTGCCCGGGGTGTACCTCCCTCTGCGAGACGGCCATAGGCAATAGCGCCCCGGTTGGCGATATAATGCGTTTTTTGATGTACTTTAACAGCTACGGTGAAGTCGATCACGCAAGAAGATGTTTTGCCCAAATTCCGCAGCAGGTTCGCAACAGCCTGGAAACGATCGATTTTTCCGCCGCGGAGAGGATCTGCCCCCAGAGGATGGAAATCGCCAAACTCGTAAGGCAGGCTGTTAAAACGCTTGGGTAAAAGAGCGGGGGGGCAACTCGTCGGGATTACACCCCATGTGAAAGAATGCGATTGCATTTGCACTCGATTCGAGTTATGAAAAAAAGCTGCCATCGTCAATTAGTTTCGTCCCTCAGCAGCTTCACTTGTGACAATATTTCCCGGGCCAAGGAAAGAAGAGTCACCCTCGAAGGGGCATGGATTGGAAACAGGAGAAAAAATAATGGAGCCGTTGTTATTAACAAAACGTGAGAAACGCAAGATTGGGACCCAGTTTGCGGATCTGTGCCTCACCTGCGGTACGTGCGCCGGTGGGTGCCCGGTCACGGGCGTAGACGGCATGGATGTTCGCAAGGCTGTGCGCATGGTCCTGCTCGGACTTGAACAGGAACTGGTGGATTCGAGATTTCCCTGGATTTGCACCCTGTGCGGTCGCTGCGAGCATGCCTGCCCCATGGATATAGATCTGCTCGCAATGCTTCGATCCGCCCGAGGGATGAGAGCAAGAGAGAAAGTGCCGGGCGTTTTGCACAAGGGCGTCGCAATGTGCCTCAAAACGGGCAATAACGTCGGCATCCCCAAGGATGACTTCCTGTTCCTCCTGGAGGATGTGGGTGCGGAAATGGCCGAGGAGCTTCCCGGCTTTACTGTGCCTATTGACAAAAAAGGCGCCAAAATCCTGCTCACGATCAACTCCAAGGAACCTTTCGGCGAACCCGAGGACATGAAGTTTTGGTGGAAGATTCTTTACGCAGCCAATGAATCGTGGACCGTAACTTCCGAGAACTGGGAAGGGGTCAACTGGGGCCTTTTTACCGGTGACGACGCATCAATGAAAGAGATCGTCGGCCGCATAGTGAAAAACTATAAGGAACTTGAGTGCGAATACCTTCTGCTACCCGAATGAGGACACGCATACTATGCGACCAGGCTTGGTCTGCAAAAGTGGTATGCCGGCGAAGGCATCAAGTTTCTTTCGGTGCACGATCTTTTGAAAAAATATATCGATGAGGGGCGAATCAAGGTGGACCCCTCCATTCATACCCACCTCACCACCTATCACGACCCGTGCAATTACGCCCGCAAGAGCGAGCGCACCTTCGGCCACGGGTACTACGAGGAACCCAGGTGGGTTACGCAACAGTGTTGCGAGAATTTCGTCGATATGTACCCCAACCGCGCCAACAACTTCTGCTGCGGCGGTGGCGGCGGTGCATGGGCCTCGCCCTATAACGAGGAGCGCATCTATTACGGCCGCGTAAAAGCCAAGCAGATAAAGGATACGGGGGCAAAGCTGCTGATTGCTCCATGCCACAACTGCCGCGACCAGATCATGAAGGGGTTGCGCAAAGAATACGACATGATGGACCTTGAGGTAAAATATCTCTGGGAGCTTGTAGCCGACTCTTTGATAATCGAGCCGCGCGAGGTGGAATCCGAAGACGAATAGCGTTTTCCACGCAATTTAAACAGCCCCGGAAACACTTTTATTGACGTGTGAACGGGGCTGTTTTACTTTTTAAGCTTTGTTAAGCTTCATCGGTCTTATAGTTGCGGCATGCAGCAACTGGTTTTCGATACTCATCCGGCCCGCTATCCGATACTTGAGGAAATATGAGCAGCAAGAAAACAACAACGGCTAAAGACCAGCCCGGGCTCACTCCGGAAGAAACCGCGGAGTTGGAAATGATTTTCGACCGCCTCGCGGTTCAAAACCCCGGGGGCGAGAGTTTTGAGGTCTATCTCAAGTCCCTTCGCAACTCGCTAGGCGCAAGGCCGATCCTTGCGGCGGCCCTGCTCGAGAGGTTGAGCCGCAGTCCCAGCCCCACCGGGTTTAGAACCTTCGAGGCTCTGGAATCACTCGTTGAGGCTTCGCCCTTTAAAAAAAGCGCCAAAAAGGCGGCATACCGCTTTTCGCAAAAGGGCTTCACGGCTTCTCAAAAAGGGTCTGCGCCCGAAAAGATCATCCTCATAAAAGAGGAGCAAAGAACCCCCCTCGCCCATCTCTTCCAGGTCCAGGGGGCCATGTGGATCGTCTCGGCCCTTATTCCCGAAGCCTCTTCGGGGGGCTACGCGCTTATAACCGCATTTTTCGAAGACGATTTTTCCTCCTTTAACGTGCGGGTGGTGGAATCGACCGGTCAGAAGCGCTACAAAGAGTATCTCCAGATGCTCTGCGCCCACTCTTCCCGAAGGGCGGCGGAAATTCCCCCGCGCCACGCCGCAAGGCTTTTTTTTGAAATGCTCGACCTTTGGACCGGCAAGGGCTCCTATGCCCACCTCGAAAGGGCGCGCGACATTTTCACAAGATATCGCGACCCGGAGGCAAAACCCTACGTCCATGAGCTTATGAGCGCATTGGAGGATCCGGAGCAATTCTTCAGCGACGTGGACATGGAATCCTTGAGCGAGGATATGGACCTTTCGTGGCTGCGCTTTGATAAAAAAGAGCTTGCTCCCTGGCGAGAAAAGCTAAAGGAGCTTGACGGCGCTCTTCTGGTGGTGCCGCGCGAGGTCCTGGCCCAGCGCAGCCTGGGACTGCTTTCCAAGGCGGGCGACATTTTGTGCGCGGGGAAAAAACGGTTGCTTTTCACAAGATTTTTCGAAGAGCAGGCTATGGCCTTTAAGCTCCTGGGAGAGGAGCAAAAGGCGCGCCGCGCATGGATAATCGCAACGGCTCTAGCCGGCGGGTCTCCTGCGGGGAAAAATCCGGCGGTCTCCAAAATGATTATGGATTCGATACGCTATTACTGGCCCGAGGATTTCCCCGAACCCGTTAAACTTTCGGAAAATGAGCACAGGACTCAATCGGGAATCATCCTGCCTTAAACGGGATAGCTATGCAAACCTTCCAGGTAAAAACGTCCGCGCGCAGCTGCGCCGTTGACATCACCTCCGGCGTGGAGGCGGTTTTAAAGGAAATGGCGGCTCAAAAAGGCGTCTGTTTGGTCTATGTTGCCCACACCACGGCCGCTCTCATCATAAATGAGGGGGCAGACAGCAACGTCATGGAAGACGTGCTGGACACCCTTGACACACTCGTCCCCTGGAAAGGGGCCTATAAGCATGCCGAAGGAAATTCCGCGGCCCATATCAAAGCCATCCTTGCGGGGGGCAGCGTTCAGGTAATTGTCGATTCCGGGCATATGGTCCTTGGAACCTGGCAGAAGATATTTCTGCTGGACTTTGACGGCCCGAGGACCCGCAAAATTTTTATCCACTTTACTGGCGATCGGACGCATGAGGCCTTATAGTATGCTATAATGATATAAACCCGTAAAATATTCGTTCACTTTACTGGTGATCGGTCTTCCTGCCCGTAGAGCAGGAGGGCGCTGTTTCGCAAGAAAAGGATCGTGAAATGAGCATTTCCGCGATAAGTTCGCTAACAGCGGCACAGACGAGCAACCCATACCAGGGGGCGCAGCAAAACAACACCTCCTTGCCACCCGCATCTTCGACTTTGACGGGTTCGAGTGCGAGCCAGTCCAGCCAGTCTACTCAAAGTGAAATTAAAATCTATGCCAACGAGGGCATGACGGCTGCGCAAATTGCGCTGGAGCTTGGGATATCCCCTGCCGTCGTCGAGCAGGAGGCGCAGGCGGCCGGCATAACCCTTAGCAGCGGCAACCCGGCTTCTTCCCCAAGCCAAAATCCGGCTCTTGGCAGCATTATCAATGTGAGCGTTTAGCAAAGCTCGAAGCAAAAGCCGCATTATGGCGGCTTTAGGGACGTTTTTTCCCCTGGAGCGCCCTAAGCCAAAAAGAGCAGGAAAAAGATTTACCGCGCCGCGTCCAGACAGACAACGGGAAGAGGCGCGCTTATACGGTTGCACAGTTCCGCCTTCTCCCGGCTTGTTTTAACGAAAAGAAAGCCGTCGCCGGGTTCCAGCTTATCCAGGACCAGATCGCCTTTAAGGCGCCATTCGTGCTCCCGCCTCCAGCAGTCGGACTTATCGGCACCGCTGTATTGAAAACGATACCTTTGGGATTGCTCAAGCCTGCGGTAGACCTCCTCGGAGCCGTATACGGCGGGCTTTGCCCCAAGAGAGCGCAGCACGGCGCGCTTGACCGCCAGGCCGTAAGGCTCTACGGTCCAGCGAGCAAGCGCAGGGCGCCATTTTCTTATAAGGGAGAGCTTACCGGGGGGAAGGGAACTTAGGCAGACAACCTCGATTTTTCCTCGCACCATGCGGCAGCCGGCCCGCACAAGCCCTTGCTCCGCTATGCGAAGAAGACAAGCAAGGGGGGAGTGCTCCGTGATGCCGGGAGCATCGAGAAGATCAAGCAGATATTGCCGATAGGTTTGACCGGGCCATGGGCCGTTGCATGCCCGGGTATAGTGAAAAAGATAATCCTGCCAGACGGGGGAGTTGCAGCATTTTGGCTGCAAGGCCGGATATCCTCGGGACTTAACAGCCAAAACCGGTCCGACTGCAAGCTGTTTACGCGCTGGAGAGCATTTAAAGGGGGTTGCATGGTCTGGAAATTTTTCGAGGAGGGTAAAGTTTCCACCGTTTGAGCGACCTGAGCGCTCGGATTTTAGCACCACCTGGGGTCGTGGGGACTTGGACTCGATTTCCTCCAGAAGCGCCGAAAGATTTCCTTGAGACCTGATTTCGAGCAGGAGATGAAAATCAGAAAGCAGGGCAAGGAGCCTGTCACGGCACCTCATGGGCAATTTTACCGGGCATGGGCGCCCATCCAGCATGCACGACAGAAGAGGAGCCGGGCTTTGCCCCAATACCTCGTTTACATGGTGCTGCCCGCTAAGGAGCGGAAAGGCGGAGACCAGCAGCTTTAGCATACCCGAGCGTCCCGCAAAGGCGGAGGCAAGATCGTAGGTAAGAGTTCCCGTGCTGCTTATAAGACCGATGCCGCTTCCATCCAGAGCGCGAAGAAAACAGGTCATAACCTCCAGCCAGGCTGCATCGGAAATAATCTCCCTGGGCTTTCGGGAATTAAAAACTGCAAGAAGAGGTCCCTGTTGGGGCAAAGCGCCTTTAGCGAAAAGCACCCCCGGACACTGGGGCAAATCCCCTGGGATTGGCGAGCCGGGAAATAAGTCTGCAGGCAGCAAAACTTTTATGCCCGCGGCCAGATATTCTTCCGTTCTTTTGCGGGTTGTATCCCAACGGCTTATGTTCACGCGAGAAAAAGAGCCGGCCAGCCACGAGCGCAGATCGCTTTCGCTTCGAACTCCTTTGCGCAAAAGTCGGCTAAACACCGTCTGTTTTTGGAAGCCATCCCTTTTTTCAAAGAGTTCCATGAAGGCCGCCGCGCCCAGCAAACAATGCGAGGACGCATCGTCTAAGCGGATAAATCTGGGCGAGGCCGCGCGCATGCGGGAAAAACCTAAGAGATCCCAGATTGCCTCTTGGATCGTTTTATCACCCACCGTCAATTCTCCCTGAGGTTTAGGCCGGCCAGACAAAATTTTTCCCGGCGTCTCAGGATGCTATCACAGCGGGAGAACCTGAAAGGCTCAATCGGCAAAGGAGTCGCTTAGCTTATGGCTGGCTAAATCTCTTTTACCTGGGTTCACGCTGGGCTATTGCGCAGGGAATACAAAAATGATAGATGAAGCCTGCCCGAAAGCGCAAAGAACTGTTTTTCCGATCTTTTCATCCTTTCCATCAGGACAACATCAGCGGAGAAGCCGATGCTCGATAGCTCCATTGAGGTAGACTGCGTGAGGACTTCATCCCGCTGGATGATCCTTGGGGCTGTCATGCTGGGTGTGATCATGGGGCCGATTGACGGCAGCATAGTCAATGTGGTTCTCCCGACGATCGCCGCCTATTTTCGAAGTGATTACGCCCTGGCCCAATGGGTGCCGACAATCTATCTTCTGGCTATCTGCTCTTTCATCCTGGTCTACGGGCGGCTGGGCGACCTGCTGGGATACAAGAAGATTTTTCTCACCGGGCTTGCCTGTTTTGCCCTCTGTTCCCTTCTGTGCGGCTTTTCGCAAAGCATGGGGATGCTGATCGTTTTTAGAACCCTTCAGGGACTTACGGTGGGCATGGAGATGGCCCTGGGCCTTGCCATCGTTACCTCGGTTTTCCCTCCCGCCCAACGGGGAAAGGCTATCGGAGTCTATGCCACCTCCATTGCTCTTGGCTTGATGCTTGGCCCGGTCCTGGGCGGAATAGTCGCGCAATATTGGAACTGGCGGTTTGTCTTTTTCATCAATGTCCCCATTGCCTTCCTTTCTTTTCTCTGGGGCTATTGGGTCATCCCGGCGGGAAAGAGGAAACCGGGGCAACGCCTCGATCTGCCCGGAGCGTTACTAGCGTTTATTTTTCTATTGAGCATCATGCTCTATGCCAACCGGGGCGAAACCTGGGGGTGGTTTTCACCACGGGGCTTTTTTTTGCTGCTGTGCGCAGTGGTCTTCGGCGGGCTTTTTTTCCTTGTGGAACGAAAATCGACTCAACCGATGCTCGATTTGGCTATTTTTAAAAACCGCTGTTTCAGCTTCGCCTGCCTCAGTTCGTTGCTAAACTTCATGGCCGTCTACTCGGTTGTCTTTCTTACTCCCTGGTACCTGAGCGATGGGTTGCACTACGAGGTTTTTGCCGTAGGCAAGGTGATGACGGCCTTTGCCCTGCCCACCTTTTTCGTCGGACCCCTAAGCGGTAGCCTTTCCGATCGCATAGGTTCAAGAGGGCTCGCTTTTTGCGGAATGCTCGTGCTAACCGCCGGTTTGGTCCTTCTTAGCGCCGCGGGCCTTCACGCCGGCGGACTGGATGTAGCCTGGCGTCTTGCGCTATGCGGCATGGGGGCCGGTATGTTCCAAAGTCCGATCAACAGCGCGGCCATGGGCAGCGCCGCGCCGCAGTTCCGGGGCGTGGCTTCCAGCATCCTGGCCGTTACGCGCAATACGGGCATGGCCTTTGGCATCGCTTTGGCGGGTGCGATAATGTATGGGCTTGCCCCCTTTACGACCAGGGGCCATGCCGGCCCCTTCACCCCCCGGGAGCTGGGAGCATTTCTTAACGGTTTGCACTGGGCTTATCTGGCTGCGGCCGCCATAGCGCTTCTTGCAGCTTTTGCGGCCCTGCTTGCCAGAAGCGATGCGCCATCCTCCAAGCATGGTCTTGCCGCACAGGATATATGATTTCGATCCCAAATAGTGCTCGCGAAGCGGTCTCCTCCCGGCCTTGACGCCTTTGCCCCCTCCGCGCGGCTCTCCCGTGATAGGGGGGCTTACTGGAAGGAACCTGTCCGTTTGCGACTTTACCCCTTTTGGGGGCGCTTCCAGGCCGCGCTCCGACTTCACCGCGCCCCGAGCCCATGGGCTCTTATCGCGGAGTCTATTTTTTTCAAGGCACTTGGCGAGTTCCTTGTCTATTTGGAGCCGGGATTGTATACTTTTCACACTTTTTAGCCGCGCACTTGAGGTTTACGGGCAAAATAGGACACCTCAAAAAGCGGATTAACGCCCCGGCGGCAAATTGAGTGCGCCACAGACAATTTCTGACCTCGCACATTTTGCAAATCCTCCTCTTACTTGCGCTCCCGCTATCCAAAGAGCGATACTTCAAGTTGCCGCCTGGTTGACATTTTTTTACAGCTTGGATCTCTTGGCGTTGGACCGCATCGGGAAGGCTTAAGGGGGGCAAAGTGAGAAACATTTCCAATTCCTTGGCATTCAGGCTTCTTTGCCTCCTTTTGCTCATAAGCGCGCTGGTTTTCGCCGCCCTGACAACATTCATCTTAAGAGCGCAGAGAGGCCGCCTCATAGAAGAAGCCATAGCCACCAACGAACTGCTCCTGCGGTCGATGCGCCAAAGCATGCTGCTAAACCGTCAGAGTGATGTGGCCAAAACCATCGAGGCGCTGGGAAGCGGGCCCGGGATCTATGGGATCAGGATTTTCGACAAAAACGGCAGGATTGTTTTCAGCGCGAAAAAGGGCGAAATAGGGCGGCAAGTCCCCCTGTCGGCCAAAGAGTGTATTGTATGCCACAGGGGCAAAAAACAGGTTGAAAATATCCGCGGGGTTGACCGTACGCGAACGTTTGTCTCTTCGCAGGGCAGGCACATACTGGGCGTTTTTGAACCGATTCGCAATGAAGCGGCCTGCTCGGCCACCGGTTGCCACCCACCTCCGGCAAGGCTCAAAATCTTGGGCATGCTCGACTCTCAGTTCGATCTGGGGGGGGCGGCCGGCACTATTTCCCGAAGCCTCAAGCTTATGATGCTTTATTCCCTGGGAGCTATTTTGTTAATCGAGCTCTTCGCCGGGCTTTTTATCATTCGAAACGTCACCAGGCGACTAAGAAAGCTTGCCGAGGGCCCCCGCGAGATAAAAAAAGGCAACCTCGATTTCCGTATAGAGTTGGAGGGACAAGACGAGATAGCCGCTATGGCGCACTCGTTTAACAGCATGGTGGTAAGCCTCAAGCAGGCCGAAGCCGAAAACAGGGAGCTGTCCCGAAGGGTTATCCACAACGCCAAGATGGCCTCCATGGGCAGGCTTGCGGCCTCGGTGGCCCATGAAATCAACAACCCCCTTAGCGGTGTTCTAACCTACACCAAGCTCATATCCCGCAAGATCAGTGAGGCACCCCTTAGGCAGGAGAGCAAGGAGGAGATGCTAAAGCAGTTTGAAGCTTGCATCAGCGAGATCAAACGGTGCGGAAATATCGTCAGGAACCTGCTTCAGTTTTCCCGAGATTCCGAAGCGAGCCCTGAAAAGGTTGACATCCACACTATTATCAATAAGAGTCTTTCCATCACCAACCACCATTTCGAGATAAATAATATAGCGACGATAGCGCGACTACAGGCCGGGGACCCGACGCTCTTAGGAGATGCAAATCAGTTGGAACAGGTGCTCATCGCTCTTTTCATGAATGCGGTTGAGGCCATGCCGGCAGGCGGGGTGCTTAGCATAACGACCTCTGAAACAGAGGGGGGCGCCGCGCTGCTGGTGCGTGTGGCGGATACAGGCAGGGGAATCCCGCCGCAAATCCTATCGAGCATCTTCGAGCCTTTTTTTACAACCAAAGAGGGGGAACACAGCGCGGGGATGGGGCTCTCGGTGGTATACGGGATCATGCTAAGACACCGGGGTCAAATCGAGGTGGAATCCGAACCCGGCAAAGGGGCAGTCTTCCTGCTGACATTTCCAAGACAAAAAGCGCCGGAGAACGACAATTAGCACATGCACAAAAGGAAAAAGTCGGCCACAAAGCCCAAGGACCGGTAGAACGGGGAGAAAAATGACAGAACAGGTATCGATGCTCATTGTAGACGATGAACCGTCGGTGCGCGATTCCCTCCTCCAGTGGTTTTTGCAGGAGGGCTTCCGGGTGGAGACCGCCGCGGATGCGACCGAAGCCCTAAGGAAGATGGGGGATTTTAATTTCGACATCGCCCTTCTGGACATCAAAATGCCCGGCATGGACGGGATTGAACTCCAGGGACGCTTAAAGCAAATAGACAGCCAGCTGGTTGTAATAATCATGACGGCCTATGCCTCTGTGGACACCGCCATACAGGCGCTAAAACAGGGGGCCTACGATTACATTACAAAACCGGTGGACCCGGACGACTTAAGCAGGCTTATTCGCAACGCATCCATGCAGCGCCGGCTGCTGCGCGAAAATCTAAGCCTCAAGGAAGAAATCCGCTCCCTTATTTCGACCGAGCTGATCATCGGCAAAACCCCCCGGATGCTGGAGGTGGATGAGGCCATACGAAGGGTGGCCCCAACAGAGGTCACTGTGATGATCCAGGGAGCTTCCGGCACGGGCAGGGAGCTTGTGGCCAGAACGATCCATTTAAACAGCAAGCGCAAATATTTCCCCTTTATCACCCTAAATTGCGGGACACTAACAGAGGCCCTGACGGAATCCGAGCTCTTCGGCCACGAACAGGGAGCATTCACCGGCGCCCTCTTCAGGCGCAAGGGCAAGCTTGAGCTGGCCGACAAGGGCGCTCTTTTCCTCGATGAAATCGGCAGCATCGGCCCCAGGGCGCAGGCGGATTTGCTGCGAGTCCTTGAAACCAACCGTTTCACCCGGCTTGGCGGAAGCGAGATCGTGGAGGCGGATTTTCGCATCATCTCGGCAACGAGCAAAAACCTCGAAGAGGCGGTAAAAGAGGGCAGGTTCAGCGAGGACCTCTACTACCGGTTGAATGTCTTCAATATCAGCCTGCCGTCTCTAAAGGAGCGGGCCTCGGATATCCCGCTGCTGGCGGAGCATTTTTTGAGAAAGTTTGCTTCCGCCATGAACAAACCCTTTACGGGAATCGAGCCCGGTGCCATGGAGCTGCTAAAACAAAAGGAGACCTGGCCGGGCAACGTAAGAGAACTCCAAAATGCTGTCGAGCGGGCCGTTGTAGTGGGAAGACCCCCACTTATCACCGCCTCCGATTTTGCCGGCCTTCTGGCCTCCGAGGAAGCTTCAACTCAGGAGGGGGTGTTGCCGCTGGCCGAGATGGAGAAGCGACACATTCAATTGGCCCTGGACAGGAGCGGGGGCGACGTCTTGCTTGCCGCCCGGATGCTTGAAATAGACGAGGCCGCGGTATACGACAAAATCCGCAAATACGGCCTGGCATGATGTAACGATATGATACTGCTGGTTATAATGGATTTTAAAGGAGACATCGACTTCTTGCGCGACCGACTGCGCACCGGCTTTCACACCAGGGTCGAGGTGTCGTTAAACGGTTTGGACCCCAAGGCCTTCTTTAATCCCGACCGTGGTCAGTACAGCTCCACTTCGATCATCGAACGTTTGGAGCAGGAGGCGCCGGCGAAGGCTTCCAAGGTGCTGGCTGTTACGGGCCTTGATCTCTACATTCCGATTTTAACCTATGTATTCGGCGAGGCGCGTTTAAACGGCCGGTGCGCCGTCGTAAGCTCTTATCGTCTCGATAACAGATCCTACGGTCTAAGGGCCAATCCACCTCTTTTGCAAAAGCGGCTGCTAAAGGAGTCCACCCATGAACTGGGCCACACCCTGGGACTAATCCACTGCGAGGACCAGGAGTGTGTTATGAAATCGTCTACTTACGTTGAAGAAATAGATTTCAAGGGGAGCTGGTTTTGCGGCAAGTGCAGCGAGGGCTGCGCCGCCGCGCTCTCGAGGTTGAAATAGTTGGAACATAGGCAGTGAAATTATAAAGGGCGAAGATTGCAATAAATAGTAAAAATGCCGTGAAATTATTTTCACGAGCTTCCTTCAATCATTTGCTCTAAAAGGAGACATTTTTATTTATTGACAACCCTTGCGTGGCTCTGAGATATTGACATTAGAGCATTGTAGGTTTTGGATAACTCGGTTTTACGATGGAGACAGGGAAAAGGCTTTCTGGTCTCCACAACTGAAAATCAGGAGGCGGACCGATGTTCAAAAAAGCACTGGCATGTGGGGCGATTGTTTGTTTTCTGGGGTGTTGGACGGCGCCCGGCATGGCAAAGGCGGCCGATGCGGCAAAAGGTAAGGCAATCTATACCTCCAAGTGCATTCTTTGCCACGGCGCCCAAGGCAAAGGCAACGGGCCCGCAGGGATGGCTTTTAGTCCGAAGCCGGCGAATTTTACTAGCAAGGCTTTCTGGCAGACCCCAAAAATCGAGGACACGTTAGCCGACTCCATCAAAAACGGCAAGGGACAGATGCCCTCTTTTCCGGCCCTTTCGGCCAGCGACATTCAAGATGTAATCCAGTATATCGAGCAAACTTTCAAACCCAAATGATTCTCAATCCCGGGGAGACGTTGGATTCCCGGCCCATCCACATGAGCTGAGTTGCGGCAATAGCGGCGGGGGCTAAGGCCCTCGCAGAGCGAGTACGGGTGTTTTCCCCACTTTGCAGGAGGAGAGGAAAAATGGACACCAGGTGGTTGGGCAAGCTCATCTGTTTTGCGGCAGTAGCCGGAGCGGCTAGCCTCTTTACTCCGCGGGGCGCTCTGGCGCTGCCCAGTTTCGCGCGCCAAACCGGCTTTTCCTGCTCCGTCTGCCACACCATGTTTCCCGAACTCACGCCGGCTGGCCGGGCTTTCAAGTTAACCGGCTATGTAATGAACAAAGACGGGGCGTCGCATCCCAGCACGCCCCCTGTGGCGGCTATGGCCCAAATGAGCTATACGCACACAAAACAGTCGCCGCAGCCCGGGAGTTTACCCGAAAACCTGTGGTCTCTTCACGCCCTGAGCTCCCAAAACGATACGGTCGGCACCCCCCAGGCAGCCAGCCTTTTCTATGGAGGGCAGATTTACGGTAATTGGGGCGCCCTGGTGCAGGGGACCTACGCAAACACCGACAACCGCTGTTATGTGGACCAGTCGGAAATTCGTTACGCCAACTCGACCTCCTTTTGCGGGAAAAGCCTCCTTTACGGGTTTACTTTCAATAACAACCCGACATCGGAAGACCCCTGGAACTCGCTGCCGGCCTGGAGCTTTCCCTATGCCTACACAAACATCGGGGCGACGCCGGTTACGCCCGTGGCAGCTCCCTTGATATTTTCACTCTCCTCCATGGTGGGTGGCATGGGCGCTTACGGTTATTGGAACAACTGGGTTTACATCGATACGTCGATCTATCGCACTTCCATGGACGGAATCACCGCTCCTTTCGGAGCGGGCAATTATCCGCTGGGCATTTACACCGACGGGGGCATTCCCTACTGGCGCGTTGCGGTTGCGCACACATTCGGGCCGCATTCCTTTGAAATCGGCACATACGGCCTGGTCGCCAACGTATATCCAAATTATCCCCAAACATTTAACGACAACTACACCGACGCCGGATTCGACGCCGAATACCAGTATATTTCAGGACCTCAGGATTTTTCGGTGGAAACAACCTGGGTGCACGAACAGCAGGAACGCGCCGCGAGCGTTCAGTCCGGGAGCGCAAGCAACCTCACCAATTATCTTGATACTTTCAAAATCAACGGCAACTACTATTATCGAACATCCCATTACGGTCAAGTGGGAGGCTCCGTAGGTTATTTTTCCACAACCGGAAGCGATGACGCCACGCTCTACGGCACCTCAATGGATCCGAGCGGCAATCCAAACAGCACCGGAGAATTGCTCGAACTTGACTATATGCCTTCCTGGCACAACTACGGACCGAACGGCTTCGGTTTTGCGAAGTTTTCGCTCCAGTATGTTATGTATAATCAGTTTAACGGGATAAGGAGCGGCGCATCGGGCAACAACACGCTTTACCTGCTGGCCTGGTTTATGTTCTGAGCGGCTGCGGGGGTAAGAGGGAAAAGATCAGGCCCCTTTTGGCCCATCGAGAAAACGGGTCCGCAAATGAGCTGAAACTATCCCAGGGGGGATAGGGGCTGAGTTTTGGGATAAATATTTTTACTTCAAGGCTGAGATGTGAACGAGCAAAAATGGCTTTGGATCTTATGTAGCGCGGTCTTTCTGATGCTTGGCGCGCCTGTTGCGAACGCCGACCAACCGCCTATCGCCTGCATCACCTGCCATGAGGCCCTTGGAGGGTCATTGGCCAAACCCATAACCGACTGGCGGGACTCGATTCATTTCCACAACGCAATTACCTGCGATCGCTGCCATGGCGGCAATCCCACTATTGCGGTCGGCAACGTGCTCCAGCTTACCGGCCCCCAGTTCATGGCCATACAATCATCGGCCATGTCGAAGGCGAACGGTTTTATCGGCAAGCCCTCGGGCAGGGAGCTTTTCGCCATGTGCGCCAAATGCCACGCCTCTTCGGTGGGCAGGTATGCAGACAGCGTCATGGGCAAGGCTTATCTTGCGAACAAGGGAGGCCCTTCCTGCCTCATTTGCCATCACGCGCATCGAAACGTGATCCCCGAGGTCCCCGAGGTGTGCGCGAAGTGCCACAAGGACACCAGCGGCTTTACGCGGATCGACCCGATGAACGTGACTGAGGCGACCATTGCCAGGCTGTCGAAAATTCGCATTCAACTTGCCTCTACAAAGACCCAGGGCGCACGACCCGCGCTTGCCCCGCGGTTTAAGGCAGATATGAGTTCCTACGTGGTAGGTTTACTGGCCTTTGGAGCTATCGTTTTTCTTTTCCTGCTAGCCTATGTTGTCTATGTAATACTTGAAAGGGGAGATGAGAAATGAGTTTCGAGGTCCTTCGTGAAAAGAAGCCCTCCTGTTCCACACCAGCGATGGTCCTGGTGGTTGTGCTTGCGGTGCTCGGTGTGAGCGTTGCGGCCGGTTTTGCCTATTTGCTGATCTCGGGGCGGGGAAACGACTATGAGCTTGGGACCCTGCTCGCTTTTGAGTTTCTTCTAGCCGGAGTGCTGCTCATTGTGTATGCGAAAGGTTTTGCCTCATTTAGAGAAATCGCCGAGGACCGCGAGGAGACAGTGTTATGGTAGAGACAAACTCCGAGGGCAGGGATAAGAAGGTGACGCGCCGGCAGTTTGCCCGCGGATTTGTCCTGGCCGCCTTCGCGGCGGCTATAGGCTCCTTATTGTCCTTTCTAAAGCTGCTGGCGCCCTCGAAAAAGGGTGGCGGCTATGTGGCCACGGTTGCACGCGGAGACCGTCTGGTATACGCAAGGGGCAACCGGCAGGGAAGTGTGCTAAAGGCCTCCGAGTTTGAGCCAGGCGATGCGGTTCTTGTTTATCCCAAGGGCAAGAGCGGCAACGAAGCCAATCTCGTTCAACTCATTCGCCTTGAGGAAACCGAGTTCAAGGCGCCGACCCGCCTGGAGCTTACCGACCAGGGGTTTGTGGCCTACAGCGCCATTTGCACCCATCTTGGCTGCATAGTGGGCTGGATAAAGGACACAAAGGATCCCGAGGCCTCCTACACCGAATGCCCCTGCCATAACAGCATCTTCAACCCGGCGCGGGGGGCCAGGGTAATGGGAGGGCCGGCGCCGATTCCGCTGGCCCAGATCGGCGTCAAGGTATCCGCGGACGGAACCCTTATTTTCACCAGCGGCTTTTCGGGCCCTATTGGTCCGCAGGTTTGATGTCGGAGGAAACGGCGATGCTCTCAAAATGGATTGATGAACGCCTGGAGTTAAAAAAATTCAAGGACAAGTTTCTAAATAAGGCGTTTCCCGCCCATCCGACATTTCTTTTCGGAGAAATAGCGCTTTTTTCATTCATAACCCTTGTCGTCAGTGGAATTTTTCTCGGACTTTTCTATGAACCTTCCACGGGGAATGTGTCGCTTTTCGGCGCCATGGTTCCCGCCGCCTATGCGAGCGTAGTAAAAATCGATCTTCTGCCCATGGGCGTGATTGTTCGGCGCATCCACCACTGGTCGGCGATGATTATGATCGCAGCGGTCATTGCCCATCTGGCGCGCGTTTATTTCACATCGGCCTATCGCAAACCGCGCGAAATCAATTGGCTGATCGGTCTTGGCCTGCTGGCGATTACCCTCGGGGCCGCCTTTACCGGCTATCTTCTGCCCTACAGCCAGTTTTCGGTAACGGCCACCTCCATCGCCTACTATATATCGAAATCGGTTCCCTGGGCGGGAGACTGGATATCGCGGCTTCTTTTCGCCGGAGAGTTTCCGGCCCACGGGACTGTGCCGAGGTTTTTCTTCCTCCACGTCATGCTCATTCCTGCCGGGCTTATCACATTGATCGGTCTGCACCTGCTCGTTTTGCTAAAGCAGAAGCACACCGAGCCCCTTTCCAACAGCAAGCGCAAGGAGGCGCTGGGAGGGCGCAGGCTGATCGGCATTCCGGTGTGGCCCGAACAAAGCTATATTAGCGTATCTCTCTTTTTTTTCCTGCTTTTCGTGGTTGTCCTTATGGCGACCTATATCCCGTTAAACCCTATCGAAACCTTTGGACCTCCTTCGCCTGTAACTCCGGTCATGCGACCCGACTGGTACTTTCTGCCCATATACGGTTTTCTCAAGTTGATTCCAGGAGATCTCTCCCTTTCCCTGGCGGGGGCCAAAATCAGCCCGGAAGCCATCGGGGGGGTCTTCTTTCCCGGCATACTGGCGCTCATCCTCGTCGCGATCCCGTTTCTGGATCGGGCAAGCTCACCGCAAAACTACATTGAAAATCCTTTGCATCGACCTTTCATGACCTCTTTGGGTATTGCGGGAGCGGTGTTTCTTTTCATGACGGCCCTATCCGGATACATCGATGTTCTCCACATCGCCCCAAAGCGTATGGCGATATACGTCGTTGTTGTGACCGCCGCGGCCTGGGTGGTCTCCTATCTGCTGCTGCGTCTCTATAGTCGAGCGGTAAAGAAAGGCGAACATGTCAAGAGCTAGGTTTTTCCCGGCGTGTTTTGTGGTGTTGTGCGTAGGGTTGCTATACGTTCATTGCGCACTATCGGCTGAAAACCCCGCGCAGGAGAATAGCTGCATAAAATGCCACTCCAAACTTCCCGCCGGCAGCTTTTACGGGGCTAAATCACACCGCTGGGTCGGCTCGATCCATCAGCGCCACGGCATAACGTGCAACGACTGTCACGGAGGCAATCCGGCCGCCGCCGGGGAAAAGCAGGCCCATATCGGCGTGCTTGGCTCAAGCAACCCCCACAGCACGGTTTATTTCAAAAACATCCCCGCGACGTGCGGCAAATGCCACGGGGCAGAATACTTTAAGTTCAAACAGAGTCTTCATTATCAAATGCTGGAATCGACGGGTCGGGGCCCCGAGTGCGTTACCTGTCACGGTTCCATGGCGACCAAGGTTTTGAGTCCCGATGCCCTGGCCGGGGTATGCGCAAGGTGCCACAATCCAGGCATGAACATTTTTCCCGAGGTACCGCAGAACGCCAAACAGGTCCTGTTGCTGCTTCGCGTAAGCAAGGCCCTGCTTGATGCCGACCAGAGGATCTATTCGGCCCCAGGGAGCGCTAATACCACCCAAATCCTTGACGGAGCAGCTATCGACCTGCACGATGCAAAATTGGACTGGCACAAATTCGACCTGAACTCGATAACAAATTACCTGCTGCAATTTTATAACACCATGGAGAAGCTGCCCCCCGCCCCCGCGAGGCGTTGATGGACCTGCCGTCTTATCCGGGTGAGCCGGTCTGTTGGTTTCCGCGTCTTCGCGTGGGACAAAAGGCAAGTTTTCCCTGTATTTGTCCTTACAGGTACTATTTCATAGCGAGGAAAATTCCATCGTTAAATCTATGGCACGCGCCGAATGGGTGATTGCGCCGCAGCTAACGAAATCGACTCCGGTTTGAGCTATTGCGCCAACGCTTTTAAGATTCACCCCTCCCGAGGCCTCTAGAAGCACCCTTCCGGAAGCCACCGCGACCGCTTCTCGCAGCTTATCCGGGGAGAAGTTATCCAGGAGCACAATGTCTGCCCCGGCCTCAAGCGCCTCGCGCAACTGGCCGATGTTTTCCACTTCAACTTCCACGCGCAAACTATGGGCTCCGTTTTCGCGCGCCAGCCGCACCGACTGCGCCACGCCCCCCGCGGCCGCGATATGGTTGTCCTTTATCAGGATACCGTCGCAGAGACCGAACCGGTGGTTTTTGCCTCCCCCATGGACCACGGCTTCCTTCTCAAGGCTTCGCCACAAAGGAGAGGTCTTGCGCGTATCGAGAAGCCTGCAATGGGAGTCTCCGATCGCCTCAACCATTTTGCGCGTCATCGTGGCGATTCCGCTAAGGCGTTGGACGAGGTTCAAGGCGGTGCGCTCACCGGTCAAAAGCGTTCTCACCCTGCCCATGATTCTAAAGACGCAAACATCCGGCCCAATTTTCGCTCCATCGGGGAATAAACATTCCACGCGGATTTCAGGGTCGAGCAGTTCAAAAATTCTTTGGAAAGGCTTCGATCCCGAAAGAACGAAGGGCTCACGGCCAAAAACGACCGCACTGCCCTTGAGATCGGCGGCAATTGTGGCTCGGGTTGTAACGTCACCGCTGCCAATGTCTTCACAAAGAGCCAGCTCGAGAAGTTTGTCTGTTTCAAGCATAAAGGCCGCCACAAAAGTCCCCTGCGCACAGGTCTAAGTCGTCTTGTTTTCCCGAAGCCCCTTCATAATATCGAGGCGACGGTTTAATTTTTCGATCTTTTCGCCAAGTCGCCCGTTTTTCTCGCGCTCCTTTTCGATAACATCGGGGGGGGCTTTTTGGAGAAAATCATCGTTTGAAAGCTTGCGGGCGGTCATCGCGAACTCTTTTTCAAGCTTTACGAGCTCTTTTTGAAGCCGGGTGGATTCGCTCTCAAAATCCAGAATATCCTTAAGGACAACGAAGACCTCGATATTTTCGACAACGGCTCCCGCCGCCTGCCTGGGCTTTTGAGTTTCACCGGCCTTGCCGATGGTCAGGTTGGAGATCTTTGCAAGATCGCACACCATGCGCCGCTCGCACTCCAGGAGCTCAAGATGTGCATCTTTATCGCATAAGCAAACGACCTCGACTTTAAGCGACGGAGCCACGTTCATCTCGCCTCGGATATTTCGAATGGCGAGAATGACCGACATAACCGTTTCCATCTGCTCTTCGGCTTGCGGGTCTAGCAGCGCGCTCCGGGATTGGGGAAACGATGCCCCCATGATGCTCGGGCCGCTGTCCGAAGACCAGGGCTTCATTCTTTGCCAAATCTCCTCGGTTATAAAGGGCATAACGGGATGGAGCAAGACCAGGACATCTTGCAAAACGGCGGCTGCAACCGCTCTGGCCACCCTCCCCGCTTCCACGTCCTCTCCGTAGAGATCCGGCTTTACGATTTCGAGATACCAGTCGCAGTATTCGTGCCACAGGAATTGATAGAGAAGTTGCGCGTACTGGTTAAAATGATAATTATCGATGGCTTCGCACGTCTCGGCCGCAACCTTTTGAAACCGGCTAAGAATCCAGCGATGGGCAAGACCGGTTATTTTCTCCGGGACAACGACCGGCCCCTCGAAGCCTTCCAGATTCATCAGCAGCAGCCTTGCCGCGTTCCAAATCTTATTGACAAAATGCTTGTAGCCCTCGATGCGCTCTTCGGAAAGTTTGATGTCGCGGCCCTGGACGGCAAAAGCCGTGAGGGCGAACCGCAGGGCATCGGTGCCGTATTTGTCCATCATGAGCAGCGGGTCGATGACGTTGCCCTTGGACTTGCTCATTTTGTGGCCTTCGGCATCGCGCACCAGGGCATGGACATAGACTTCGCGGAAAGGGACTTCCTCCATGAAGCGCAGTCCCATCATCATCATGCGGGCGACCCAGAAAAAAAGGATATCGAAGGCGGTTACCAGAGTCGAGGTGGGATAGAATTTTTCGAGCTCCAGGGTCTTATCGGGCCAGCCCAGAGTTGAAAAGGGCCACAGGCTGGAGCTAAACCAGGTATCGAGAACATCGGATTCCTGCTCGAAAGTGGCGCCCGAGCATTTTGGACACTTCTCGGGGACTTCCTCCGAGACGATAACTTCACTGCAATCTGTGCAAAACCAGGCCGGGATGCGATGGCCCCACCATATCTGGCGGCTTATGCACCAGTCCTCGAGATTTTCCATCCAGTTGAAGTAATCGTTTTCCCATTTGACGGGAACTATCCTGGTTTTGCCCTCTCTTACCGCTTCGATGGCTTTTTGCGCAAGGGGTTTTACGGAAACGAACCACTGCAGCGAAAGCATCGGCTCAACGACGTTGTGGCAGCGGTAACAGTGGCCCACCCGGTGCGTATAGGGTTCGGTCTTCACCAGAAAGCCGCCCTTTTCAAGATCTTTTACAATCTGCTTCCGGCATGCGAACCTGTCCATTCCCGCATAGGGGCCGGCCAGTTCGCTCATCACGCCGCGTTCATCGATCACCTGCAAAATATCGAGATTGTGTCTTGTGCGAAGATCGAAATCGTTGAAATCGTGAGCGGGGGTAACCTTGAGCGCCCCGGTACCGAACTCGCGCTCCACATAAGAGTCGGCAATAACGGGAACATGGCGGCCCGAAAGCGGCAGCACCACCATCTGGCCCTCCAGCCCCTTGTAGCGGTTGTCCTGGGGATTTACCGCCACGGCGGTATCGCCAAGCATCGTCTCGGGCCTCGTAGTGGCCACTATCAGCGCGCCTTTTCCGCTTACAAGCGGATATCTGATATGATAGAGGGCGCCGGGGAGCTCCTCGCCCTCCACCTCGATATTGGCAAGGGCCGTCATGCAGCGCGGACACCAGTTGATCATGCGTTTGCCGCGATAGATCAACCCCTGGTTATAAAGCGATACGAAGACCTGGCGCACGGCCCTGGAGAGGCCCTCATCCATGGTAAAGCGCTCGCGGGACCAGTCGCAGGAGGCCCCAAGGCGCTTTAACTGGTTTATAATAATGGAGCCATACTTTGCCCGCCATTCCCACACGCGCTCCTGGAAGGCCTCGCGGCCAATCCCGTGCCGGGTAAGACCATCGGCTGCCATCTGGCGTTCGACGACATTTTGAGTGGCAATGCCCGCATGGTCTGTACCAGGTACCCACAGAACCTCGAAGCCTTTAAGCCTCTTATACCGGCACAAAATATCCTGGAGGGTATCGTTTAAGGCATGCCCTATGTGCAATTGGCCCGTTACGTTGGGGGGCGGTATTACAACCGAAAAAGGCGGTTTCGAACTGGTCTGATCGGCGCGGAAAAAACCATTTTCCTCCCAAAAGCTATACCAATGCGATTCGACCTCGGCAAACTCATATCCCTTAGCCAGAGCGCCTTCGCTCATAAAAATCAATTCCTTTTGCTTACTCAAGCTCTTCTTTAAGCTTTGTTATTTCTTCGTCGATTATCGACCTGACAAGGCCGGGCAGCATCGTTTCGACAACCGTCCGGATGTGTTCCTTTAAGCGAGCCTCCAGGCCTCCGATGAGTTCTTCGGCCAGTGCGGAGAGCTCGGAAACCGAGGGGCCCGAAACCGCCCGGGGAGAAGCTTTCGGCGTAGCCGGGATTGCGGCCTCTTGGGGCCACATGTCCTGAGAAGGTTGCGCTCCGGCCTGGGCCGGCGTTTTCACATCCCCCTTAGCTTCCCTGCGCGGCTCGGAGCTAACCGGCTCATCGAGAAGACCGTTCAGGATCGACTCCACATCCTCCTGGCTTTCGGCGAACTCGGGGGCGGCTTTGGCCTGAGGAGACTTTCCCCTGGATTCGGATACCGAGGGCTCGAAAAGCCCCTCATCGGCATGGGACTCGGACACAATGGAATCCAACAGATCCGCATCCTCGATTTCCTCTGTCCGCTCTTTTGACAGAAACGAAACCGGCTTTCGTGAAGACCTTGCCGGCGAGGATTGGAGCGCATCGTCGACATCAAAAATATCGGCCCCCAGGTCCAGGTCTTCCTCTTCATCTATCGGC
The DNA here is from genome assembly GCA_049976905.1 of Syntrophobacteraceae bacterium. Classification (GTDB taxonomy): domain Bacteria; phylum Desulfobacterota; class Syntrophobacteria; order Syntrophobacterales; family Syntrophobacteraceae; genus SbD1. The sequence goes on along the minus strand of JBMFHI010000035.1, from coordinate 11,487 downwards.
CTGTCGGGCATCTCGATTATGTCTTCGAGTTCGATGATATCCTCGTCATCTTCATCGAGGTCCATGCCAAGCTCTCGCATGGGATCGGCTTTATCCTCGTAAGGGTTTTTGCGATTTTCTTTTTTCATCGGCGCCTCTCAACCTGGGGCATTGGGTCCCGTTGGAATAATAGAAATATATCCGGTCCGACAGCAAGGGAACCGATACCACGCATGAAATTATCATGTCAAGGCTTAGCTTGGGTCTTTGGCTGCCAGAGGCCGATCAACCCGTTTTTAAATTGTCCTATTTTTTTGCCCTTTAGGAAAGAGAAATTCCACTTTTACACGAGGGAGAAACTGACAGGATGTTGTCACTAACAAGTGGTAATATGCCAGCTTGAGCCGATAATTCGCCTTGTAAGTCTTGAGAGGACGAAACGACAAAAACAGTTTAGGGAAAAGAAAAAAGCCGCCGTGGAAAAATTGAAGCACCGTCTTGGCCTGGTCAATCCCCCCAAAGTCTATGTTGTCAGGTGCAAATTGGGACTTTTAGAAGACGGCCGGAGCCAGGCTCTAAAAAGCCCACACCGCGAGATTGAGCCACCGGAAGAGTTTGAGTATGCTACGAAGAGGCTGGAATTGAGATTTACGCTGCAGTCGAAATCTCCTCTGGTTGCAGCCTAATCTGCGAAGGAGCAAAAAATTGTCATCAAGTTTATCGCGAAGAAAGTTCTTCTGTCTTAGTGGTGCCGTAGCCGCTGGATGCTACAGCGCAAGCCGTTCTTTCCCGTTTGAGCTTTTAAAAGCATGCAAAGATGGGCTCAAGGTTACAGAGCAAAGGACCGCCTGGGCCATCGGAGTGGGCCCCGTTGGCCTTCAGGCGATACATCTCCTTCGCCAAAACGAGATGATTTCTGAAAACAGGGAAATCGAGCAAATTGTCGCTGGTGAAAGCAGTACTTTGCACGTTCACAATGAGTTGAAAATGCAATATCTAAATGACGCCATGGAATCGGTTGGTGCTTTCGATCCAGCCGAACCTGTATTTCTCATCGGCTCAACGGATGATCCGGCATTTCACACGGCAAGAGATTTCGTAAAATCCCGCGATCCGCGTTTCTTGCTTACTGCTGCACTGGCCAGGGAAGATTACGTTTGGCCTGACTTATCCGGAAACGAAAGCATAGTAACCTTCGGAGCCCTGGAAGACACACCAAGGATTACCAGGATCATTCTTCACCTGTATGCTCTTATTGCGCGGCCAGGGGTGATTGGAGTCGATTTTTCCGATGTAAGGATGGTTTTGGGAGGAGGCGCTGTGCGCGCCCTGGAATACCGGTCTCCGAAATTTGACGCAGACGATCTGAAAGATTTTTTGACCCGACACTCAAAAGACATAGCAGAGGCGGACGGGGTAGCCCGTATTTTTAGCCTCGGGGTTCCAGCTTCTATGCTGTTGTCACAGTACCTGGAGGCAATCATAGACGCCTTTATGCCACAAATGGACCAAGGCGGAGATTGTTTGCTTGCCAATAATTTCTCCGCTGCAGACGGAGCTTTCGAGCTCGTTTTGCTTTGCAGGACAGCCAGGACGGAAAAAGATCTCGGGTTATCCTTGTTGGACCGTTTATGAGTTACTCTTTAAGAAGGCTGGGGCAAGGAATTTCAATCCTTGCCCCAGGTAAACATGCTACCGAAAATACGGGAAGCGGTGATCACGCTTTCGCTTTAGGCAGAAACCCTGCCGTTTTTGACGTTTTAGGCTTTATCGCACACTCTTTTTTAAGTTCCTCGAACAAAACAGATGGTTCGATGCGCCTGTTCATCAATATAAGCCTGCGTTTTACGACGGCAAAATCCCCCGGGGTAAGTTCGCCTAAATCGGCAAGCTTTCGTTTCCAAGATTCTACTTCAATAGCGGAAAGCATGTGGGAGGCCTCTTTTAAGAAATTGCCAAACAGGCTAAGCGCCTGATCACAGGATAAATAGTCGAACTTGACCTTCAAATCGAACCTGCGAAAGACTGCGCTGTCCAAAAGATCCATGAGGTTTGTACAACAGAAAAACTGACCGCCAAACGACTCCATTTGCACGAGCAATTCGTTTACCTGCGTCACTTCCCAGGAATGCTGGGCGCGGGTCCTGTTTTGTAGAAAGCTATCGGCCTCGTCCAAAAGGAGAATCGCGCCCTCATCGGTTGCCTGCCGGAACATATCGGCGATATTTTGTTCCGTCTGGCCGATATAGCAGTTGAGAAGATCAGATGCTCTTTTGAGAAGAACCGGTTTCCCAAGTTCTTGGCCAAGGTAGTGGACAAATGCCGTTTTGCCGCTTCCCGGAGGCCCGTATAGACATACCCGCACAGCGTTATTTCTGCACGCTTCGACTAAAGGCCGCAGTTCCTGGTCCGTATTTGTAAACCGGAGGTCGTAGCGGAGTCGCGAAAGATCGCTCCATCTGAAATCTTGTCTGTATCCCAGGGCCTTATGGGAATTGGCTATAAGATGTTCCATAACGGCTTCGTTCGAGGCCTTTCTGCCTTTCCCGAGCAGCATGGCGACTTTTGCCGCTTTTTCGATGTGAGAAGGGGCAAGGTTTTTATTCTCGGCCATCTTTTGCAGCCAAGTTTCACTTACCGAAATTTTTCCGATATGTTTTTTGAGAATCCTTTTCGTTATGGGCCTCGGTGGAACCGGGACTTCAAAAACCATGTCGAAGCGACGAATGAATGCCGGGTCCATCTGTGAAATACTGTTACCGACCCAAATGGCCGGAACCCTATTGTTCTCAAGGAGTCTGTTGGTCCACCCTTTATGCCCTCCAGTGCGCCTGTGGGGGCCAAAGAACACGAAATCATCTACCGGGAAGGCATCTTCTACTTCGTCAAAAACGATCAGGCAGTCCTTGGTTTTGTCAAAGATTCTCTGGCAAAGCAAATATGCCCGAAACCGGTCGTCGCTGTCAGCCGGGTCGCCGTCATCGTCCTGGCTGCTAACTTCAAAGAGTTTTGCGCCAATAGAGCTTGAAAGGGATCTCACAAGTTCCGTTTTGCCGGTCCCAGGTTGGCCGTACAATAGGATATTGATACCAGACATCTTTTCTTTAAGACCAGCTTTGAGAAAAGGCACGAGAATGCCGAGGTCTTTTTCGAGATGTGGAAAGTCATCGAGAACGAGCTTCGGTTCGGGTGCTTTATGGAAGTAGCTCGAAAGCGCTGTCTCGAAATCCTTTTCAATAATCGCCCAGCCAAACCCCTTGAGGGTATCTATGCGGTCAACTATGTCCAGGTGGGGAGTATTATCGAGTTGAATAAGACCCGAGGAGCGGAGCGCCGCCCCTTTGCCTAACGCTTTTTGAACAATGGAAGGCTTTACTTTCAAAATGGCGGCGACCTCGTTTACGAGTTGAGTCAGGCTGACATTGCCCAGGCATTCCATTACCTCCCGCAGCACGTTTCCCTCTTTGAGAAGTATTGAAAAGATCAGGATTTCACGTTCGAAGGCGGAAAGACCGATTGTGTCCGCCAAATGATTCACGTTTAGAAAAAATCGGCCTTTCCGAGTGAGAGGCCCGTTTTCGATTTCATTTAGACGCGCGACGAGCCGTTTTTTTAGCATGCTTTTGGAAACTTCGCTGTCAATGAGATCTTCGAGGCCGAGCAATCGCAGAGCGTCATCATTTACCAGACGCCCAAACGATTTGAGGAAATGAGGGCGAAGCACTGCCCGAATAGCCCACAATGCTTCCAGGTTTCTTATTTCATTTTGCTGCGCCATCTCTTCTCTCCTTTTTATAAAAGTTAGCATCTGTAACCGTGGAGGAGTATAGCTGCGAAAGGTGACAGCCCCATGTCATTGGTGTTTGAATTTTTTTGTTTGCTCCATCCGCATCCAATCTTGGAAAAACAAAAAATAGAAAGTGACAATATGTTGTCACCTATGTAGGATAATCTTTAGAGGATATTACCCGGGAGGATCTAAAATGGCTACCAAAGCGGATCGGCTGATCAAACTCCTTAATTTACTCGATCAAGGCGCCAGTGTTACCGTCAAAGCTCTTTGCGAAGAATGGGGCGTAGACAAGCGAACTGTTTTCCGGTATATGAATACCCTGCAAGAGGGTAATTTTCCGGTTTACTTCGACAGTGAAAAAAACACCTACACATTTGCCAACGGATTCACCTTAAAGAAGGCAAGCCTTGATGTCGATGAGATGCTCGCCCTGGCGATGGCCAGGAAGATGTTGATCCCGCTTGGGAAAACATTGGAGGATGCCTTCGACAGGTTGGAAGAAAAGATCGCAGGCAGCACGAATTCCAAAGGTGGCTTTGCGCCCTCATCCGCCTTTATCCTGCCATTTCCGACCGCTTTGCCCACAGCGGATATGTCGGCTTTGCTCAAAGATTTGGCGACAGCTATTACCGAACATCAGCTGGTTCAAATTGACTACAAAGGTCTACAGTCACAAGAAGTGACCAGGCGAGAGGTTGAGCCATATTACCTTTTCTTTTCTCCGGACGGATTTTGGAATCTCCGGGCGTACTGTCGCTTAAGAAATGACAGACGAGTGTTCGCTTTAGACCAGGTGCAAGGCTGGAAGGTTCTCGATAGATATTTCATTCCGAAGTTTTTTGCCGAGGACCCGGGCATGGAATTTTCAGCAGGATTTGGCACTTTCATGGACGGAGAGACAGAAGAAGTGGTCGTCCAGTTCAGTCCGGATATTAGGCCTTTCGTTGAGCGCAGACTATGGCACCCATCTCAGCAGAATAAGGAACTTGACGAAGGCTGGCTGGAGGTTCGATTCACTACTTCGGGAGTTGCAGGTCTGAAATACTGGTTGTACCGCTGGACTCCTCATTTTAAGGTGGTGAGCCCAGTGAGACTTCGGCAGGAGATGATGGAAGATTTACTGAAAGAAGTGGGGAATCTACAATTCCTTTGATTTAAAACCCTATCGATGTGTGTTGGTAGATGTTTGATGCGATTTCAAAGGAGTCCGCATGATGGAATCAGGCTGGGGCCTGTTAGGTCCGGAAACTATTGGCAGTACGAGACGCACGAGAACTCTTGGATTGGGTCGGTCAGTACGCCTGTTCAATAACTTGGCGGTGCCTGGAATGGGCGGTGTCTGGTTCGGCAAGCAGTTGCTTCTGGCCACGTTGGGCGTTAGTGTGGCCGAAAAGGCTCGCGCCGCCGGTGCCAAAGTGCGGAACATTGAAACCGCCAATGCAATTGAGGCGCTGGCGTGCTGGCTGTCATTCACCGGCAATGACTGGAAAAGCGATGATCGCCTGCGTGGCAAGACCAAGTTGCAAAGGTTGAAGGATACAAAAGATTACAGCTTTAAGCGATTCAGGCAGCGTAAATTCTATGTAACTCAACCGATGCGCATGGCTTGCGTGGAAACTCTCCCCTCGCTTGGGTTCGTAGATACCGATGGAACACGTTTCAGTGGGTTCAGGGTTTCGCGAGCAGGCCAAGAGTTTTTGGAGGCGGCCTTCAAGGATTTTACGCCTTACCACCGCAATGTTAATGTTATCGACCATTTGGTGAAGTGGGTGAGAGGGGAAGATGCTCCTATAAATTCAAACGAACTTCGCGATGCGCTTTCACCCATCGTTACACTTCAGGAGAGGACTCGCAAGATTCTGAAAGAGCGGCTGCTGCAGGGCAATCAACGACGAGAAAATTCGCTATCCTGGATGGAAACGATTAGAACTACTCCAGGCACCAAACCCGATTGGGAGAAAAAACCTCTCAATATTCAAGATGATGTGCATTGGGATGACCTGAAAGCCGGAGCGCTGTTTTTCAAAACGCGAGATGTTGCCGTCGAAGTGCTGGATGCACTGGAAACACATATTGGAAACAAAGGCGAGGGGTGCCGGTTTTCATTGAAAGACCAGGTCCCCAAAAGCGTCGGGGATGCGGTTATAGAACTGCAAAAGGCCGCGGAAGCATTCCTTGACGTTAAACGCAAAGACGAAGATGCGAATCGGTTCTGCCGCGACTGCGTCATTCCCGACAACCAAAAAGTTTTACAAACCTTGGTGGAGCGTGATGGACGTGTGCTGCGTCTCGCCGGGCAGTATGTGCTGCCCGGCCCAGCTTTCCGTGGCGCTTTGCTGGTTGAATCGGAAGATGATGACGGCAATGGAAGTCCTGAGGCAGCGAGTACAATCCCGCTTCCGGACGGCATCTCCTATCGAATGCGCAATCTCTACCTGCTTAATCTCGACCTTCATGACCGGCTGGACACCTGGCTGAACGCGAACGCAAACACTGGAGAAAACCAATGATCAGGACGCCCTCGCTCGCGCAATACTTTGACGCTCCGGAGGACTACATGGGGTACTTTGGATGGATATGCGGCTACTCCGCTGACACCACATTTTTAAATGATGCCGCCGAGCGCTTTACGGGCCAAACCATGGCTCAACGCGCGTATGGCGGCAATATTTACCTGGCGGCGATGTTGGATGACGGCAATCCTTATATTTCTTCGGTCGATGCGCCAGGAGTTGCCCACTTGCCCATCAAGAGCCTTGAGCGCAAACCGTTCGTGTTATTGCACGCCAAGGTCGCGTTGCTCGGCTTCCGACACCGAAATGACATATCTCGGTGGAAATTGAGGATCATAGTCTCAACCGGTAACTGGACTCAACAGACGCTTGAAAGCACTCTTGATTTGGCTTGGTGGATTGACCTAAGCAGCGAACAATTAAGCGGAGTGGTCAATAATGACGTTAGGCAATGCTGTGCGGATATCAAGGCAGTACAGAATCTTTTTCTCTGGATGGGAGAACTTTTTGACCAGAGCCTGCTCGGTGCATCGAGGGAAAACGACACCGCTCGCAAAAAGGTAAACGAGTGGATCGAGCAGTGCTTTACAAAAGCAGACAAAACCAGGCCCAGATTTTTCGACAATCGCAAAAAGGCGCTGCTTGCACAATTGCCCAAAATAATCCAAGAACAGACCAGTAAAGTTAGCCGAAATTACCTGGCTATGGGTTCAGGGTTCTATGAATCGGCCTCAGACCAAAATAGAGTTCCTGCGGTAATCGAGAGCATCGTCTCATCCTTAAGAAACGCCTTTTTGCTCACCAATAGCGCAGAGATGGATATCTTTGTAAATCCCGGCGCATGTCAGGCTGTAGCGCTTTCGGTGAAAGCATTGAATAGCGGGGGTTTTAAAGTCAGGCCAGCCGCACCGCCTCCTTTGGTGTTTGGAGAAAACAGCGGACGGACTTTGCACGCGAAGTTCCTGTTCAGCGCAAACAAACGCAACAATTCAAATAATTGCAGTGCTCCATGGGTATATCTTGGTTCGGGTAATCTTACCGGGCCGGGGTTCGCCAATCAAATGAGCGCAGACAGGGGAAACCTTGAGGCAGGCGTCGTTTTTGCGCCACAGAATTTGTTCTGGGAAATCTCTAGGGGGATAGACCCTGGTTCAGTTGTCACCAATTTGCTGCCGATTCAATGGGATTCGGATATCAGACCGGATGACCCGACAATTGAGGCGGGCGGTGATATGCCTACACGTGATGAGCAATTTGTAGCCGCACCGGTTGCCTGGCTGAAATGGAGCGACCAGGGGGATGGCAACAGCGGCATTTTGCAGCGCCCCCCGGATTCGCCGGCTGAGCTTGATGTGCTATCACAGGATGGCGAGACCTGTACTCGCAACAAGCAAGGGTTTTTCTGGCCAGGTCCGCGACCGAGGCAGGTGATAATCCTCTATGAAACGAATGACGGTCGGCAACAAAAATGCATTGTGCCGGTCGTTGACGAGTTTGGCCGCATTGCCGCAACCACCCTGCCCAAACTCGATCTGGATGCGGCATGGTGGCAGTTGGCGGATTTTCCCATGCCTCCGGAGGATGAATATCTGGATAGAGAGGATGCGCCCGTTGAGGATGTCTATACTCAATCGGGGAAAGCGTCTCGTGTCTCGGCAAGCATCACTTATCCTGTCCGGCAAATGATGGAATTAATAGAAAACATTGCCGCAAAGCAAACTGAAGTGCGCGAAGCGGACTGGCAGGTTTGGTGCAACCGGCTCAAGCAGACTTTGAACCAGATGAAAGGAGATCCGGTAATCGAATATTTTAGGAGTGATCTTAAACTCAATCCCTTGAGTCCACTGGATTCAGCGCCCTTTCGTCCGTTTTTTGCGGAAACCGCGCAAAATGAGCATGGAAAGCGCTACCAGGAAGTCTTGCAAACCGCTATGAAAGCATGGGGTGTTAATGATCTTGCAGCTATCGGGGAGACTCAATGAAAAAGGATTTCTGGCAAAGTGTTGAGGGTCATCTTTATGAAATAGCGGAGGCGCCCGACAAAGGTGAGTGGAAGCTAAACAACGGGCAACGAGCAAGCCTGTGCGCCATCGCTAAGCGCCTGCCGGCCAACGGAGTGCTGATCGCCGACGAAGTTGGCATGGGCAAAACCCGGATTGCCGTGGCCGTTGCCAAGAGTGTGATCGAGTCTGGCGGCAGGGTGGCGATTTTGGCGCCGTCAGGTTTGGGCTATCAATGGAGGGACGAACTCCGTAAAGGTAAAATCGAGTGCCCTCTCATCTTGCGCAGCGTTTTGCAATATTTGCAAGCATGGGAAGCTGAGGACGAGCGCGAGCAGAAGCCTTGGTTCAAAGAACGCGTGGTTTTGATATCGCACGCCTTCACCAACTGGCGACTGGGAGAAGGAAGTAACTCATGGCGTTGGACGCTACTACCTGAGCTTTATGCACAGTGGCGTAGGAACAACAGTGGTCGTTTCCCCCAAGGTTATAACGGAAATGAAAACCTTAACGACGAATGGGTCAAGCGGGCCGCTCGGAGTATCTGTAACACGATTCAAAAAGGCCATCCGTATTACAAATCACTACCCGGACCAGCGGAAAATTCCCCTAAATGGATTGACACTCTTGATGGCGCCAATTACGAAAAAAACGGTATTATGCGCCCTTGGTTTCAGAAGTCAGTAGGCTTGGGGTTGGGAGTTTTTGATCTTGTCGTCATTGACGAGGCCCACAAGGGCCGCGGCCAGGATAGCGGGCTGTCGAATCTGTTGGATCATGTACTGCTGGTCGGTAAATCGCACCGACGCCTGGCGATGACTGCGACACCGGTAGAGCTTGATGCAAGCCAGTGGCAGCAAACACTAGAGCGCATTCTGGCGCCAGACCAGTTGAATCTCGCCATTGAGCGTTACATGGAGGCAGTTAAGGAGATACGAGAAATTCCAAGTGACGGACAAGTGTGCGCGAAATTCAAGCAGGCCGCCCAGACATTTCAGGAATCTCTGGCGCCTTATTTATTGCGGCGGGATAAGCGCGAAGACCCTTACGTGCATAAATTCACCCAGATAACGAAACGGGGGTTTTATGAATACCGGGAAGAGTCAAAAATCATTGTCGAGACTTCGCAGTTAGCCATGGATTGGAAAAAGGCCATATGCGCGGCGGAATCGCTCTCTCTTGTAATTCGACAGGCCGAGGATCCGGTGGCCAAACGCCTTCGTCTGACACTGGGCAACGGCCACGGCATCGCCGCATTACTGGATCAAGTCAAGCTGGACGACAAAACCGACAATCAGCAGGAGGAATATGAAGGCATCGGTTTGCCGGTGAATGGGGGGAGTTTAACTGACACCGACGATAAAAATCATCAGCGTGTCCAATGGTGGCGCGATATAATGTGCCACGCCTTCAAAACAGAAGATTCCTCAGACTCAGCGCTCTACGAGCATCCTGCCCTACTTGCCGCTATTACGGCCATCGAGTCAACTTGCAGCCTGGGCGAAAAAGTACTGGTGTTCGGTCGTTTTACGCGTCCTTTGAAAGCTCTGGTCCAGTTGTTCAATGCGCGAGAAATGCTGCGATGTCTCGACACCGGCCACTACTGGCCACAGTCAAGAGTTCCTGAGGATGAATGGGAGACGGTTCGAGCAGCGCATCGTCAATTGAAGTGTCCCGGTGAGGTCGACCAGAGGCAAGTCAATAAGAAGTTGTCAACACAATACCAAAAACTTGACAAGCAGCGCGAACAGTACCGCAATGGCCTCATAAGGAAACTCTGCGAAGGTATTGAAGGGCTTACAAAAGAGTGCTATGCCTCCCAACTTTTTGATGTTTTAAAGGATAGAGTGGAGAATGGAAAACAACCTGGCCATGACAGCTCTTTACTCACTTTGTTAGCGAAAGCGATGCAGGAATTGACAGGGCTAGATACGGTTAATCTTCAGCCGGCGGATTACGCTAACGCTTTTTCGGATTTAGTTGACGCTCTCAGCGATCGTGATGATAGCGATTTCGATGAAGATGGAGTCATTGAAAAGGGTAGAGCCGTCTGTCTATTGGAAACGATGGAACAGCGCCTCAAAGAGGAATACGATAGCCCACAGGGTGGATTTGCACGCCTGATGTATGGAGGCACAAAGGCTGAAACTCGGCGCTTACTCCAAGCCGCCTTTAATCGTCCCAACTGTTATCCAAAGGTTCTCGTAGCTCAATCAATGGTTGGGCGTGAAGGACTCAATTTGCATAAGGCCTGCCGCAGTGTCGTGCTCCTTCACCCAGAGTGGAATCCCGGTGTTGTCGAGCAACAGATTGGCCGTATAGACCGTATAGGCGGTTTATGGGAAAACTTATTGGACCAATGGTTGGAAAACTCAAAAAATAGTGGTTCATGGAATATGAGGCCACCAGATCCACCACGTATACAGGTGCGTCCCGTTATCTTTAAGGGAACCTATGATGAGAAGAACTGGGAGGTTTTACAAAACCGATGGGCAGATTTGCGGGCGCAGCTTCATGGAATCATATTGGAGCCCTCAATCGTCGTTAGATATGAGGGGGCCGAATTAATCAGAAAAATCAATGAATCAGCCCCTTGCTTTTCACCAAAAGCGGTCTGAATCTAGCTCAAGTTCAACACGAATAAAAAATAATGAACAATACCGAAAGTTAGTCTTTAGGAAAATCACCAGTGGCTTATTTTTTTGTAACCGTTCACCGGGGCGTGTCAGCGGATAAGAGAAGGTAACCGCTCCTGCCGGAAGAACGCGGACATGAGGTGAGAAAGAAACTGAAAAGCATTCCTCTTTTGCATTTGGCAAGTGCGGGTTACGGTGAGGATTCTTTCGGTGAAACGCTCTCCGTCGCAGGACTGATTTCCGAAACAGATTTTACGCCATTGAACGGCGGGCCGAACTGCGCGTTCGGCTGTATTGTTGGTTGGCTCCACGCCCTCAGCTCTCAAAAAGGTGAAAAGAATGTCCCAGTTCTTAAGGAAACGGGCGGCGCGTGTTCTGACACCTTTGTCGGAACTGTTCCGGTAGCGCAGGCATGAGCTTTTCATGCGTCCCCGTATCAGGGCGGTTGCCTGCCACAACTCTTCACGGGTGCAACCGGATTCCTTGAAAGCATGCCAGTAGCTGAAAAGCGTTCCGGCTTCCTTTAGCATATGCCGGGCAAAAAGATATGCATCCGGACTTGCTCG
>JBMFHI010000034.1:0-34689 GCA_049976905.1 Syntrophobacteraceae bacterium | reverse complement strand
CTAAAGAGTACGCAACGGGCAATCCGTTTGTTTTAACCCGCACAAATCGTCAAATTTGTTCGACGGCGAATAATCTGCAAAATTGTTCGATTTTGTTGACCACAGGCGAACCTTCCGCAAAACAAGCCCCAATGACGGTGGCTTTTTTCCCATGAAGAACTTTAATGTTCCTAACGACACAAATCAAGTTCTTTACAATGGTGTTATCCGGCATTATAAATGAGAGTTGAAAATTGGCCCCTTTTTGGACTTGCACAAGCCTTGGCAACTGCAGCCTGCATCCTCCCACGCTTAAGTCTTCCATTAGGGCAGTAACGGTGCCCTCTTTAGCTCCCAAAAAAACTTCGGTTTCTATCGCAACAGGCATTCTTGCATAGGCGCGAATCTGAACCCGCTCCACCGCAACGGGATATCCAATCCCAATGACGGAAGGAATTATTTCCTTAATAAAATCACTCCTGAATTTATAAAGATAGACATTATGCAGGTAGACGCATTCGAATTCCTGGCAAATGAAGGTGAACCGCTCATTGAGGACAAACTGCGGCTCTTCGACCATGATCATCTGCCCGGGCACGGCGCCATAAACCGTGCTTTTGGTCTTAAGCGATGGATTCACAGCGGCCTTAAGGACGATGTCGGCTCCCAACCTTAAAGGAATCACATAAAAATCGTCCTTTTCATCTTCTGTTTCAGTTTTTTCGGGAATTTCTCGCATCTTTTGTTCCCTGGAGTTTATATATATCGTAGATCGGCACAATCTGCTTCGCCCATTAAACAAAAAGCAAACCATAACGGCCTTGGAGCCAAGGCAAGGCTAAGTTTCCTCCTCGATTATGGCAACCGGCCTGCACCACGCCGCGCTCGCATTCTTTACCTTGATTGGAAAGCAGCTTACGGTAAAGCCCTTCGCTCTTCCTATGGAAGATAGATTGGCCATTTTCTCCATGTGGCAGTAGCCGACATCGATGCCCGCAAAATGAGCTTCCCAAATGACCTTGGGGTCCCCGGTCTCTAAAAACTCCCTGGCAAGAAAAGGCAGAGGCCGATCCCAGCTCCAAGCATCTATGCCTACAACCTTTACTCCCTTTTGCGTCAAAAAAAAAGTGCTTTCGCGAGTCATGCCGGCGCCCTTTACCAGATATTCGGGCCTGCCCCAGCAACGGTCGGCGCCGGTCTGAATCAACACGATGTCCATGGGGCTTATTTCATGCTCGATTCGGTCCAGCTCGCGTTGGACATCCTCAACCGAAATGGGCTCACCGTCGGCCTTGTGGCGAAAATCCAGAAGGACACCCTCGCCGAAGCACCACTCGAGCGGTACGCTGTCAATTGTAAGTGAGGGCAAGCCGTTATCCATGGTCGGGTGATAATGGTAGGGCGCATCCAGGTGCGTGCCGCTGTGGGTTGTAAGAGTCAGAAGCTCCAAGGCCCATCCGAGTCCACCGGGCAGCTGCCCTGTTGTCAGCCCGGGGAAGAATTCTTTCATCTGTTCGGCCCCCGCCGCATGATCGACATAATGAATTTTGGGTATCATCATGGGGGGATCGCTTGGTATATTGGACTCTATGCTTATACTGAGATCGACGTAACGTCTTGGGCTCATGGACATTCCTTGTGTAAAATCGTAAGAGGACTGCGACAACATACCCTGTGGCGCGCACCTGGTGCGACGTCCCGCAAATTCGCCGCTATTTTCAATTAAATGGGTAAAAATCCCATACAAGGCGATAGTCTCTACTCTAGCCCCAAACGGCCCAATCGGAATACAAGGATTTTTAGCTGTATCACTGAAGATGTGCAACGCGCAAACCCTTAAGGTTCACGCTACTCTTTTCACATGGGAATCAGGATTAGACAGATCAGATTACAACAGAATTTTAGCTCAACCACGCCAGCTTCGATTTTGATTAATCCTTGGGCGTTAACCTTGCCCTGAAATATTCCATAACTCTTTTGCGCTTTAAACGAAATGATTTTTTTATCAGACGATGCCTATATCCCTGCCTAAAAGTTTATAGGACTCAGGAAACTCAGCCTCAAAATTCTGATAGGGAGTAACGGGATATCTTGCCCCAATGGCGCGGCCGGCCTCTTTTAAGCCTCTGGCAAGCTCGGGAAGCATTCGCATCGGAGCTGCAAAGACTATCTCATCGTCCTGGGTTCCCGCAAATATCCGCTCACCATTTCCTGGGATAACGATGCGAGCCGACTGGGCTTTGTAAGGGGAAATGAGGTATTCATCGCATTCGACCTTGCCCCCACAATGGCCGGAACAGCGCTCCCCGGTACTATAGGACCAGCTCTGAGCGAGGCGCATAACCTGTGCCGGATTTGCGTAGATAAGCACGGTATCGGGATCAAAGGAGGCTTTTTGGACAGGCGCCAATAGGATGCCTGCTATCTGCCCATTTTCAAACCGGCTCATCGAGGCTACTTCCCTGGCGGCAAGTTCTTGTCCGGCGGCAAATGCAGCGCCGCAAAAAAGGTTGGAAAGGGCCGCGGGCGGGTCGGCTGCATCGCTAAAACCAAAGACGATCGCGGCAGGAACGCAGTTTACATCCTGCCTGGCAAGCCCCACCGTCCAACCGTAATTTCTTGCCATTGTTACCCCCTGGCAGATGGTAATTTTCTTTCCAAGCACCTTGGAAGGACGCCTTGCCTGCTCAGGGAAATCCTCCTTGACTGTCAAAAACCTCACCGCAACGGGGTAGGTCTTTAGCCTTAGATTGTCACGGATAAATTCGGCAGAATCTTTAAAGCCCGTATCTTTCATGTTTTTGTTCTCCTGTAAAAGACGAATCAGTCCCTGTTTTACCAAGCATCGTATCAAGGCGCCCCCGAGAGTAAAAGGGCAAATAGCCGGTGTCGATCCCCAAACTTTAAAAGGAAGCCGCGTGGTAACGCGATCTGTGTTATACTTGCACACCTCGCAATATCTGCAGGACGGTTTTCGATGTGCTCTGGAAGTGGTTTAGTTCACAAAAGGGACAAAATCTCCCGGGGAGGAACACGTGAAGATCATTGCCATAATTGGAAGTCCTCACGCACAGAGAGGCAACACGGCCAGACTTACCCGCCTGGTTTTGCAAGGCGCCCAGGAACAGGGTGCTTCCATTGAGGAAATCTATCTGCGGGGCGAAACCGTATTGCCCTGTCTTGGCTGCGATTATTGCCACAAAAAAGGCGAGTGCGTTCAGAAGGATAGCTTCGAGCAAATTCGCGGCTCCTTGCTGGAAGCCGATGGCCTGGTGCTTGCCAGCCCAAACTATATTTTCCATGTCAGCGCCCAGATGAAGGCCTTTATGGATCGTTGCGCATCCATAATCCACTGCCTTGGTTTCCAGGGTAAATACGGGGCTTCGGTAGTTACTTCCGGGGGCGGAGACGAAGAACCTGTCGCAGGCTACATGAACCATTTCATGATGACTACAGGAATCCAGTCGGTTGGTTCGGTATGGGCCACGATGGCAATGATTAGCGGAGACCAATTCCCGCCGCAGATCGCAACAAGCGCGGTCGAACTCGGGAAACGATTGGCAAGCGCAGCGCAAAACAAGCAGAGGTTTCCGGAAATTCTCAAGAAAATGGAGGCGTTCGAAGCGCGCATGCGCGCTCTGGTTATCTACCGCAAAGATGAGTGGCCCTACGAATATGAATATTGGAAGAAGCATAGAGGTTTGGCTTAAGTAAGCCCTGGGCCGGTTCACGGAAGATATCGGCCGTATCATCAAGCTCAAAGGGGCTGTTGCAGGCAAGGCCAAAGGGAGCTGGTTAGAAATAACGCCAAAGAGTTTCAGTTGCTGGAGGATCGTCTTAGCCAGAAATATAAAGTCAGTCCTCCAAAGATTATGTTTCCGGCCCATACTCCGAAAAACGGAGACAGGCTGCCCGCGGAGGCAAGCGAACTCCCCACATTCGATACGGCGATGAAGGCGAACGCCACAATGAGCGACCATCCCACACCCGCGGCGATTCCTCCGTGCAGGCCCTGATTTATGGCGATAAGAATACCTAGCAGGGTGAGGATGAGGGTTGCAACAGGGGAGGCCAACCTCATATTAAGATCAACCTCGTAAGGGGTAGCGCTAAACCCTTCGCGCTCTATTTTTCTGGTATAGCGATACAAATCCAGCCATCCAAGATTATGGGGGAGGATTTCACCGGATTTGAAGTCGGCGGGTGTGACCTTCAAATCGAGCATCTTGCTGTCAAACCACTGTTCATCGGTTTTTCCATTCTTGTAGTCGACGATGAGACCGTTTTTGGCAAGCCACCCATCATGGCTCCAGGTTATGCTTTGCGCATCGATCCTGCGCTTGAGGCGAAAGTCGTTATTCATAAAAAAAATCGAAGCGATGTGCATTACCTCGTGTCGCCTGTCGTAGAGCCCGATCTGGTAAATCGTGTCATTTTGGCGATACCACATATTTTCCTGATTCATCCAAACGGCCGGTTTTTTGCCTTCAATCTTGACCTGCCAGGTTTGGTAGAGCATTGCATTGAGGGGACGAACGGCGTATTCGGCCAGGCAAAAATGCATTAGCGCAAATAAGAGTCCCGCCAATGCTATAGGCGCCAGATAATAGCCGGGATCGACACCGGCTGTCTCCATGGCTATCAGTTCCCGGTTCTGTTTCAGAATCCCAAGGGCAATAATAGCCGCGATGATTGCCGCCATGGGGATGCCCTGCGTCAGAATCACGGGGATCTTGCACAAAAAGTAGAGGTAGATTTCTCGAAACCCGAGGTGATGTTCGAGCATGCGATCGACGCGCTCGAAAAAATCAACGACAAGATAAATTGAGATAAATCCGGCATTGGCCAGGAAAAAAATAGGGAGAAAATGCTTGAGAACGTACTTCGGGATTATCTTCACAGTTGGGTGCTCCCCTGTTTTTGGCCATGGGCAAAACGGGCGAGAAGGCGGCCGAGGGAGGCAAGGTAAAAGGGTGTTTCCTTCTGCAATTTTACCCACAGGTAGAGTGCAAGGCCAATACAAAGGAGATTGGGGGTCCAGACGGCAAAAAAAGGTGAAACCAATTCATTATAACCAAGAGTCCTGCCCGCCGAGAGCAGAACGTAATAGGCGAGAAAAATTCCAATCCCCAGTGTAATACCGGTCATTCGGCCCTTCTGACGAAATATGGAGCCAAGCGGGGCGCCAAGAAGGCCAAGAAAAAGGCAGGCCGCCGGGAAGGCGAACCTCTGCTCCAATTCAAGACTCCATGATACCAGAGAGGCCTTTCCAACCACGGTTTTGAGCTTACGGTAAATCTGGAGGGTACTCATTTCTCCTCTGTTGCGCACCGCTTTTCTTGCCGCCCCAACCAGATCATCCATGGACAGGGTAAAATTGTACTCTTTAAAGGCGACGGCCTGGGCATCTTTCATGTTTTTGGCCGTGCGCGATATTATGCCGTTGTAGAGCTCAAAAATAATGGCGCTCGAATCCGAGGGCAGAACGAGTTTTGCGGTCTTTGCGGCTATAGTCACCTCTTCTTTAGGTTCCCGTTGATCCTGAATAAAAATCCCCTTGATCACGTAGTTATTGTGATCGACTGATCTGAAGAAGAAAACCAGTTTTGGAATGGCTGAAATGAACTCACCTTCCTCCAGTATCGAGGGGATGGAGACACGGCCGAGGGAGCGCAATTTTTTCTCGAACGCATGATTAGAGACCGGCAGCAGCCACAAAGAGTTAAAGAGGGAAAAAAGCGTTAGAAGAATAAGCACTGCGGCCACCGGAGGCAAAAAGTCACGGAAAGCTATTCCGGCGGCCCGAAAGGCAATGAGTTCATTATCGCCGTTAAGGCGCACGAAGGCAAGCATCACGCCAAGAAGGCAGGCCATGGGGGCGGCATACAAAAAGAGGCGGGGCAAGGCAAAAAGCACCAGTTGCGCAATATCCTCAACCCTGCACGAGGAAGCGAAAAGGATTCGCATGAGCTGAAGAAGCTGGCCCGTTACGAGGACAAAAACCGCTCCGGCCAAGCATATAAGGACCGGAATGCACTGTTCCTTGAGCAGGTAGAGATAGATAGTTTTTTTCATGGGCGGTAATCTATCCAATCAAGGCCACTTAGGTCAATTGCAAAGATAGAGGTGCAATTACAAAGTCGAATTCAAAAAATTGTAAAGTTTTGAGGCCTCCGCGACGATATTAGATGCAAAGGCCAGAGAGCAAAAGGAAAAACCCAATTTGTCAGGAGAACAAAAATGATCCCGGAACAAGTTTCAAACCTCTATAGTCAGACAGCCATTCAGACCGCCGATCCGCTCCAACTTATCATTCTTTGCTACGATGCGGCCATAAGCGATCTCAAGCAGGCAAAAGAGCTGCACCAAAAATCCGAGATGAATGAGGCCTACCGAAGCATAAGACACGCCCAGGACGTCATAACCGAACTGCTCGTCGGCCTCGACTATGAGAGGGGAGGCGATATAGCACGCGATCTAAACCGCATTTACAATTTTGTCATACGGCAGCTGATCGGCATAAACAGCCGCAAGGATGTTGCCCTCTATGACGAGCTGGTAAGGATTCTATCCAATCTGAGGGATGGCTGGCAAACACTAAAACTCTCCTCCGGGCAATCGTCCATTACGGGGGGCGTGCTTCCAAGACAATGGCGGGCTTGCGCATAGGATTAAAGCAATGGAAAGAAATGGATCGTGCTGGACAGTAGACGCTGAAACGATCCTGGACCAGCTACTGCAATATGCGGCGCAACTGGCGGAGTTTGAAAACGACCCCAGGATCGATATCCGGGCACTTTCAGACGAATGCACCAAGCGCACCGAGGCTCTTAAGCAGGTTATCCCTGCCAAGCTCGACAATTTTGCGGAAGCCGACAGTGAGGTCCTCGATAAAATGCGTACTCTTTACACCCGCACCCAGGACTGCCTGAGTATGCTGCATCAAAAAAGCAACGCGGTCTCCGTCAAAATCCAGCGACTGTCCAAAACCAGGCAAGCCGTCAAGGCCTACGGGAAGCGTTAAACTCATTAGCGTAAAGATCATCTGCCAGGGTGGACAAAAAGTAGATTCCCCAGGTAATAGAGGCGGGCAAAAAGATTTTAGAGCCGTTAGTCTCTTTTTTTGAGTTTGCGCTCTGACCACCTTTTAAAAAAACCGGTAACCTTCGAGACGGGTTGCTCAGTTATTTGAATTTTGCCTCGCTCGACCATCACACGCTGCAGGCAGGCCTTGAGGTAGGGACAGGGAACGCAATCCTTTCGAGGCTGCATTATGCCCTCTTCGTCGACCGGGCATACCTTTTGCCCGTCCCCAAAGCACTTGGGGGGGCCAACATCTTCGCCCCCCGTTCCAACCGGTGAATTAGTATTGGTCACGCTCTTTTGCAAAGGCCTCCTATTCGAGGATTTCAAGTACGGCGCGTTTTTTTAGCTTGGTTGCAGCCGCATTCACAATCGTTCGCATAGCGTGGGCATTACGACCTTCCTTGCCGATAATTTTACCAAGATCCTCTTTGGCTGCCCGCAGCTCTATTACCGATATCTGCTGGCCGGTGATCTCTTTGACAACAACCGCCTCGGGATGTTCCGCAAGACTACGCGCAATGTATTCAACAAGCTCTTTGATCTGAATGTCTTCCATAACTGCAGGCTCCATGTTGATGCCGTTTGTGAAGGGTCTAACAATCCAGCGGGATTGCATCGAAACCGCATGCCGGTCAGGGCGAAAACATGAGATAGAGGCTGAGCGCTTTTAGCGGGAGCGGAAAAACCAAAATCTGAGAACTTAAGTGCTCAAGTCGATTGAAATTATGAAAATTAGGCCCCAGTGTCAATAGATTTCAAGCAAGGAAGCAGCCGACAATCGAGTCCAAGACCGGATAGTCTGCAAATATTTGTAATTAAAACCTGCCCCTGCCCCAAAAAAAAGGGGTTGAACAAAACTAAGTTATTGAATAGATTCTCCATCTATCAAAGTGAAAGGAGGCTTCAGCGGGCCCTATGCAGCACTATTGCGATATCACGGTCAAAGCCGATAGTCAGCCCCTTATTGAATCGGTTGCCGTCGAGTTGCCTGTCCCAAGCCTTAGCGACAATACAGCGGTTCTTGACCGGCTTACCCGTTGCCTTGGGCAACGGGGTTTTTCGCCTACTCGCATGTCGGTGAGCAGGATGGAGGAGATAGTCGAAAAGATTGGCCGGCTGGGCTTGAATTTCAGGGCGGTCCTGGGCTGGGCCGATACGCGCTGGGAAATCCTCGATATTATCCCCGCCTCAGCCGAGGGGGGAGTTTTCGCTTTTGCGCTCGACCTTGGCACAACCACGGTGATAATCAGGCTGGTCGACGTAATCGGCAGGAAAACCATAAGTGAGATCTCCGTAAATAACCCTCAGGTCAAGTGGGGCGAAGACATCCTTAGCCGGATCATCTTCGCGAGGAAACCGCAAAACCTGCTGGCTCTTCGAGCTTGCCTTATCCAGGCCTGCGTGCAGGCAATGCGAAAGATGCTAAAAGAGTCTGGGGTTGGGGCCTCCGGCGTCTATGCGCTATCCTGTGCGGGAAACACGGCGATGAGTCATTTTTTCTGGGGCCTGGATCCGTCGGGCATTTGCCGCGAACCTTATATTCCCTCCGCCAATACCTTTCCCACGGTCTACGCCTCTGAACTGGGCTTCGATCTTTTTCCCGCCTCGCTGCTCTACCTTTTCCCAAACGTGGGCTCCTATGTTGGAGGCGACATACTTTCCGGAATCGTTGCCGCCGGCCTTTGCCGATCCATGCAAACAAGCATGCTGATAGATGTTGGGACCAACGCCGAAGTGGTTGTTGGAAACCAGGAATGGCTGGTCGCCTGTGCGGGCGCTGCCGGGCCGGCCCTTGAAGGCGGAGTGGTCGAGCGGGGGATGCAGGCCGCTCCCGGGGCTATAGACCGGGTCAGGATCGACAGGAAAACGCTCGAGCCCGATTTAGGAGTAATCGGGGGTCTGAAAGCACGGGGAATCTGCGGCTCAGGGCTTATCGAACTGGTTGCGGAGATGTTTTCTTCAAAAATACTAACGATTCAGGGCAAATTCAACGCCGACCTCGCTTGCCCTCGTTTCCGGGATACCCCCGAGGGCAGGGCTTATGCCCTTGCACTTTCTTCCCAAACGGCCGATGGAGAAGAGATTCTCATTTCGGAAATCGATATCGGAGTTTTTTTGAAGTCAAAAGCCGCGATGTACGCTATACTTTCGGTAATCTGCCGGAAAGTGGGCCTTGGCTTCGACGATTTGCAAAATATTTATATCGCGGGCAGCTTCGGCAATCATATCGATTCCGAAATGGCGGTGCGCATCGGCATGATCCCGGATTTAGCCTTGGATAAATACCACGGGATCGGCAATTCCAGCCTCTCAGGCGCCACCATGCTTTTGTGCGACCGCACGATCCTTGCCGAAGTCGAAAAGGTGCGCAGTATGATCACTTATGTTGAGTTAAACGTAAATATCGAACTGATGAATGAATTTCGAGGGGCGCTTTTCATCCCTCATACAGATCCGAGACTTTTCCCATCAGTGCGGCGGCCCTAGTCGGAGACAAAACCACGGGGCCTTGGGGGGTTAAGATGGACGGACCTATACAGGCCAACAGGTATCAGCAAAGAACGGTCAGTGGTGGGGTTACTATCAGGGGCATCTATGTCGTAAGGCTCCTTGTCGGCCTGCTCCTTGTCCTGGATATCGCCCTTGTGCTTACCATCCTATTTTCTCCCAGCGGCATACAAGGCTTCAAACTGCAAAACCGGCAGGTAAAAAAACTCGAAGACACGGTTCTAAATCTTCGCACGCAAAACCAGAACCTCTTTGAAAAGATCCAGTCCTTAAAAAATGATCCCACGGCACAGGAAAGACTAGTTCGAAGGCAATTGGGCTGGGTGGGCAAAAACGAAATTATTTTCCAGTCCCCGGGCTCAATCCAAAACCGGAACGGCAAGCCTATAAGACCTTTTGATTCTCCCAAATAGCTGCGCCACCCCTGCGGTCTTTGAGCAGCCGTTTTTAACGCGCGAGCCTAAATATAGATACCGCAGGCAATGTAGGCATCCTCGCCCGGCACCTTCTCAAGGTAGGTGCTCTTTAGCGAAGAAGTCTTCGCGCCCGGCTTTGGCCACCAGTAATTGACCCACCCGGCCTCTTGGTCGAGCGCGGTGTCTACCAGGTCGTTAAAGAACTTTCTGCCTCTTATGTCCTCCAGTTGAGACAGGTCAGGGCCAACCAGTTTTTCAGGCTGATGGGGATGGGCCAGCAGTGTGACCCTGCCTTTTGTGGAACCTATATAGATGTACCATTCGTCACCGCTGCAAAAGGGGCCGTTTTTATCCGCGGCAGCCGCGATTACAGCCCTCAACCCTTTCTTTTTCGCCATGGCCTGGCCTTTCCTGACAAGGGCAATGGCCTGTTTTTGCCTGTTTTTGCCGCTCAGCACCTCCTGGAGAGTCGCCGAAATCGCGCGCAGTTTCTCAGCCTCGACCTCCATCTGTTCGGAATCCTCGCTGCTAAGGGTTGCACGCACCACATTTTCCTGGGTGATCGTATCGATTTGGGTTATCGCTTTGGAGACATCCTGGAGGTTGATCCGCTGCTCATCGGAGGCGTGGGCTATTTCTCTAATCAAAATGACCGATTTTTCGAAGGAGTGGAGCATCTCCGAAAAATCTTTTTTGGTACGCTGCATAAGGGCTACGCCGCTCGTAGTTTTGCTGATTGCGCTTTGAATCAAGTCCTGAGTGCCATTGGCCGCGGCGGCAGCCCTTTTGGCAAGACTGCGTACCTCTTCGGCAACGACGGCGAACCCCGCGCCCTGTTCCCCGGCCCTGGCAGCCTCAACCGCGGCATTTAGCGCCAGCAGGTTGGTTTGGAAAGCAATCCCGTCAATGTCCTTAATGTTCAGGCTGATCTTTTCACTGGCCTCGGCAATTTCCTCCATGGCCCGACTGGTCTCGCTCATCGAGGCTCCGGCACGGTTTACAACCGACTGAGCCTCTTCGATCAGCATGCGGCCCTTATCGGCATTTTCAGCGTTTTGAACGGTAGCGCCGGTAATCTGTTCGAGACTGGCCGCCGTTTTTTGGAGGTTGTCGGCCTGGGTGCGCGCGCCGTGGGAAAGGACCTTTGCATTGGTATAGTATTCGATTGAGGTTTTTTCAGCCTCGTTAACCGTTTTTTCCAGCGCTCCAAGAGATGATTTCAGGGGGACCATCGTAGTGCGAAATACGTGGAGAGTCCACAAAGCCAGGGCCAGGAGAGCCGAAGAGCTCACAACAAGGGTTTCAGTCATCGAACCCGAGAATAAGCCGGTAAAGGCAATGACGACCGCAGAAAGAGACAAAAGCAAAAAAACCAGGAGCTTGTTTCTAAAGTTCATCTCAAACCCCTCCCCCAGGACCGGCCTTGAAATAGCGCCATTTTTCACAATAACGGCAAAAACCCCGCACCTTTATGTAAAATATCGTTATAATTGAAGCAAAACTTAAGAACAATTTAAATATTTAATTCGGGGGAGAAAAAGTGCGCTCCATCGAGGCTAAAAGAGGTCCTTGCGCTTATCCCGGGCGTAAACGCCCGGGATAAGCGCAAGGGCTAAAGGTAGATCCCGCAGGCGATGCAGGCGTCTTCGCCGGGGAGCTTTTCGACGTAGGTGCTCTTTAGCAAGGGGGTCGTCATACCAGGCTTTGGCCACCAGTAGTTGACCCATCCCCCCCCGTCTAGCGCGGCTTTAAGAAGGTCGACGACGAATTTATTGCCTCTAAAGTCCTTTAATTCCGAC
Organism: Syntrophobacteraceae bacterium; assembly: GCA_049976905.1. GTDB lineage: Bacteria > Desulfobacterota > Syntrophobacteria > Syntrophobacterales > Syntrophobacteraceae > SbD1. The sequence continues at coordinate 22,901 of JBMFHI010000034.1, read as the reverse complement.
AGATCCGGCCCAACAAGTTTTTCGGGCATCATGGGGTGGGCCAGGCAGGTGAGTCTGCCTTTCATTTGGACTATATAGATATACCAATCATCGCCAATGCAAAAAGGACCGTTTTTGTCCTGGGCCGCGGCGACAAGAGCTTGGAGTCCTTTCTTTTTCCCCATGGCTATTGCCTTTCTCACCAGATCGACCGCCTGCTGTTTTCTGTTGCTGCCGGTGAGCACAGCCTGCAGATTAGCTGAAACGGTCCGCAGATTCATAGCATCGAGTTCCATCTGCTGGGAGCCCTCGGTACTCTCGTTGGCTCTAACGGCATTTTTCTGCGTGATCGCATCGATCTGGACTATGGATTTGGAGACCTCTTCCAGGCTCGCGCGCTGTTCGGCGGAGGCGTGGGCAATTTCTCGAATCAGCGTAACCGATTTTTCGAAAGATTCGAGCATATCCGAAAAATCCTGTTTGGTGCGCTTCATAAGCGATACGCCCGCGGTGGTTTTGCTGATGGCGCTTTGAATCAGGTCCTGGGTTCCATTGGCTGCCTCGGCCGATCTTTTGGCAAGGCTTCGGACCTCTTCGGCAACCACGGCGAACCCCGCGCCGTGTTCGCCCGCCCTGGCCGCCTCTACCGCGGCGTTTAGCGCCAGCAGGTTGGTCTGGAAAGCAATTCCGTCGATTTCCTTTATTATTTTACTGATCTTTTCACTGGCCGCGAAAATCTCCTCCATGGCAAGGCTTGTCTCGTTCATAGAGGCCCCGGCCCGGTTAACTATCGCCTGGGCTTCCTCGATCAGCAGGCGGCCATTTTCGGCATTGTCCGCGTTTTTGACGGTTGCGCCGGTGATCTGCTCCAGGTTGGCGGCGGTTTTGCGCAGGTCGTCGGCCTGCGTGCCGGCTCCATCGGAGAGGGCTTTGGCGCTTACATAATGTTCCACGGAAGTATGCTCAGCCTTTTCAACCGCCTCTGTAAGCGTTTCCAGGGATGTCTTCAAAGGAGTTACGGTGCTTCCAAACAGGTAAAACGTCCACAAAACCATAGGCACGCCCGCCGCAAAGAAAGCGGTAAGACTGCTGCCAGCGGTACGAGCAAAACCCCAGAAGGAAAGAATACCGACCATCAATAACGACAAAAGCAAAAATACGATTATCTTGTTTCGAAGATTCATCCCATTTCTCCAGGCTTGTAAACTTTACTGGTACAGGGTTTTCCGTAAAAAAAAGCTTTTAAAACATATTTGCAAAGACAAAATCCGGAAGTCCACGGTTTATTTTGCCTACACGTAAATACCGCAGGCAATGTAGGCATCCTCGCCCGGGATTTTCTGGATAAAGGCGCTTTTTAGCGAGGGAGTCGTCTCACCCGGCTTTGGCCACCAATAGCTATACCAACCGCCTCCGTTGATGGCCGTATGGAGAAAATCCTGGAAAATCTTTCTGCCTCTTATGTCCTCTATCTGGGCACAGTCAGGCCCAACAAGTTTTTCCGGTATGATGGGGTGGGCAAGCAGGGTGATTTTGCCTTTTGTTGCGCCAATATAGGCATACCATTCCTCGTTCTTGCAAAAAGGGCCGTGTCTATCTCCGACCATGTCGATGACGGCTTGAAGACCTTTCTTTTTAACCACGGCCAAGGCTTTTTCCACAATGTCAATGGCCCGCCTGTTCCTGTCTCTGCCGCTCAGCGCTCCCGCAAGCTTAGCCGATACCATGCGCAGTTTCCCCGCCCCGCTTTCCATCCGCGAGAAACCATCTATGCTTTGCCTTGCGCGATCGGCGGATTTCTGTGTTGCCGTATCGATGTCGATTATAGTTTTGGAAAGCTCTTCGAGCTTGAACCTTTGTTCGGTTGAGGCTTTCGCAATGTCTCGAATAAGACATACCGATTTTTCGAAAGATTCCAGCATATCCGAAAAATCGGTCTCCGTCCTTTTCATAAGCGCCACTCCGCTCCCCGTCTTGCCGATGGCGCTTTGAATCAGGTCCTGTGTGTCATTGGCCGCCGCGGCCGATCTTTTTGCCAGGCTTCGCACCTCTTCGGCCACCACGGCAAAGCCCGCGCCGTGTTCCCCGGCCCTGGCCGCCTCGACCGCGGCGTTTAGCGCCAGCAGGTTGGTCTGGAAAGCTATGCCGTCAATGTTTTTGATGATTTTGCTGATCTTTTCACTGGCAGCCGCAATATCCTCCATGGCCGTGCTTGTCTCGTTCATGGAGACGCCCGCGCGGTTAACCACGGACTGGGCCTCTTCGATAAGCTTGCGGCCTTTTTCGGCATTTTCCGCGTTCTGAACGGTGGCGCCGGTGATGTGCTCGATGCTTTCGGCGGTACGTGTAAAGTTGGCGGCCTGCAAGCTTGCACCATCGGATATGGACTTGGTTTGGGCGTAATAGTTTATCGAGGCGCTCTCGGCCTCCTGGACCGCTTTATCCAGCGCTTCCATCGAGGAGTTAAGCGGCACTACAGTAGTGCGAAAAATATAGACGGTCCATAAAATCATAATCGTAGAGGCCAGCGAGACCGAAAAGATTGAAACGCTTATCGCGCGAAAAGAACTTACAAAGGAGACCAGGTTGATCGAGACTACGGAGAGCAACAAAAATATAAATATTTTTCCCCTGACGTTCATTGCTTTTCCTCCCTTGTCTTTTTAGCTCAAAAGGCGAACGAAAGCCCCGCGAAAGCATTCCAGACGCGAATGCTCAATCAGATGGCAACCGCCATCCCCATTGTTAATCGGAACGATCGAAGGAAGACTTGAAATAAACTTTTTTTAAGTTTTGTCCTCATGCAACAAAGGCAAGGGGTGTATAAATGTCGATCCGAGGCACCCGGTCCAGTTCGCCCGCCTTAAAGAGGCAGGAGTAGAAGAGCTCCAGGCCTCTACGCTCGGGCTCGTTAAAATCGTACTTAAGGCATCGGTAGTATTGCTCGAACTGGTTGATCGGCAGCAGGCCGCCGGCGGCGGCCACTTCGCATATTTTCGAAATATTTGAAAGTCCCCATCTTTTCGCGCTAAGAAGGGAGGGGATCGCCTCGCGGAGTTGCGCGTTTTTGCTTGCCACCACGTCCCTGCGCAGCACCCAGACGGCAAATACGAAGGGAAGGCCGGTCCATTCGAACCAGGCCGCGCCAAGATCGAGCACATACGGATACAAACCGCTTGCGGCAAGCTGGAGCGCTTCGTCGCCTATGGCAAGGCAACCCTCAGGGAGCGCGCGCTCTGAAAAACATTGCAGGCACGATCCGGTCTCAAAGCTTGGATAAACCCCGTAGCGCAGCCGGCAAAGCACCTTTAACAGTCCCACCGAAGTTTGCGACTTGGAGCTGGTTAGGACCGTCTTTCCCGTAAGCTGTTCTACCGGCACGCGGCTTAGAAGCAGTACGCTCCTGACCTCACCCGCGGAGCTTATGGAAAGTTCGGGCGCGATATGATAGAGCTCGGCCCTGCGGCCGTACTCGATGGATGAAACCGGACTTATATCCAGACCTCCGTTTGCGCTAAGCTCGTTTAGCCGGCAGGGATCTCCCGCCACGATTTCGAAGGGATTGGCTATAACGCCTGCTTCCAACGGGTAATAGATCGGAAGCACATTTAAAAAATTTATCCTTCCCAGTTTAAGCCTGGCGAATTGCTCACCCATTTCCATGCTCCTTTTCTTCCTGATTCGATAAGGGCCCGGGCAAGGCTTGCCTCGCCCACGCCAGCCCCTACCCGCACTGCAAGCATAGTGGCTCTTGCTCCCCGCGCTATGCAACCAAACTCGCCCGCAAACCCCAGCGCCCGGGCAGGGTTTAGCGTGATCATCTCAAGGACTTTTGCCGGGGCGATCGTTGGATAGTCATCGAGAACATGGCCGGCTTCGGCAAAAAGGTTGAGGTCGTCGTTACTGGCGAGGCTGTCGGTAGCAAGACAGCACTTGAGACCAAGTGAAAGCGCCCTTTCCATGCGGGGACGGCCGACGCCAAGATTTCTGTTGCTCCTCGGACAGAAAACCGGTGTGCAGTTTCGCTTTGCCACGAGCGCCCAGTCGGAATCGGTGAGATAAACCGAGTGGACGAGGAGCGTGTTCGAATCGAGTACGCCCAGGCCTTCGAGGTATTCTACCGGGGTTTTCCCGGGAGGCTTCCAGGTCGGGTCCAAGCGGCCCAACCTTTCGAGCAGTTCGCGGCAAAAGCCTTTCCCCGCATTTAAAAACTCGACTTCATCACGATGTTCGCAAACGTGCATCGTAAAAGGCAGCCCGCGCGCCCGCGCCAAAGCCTTACACTCGGCGATGATCGGGGCGGAAACGGAATACACCGAGTGAGGGACCGCGACGCTGCGACCGATTGAAACCCCAGGGGGCATCGCAGCCTCGATGGAATCGAGGTTAAAGCCGAGCAATTCGAGAAAAATACGCCGTTCAAGAGCCTGGAAGCCCGACGCTGTCGCCACTGCGCCATTGGTAATGTCTCCGCATAGTCCCGTGCCGTATCTATATGCTTCCTGCTCTCCCAGCGTTAAGCCCTGGGTTGCCGCATCAGCTTCCCTTCCAGCTCGAAGTTCGAAAAGCAGGGTCAACCACTGGCTAAAACCCGGCTGGGGAAAGGGTATCATGCCCTTAAGGGCCGAGAGTTCAAGATGTGTGTGACAATTAACCAGAGCAGGCAAAAGGGCTGCGCTGCCGTGATCGAAGGTCTGGACGGAGGCCGGACACTTTTTTTTGACCGCCTCAAAGACTCCGGCGGCAACAACGCGGCCACCCACGGTAACAACCGCACCGTTTTGCACGGGCGGAGCGCACACCGGAACGAGCCACTCGGCCCGGTGTAATTGCGCCTGCCGCGCCGCCTGGGCAGCCGGGTTCATACTGTGTGTCCTACCCCGGCGCCCGCAGAGGCGCGAACAAATTCGTAGGACATCGTGCGCTGGCGAGGCTCAAAGCCGGCCGATTCGATTATCCTTCGGATTTCTTCGATCGAAAGGCGAAAACTCACACCCGCGGCGGCCACCACATTTTCCTCGATCATTGTCGAGCCGAAGTCGTTTGCGCCGAAAAAAAGCGCCAGTTGAGCGACCTTGGGACCCATTGTGACCCAGGAGGCCTGGATATTGTCAAAATTATCGAGCACCAGCCGGGATATCGCCAGGAGGCGCAGGTAGGCTACCGCCGTTTCGGGCTCCCGGCAAATAGCGGTGTTTTGCGGCTGGAAGGTCCAGGGAATAAAGGCGGTAAAGCCTCCGGTGCGCTCCTGGAGATCCCTCAGGGCGAAAAGGTGTGCGAGCCTGTCTTCAATGGTTTCCTCGTGGCCAAACATCATAGTCGCGGTTGTGCGAAGACCTTGCAGATGAGCTTGCTCCATTACGGCCAACCATTGGGAGGCCGAGCACTTCTGGGGAGACACCCGGTTTCTTACCGAATCCACAAGAATTTCGGCCCCTCCTCCCGGGATGGAATCAAGGCCCGCGGCCTTAAGCCTGGCGATCACCCCGGCTTCGCCAATTCCTTCCAGGCGGGCGAAAAAGACGATCTCAGGCGGAGAGAAGGCATGTATGTGAATGGGATACCTCGATTTTATAAAACGCAGCATCTCCTCGTAGAAGGAAAGGCGCAGATCGGGATGGTGGCCGCCCTGCAGAAGGATTTGCGTGCCGCCAAGCGCCAAAGTCTCCTCGATTTTTTCGGAAAGCTCCTCACGGGTAAGAACATAGGCTTCGCTGTGTCCGGGAGGACGAAAAAAGGCGCAGAAACGGCATCCGCAAACGCATACATTGGAATAATTGATATTTCGATCAACAACATAGGTAACGACGGGGCGATCGTGTTTTTTAAAGCGAGCTTCATGGGCCTTGCGGCCCAGTGTATAAAATTCGCCGTTTACATAAAGCTCACGCGCCTGCTCCAAACTTAACCTGCCATTTTCAGCCATACCTTAATTAATCTCCATAGTGAATACACCCCATGGGATAGAAAGCACTAACCACCAGCCACTGTCCTGGCAACCGCTCCAAAGAGGCTGTCACGTTCCACGGGCTCGAATCCGCCATCTCGGATAATCCCCTCGATCTCGCTTCGCGTCATTGCCTGCTGGGACTGCGCTCCGGCCATGTGCCCTATCTTTTCCTCCACAACCGTACCGTCAAAATCGTCGGCGCCAAAATAAAGAGCGGTCTGGGCGAGCTTTACGGTAAGCATCACCCAGTAGGCTTTGATATGAGCGAAGTTGTCGAGCATCAGTCTGCTTACGGCAATCGTTTTGAGGTCGTCGACACCCGTTGTCGGCGGCATTTGCCCAAGAGGGGTATTGGCGGGCTGAAAAGCAAGGGGGATAAAGCAGACAAACCCGCCGGTGCTGTCTTGAAGCTCGCGAAGCGCGACCATGTGCTCAACCCTTTCCCGCGGGGTCTCGATGTGCCCATAGAGCATCGTGGCGTTGCTTTTTATACCGATTTCATGGGCCTGGCGCACCACAGCGAGCCAACCGCGAGCATCGAGCTTTTCAGGGCACAGAAGCTTTCTTACGCGGTCGCTAAACACCTCGGCTCCGCCGCCGGGAAGCATTCTCACCCCGGCGGCCTTAAGCCGTGCGAGAACCTCCCCTACAGTAATCCCCTCTTTTTTGGCAAAATGGGCGATTTCAACGGCCGTAAACGCCTTGATCATGGCCTGGGGTTGGAGTTCCTTTATCTTGCCGATCAACTTTTCAAAAAAGATCAGGGGCAAATCGGGATGACAACCGCCAACCACGTGTATTTCCGTCAACTTATTGGCGCAGGAGCCGATCTTTTCAAGAATTTGCTCCTCTGAGAGCTCGAAGGCAAGCGGATCGCCTTTTTTCCTGCTAAAAGCGCAGAAGCGGCAGCCGTTTACGCATACATTCGAATAATTGATATGCCGGTTTACAACATAATAAGCCTTTTGGCCGCTAATCCTTGTCCTTGCCAAATGAGCAAGCGAACCCACAGCCAGTACGTCCGGGCAGGCAAAAAGCCTCTCGCCGTCCTCGATCGAAAGCCTTTGACCGTCCCACACCCTGCGGGCGATCTCTCCCAGGCCCAAGTTTTTATAATACCCTTGCTCGAACATGCTCTCCTTCTCCGAACTCGGCGGCTTTGGGGCCGCCCATCCCATAGCGAAGCAGCTTGATGAATTGGTCGACCTTCATTTCCAGTTCACCCGCAGGCGCCTTGTAAATACTTGCCCCAGCGTCGAGAAAAGGAACGCAGTAGGCCTGGAGAAACCTGTCCATAAGCGCATCGAGCATAAAGACGCTCATCTCTATGTCCGTATCCGCCCGAAGATCCCCCGAAGCAATTCCAGCCTCCACTACCGGTTTGAGGTATTCGGCGGAAAAAAGATGCACCTGCTGTAAAAATTCGGCTCGAAGCGGGAAGTCTTCCTGAAAAATCATCTTGAGATAAATGCGATACACCCTCGGGTGGCGCTCTATAAAACGGATTCCCGCAAGCAGGCTCTCCTTTATCCGCCCGAAGAAGTCCTCCCCGGAGGTCTCTTTTTTTACCTGCCTAAGAGATTGCCTTACCAGTTCAACCGCATAATCGAAGATGACCGTGAACAGGCCTTCCTTGCTGCCGAAATACTGGAAAATAGACCCCTTGGCAATACCGACACTTTCAACCATGCGATTTAGGCTTGCCTGCCGGAAGCCGTGGCGAGAAAATTCCTCAACCGCGCCATCCAGAATCCTGGCCTTCTTAGCCTTATCGAGCTTTTTAAAAGTATCGCGCACACCCATGGGACCTCACATTAAAAGCAGAAATGACCACGTGGTCATTATATTGATCTCCCGCCGACTTTGTCAAAAAAAAAGTGACCGGGCGGTCACTTGGTGCGTCAAACCCCGCTTGCGGGTCAAAACTCGAACCTTGAAGACTTTAAACCACCCGGAGGCAAAGAGTTGGACTTTTGGACCTCTATACGGCTTTAGTCAAAGGATCAACGAAGTCTGTGAGGCGGGCCGAACAAGCATTCTTATAAACGGTAAAAGAGGGGAGACTTCAAGAAGGCGGTGGGGGAGCTTATTCGGGGCGATAAAAAAAGACGTATTCGCGCAAACAGTCGGGGCATCTCATAAAGACCCGGTCTGAGACTTCCCCGAAAACACTTATCCTTGTACCGCAGGAATCGCATCTTCTTCGAAGCAGCATACCTCGGAAGCTAACGGCGGCGCCTTCACGGCCGCCTGCCTGCTGCGCCATTTCGGCGCGCGCGGCGACCTCGCGGGTTTGCTCGACCGCATTTGCCCCACCTTCCGGCGGAGCCGCGGCTGGAATCGCTCCCTGTGCGTTTGTCAATGTATTTGCCCCCTTCAAGGAATGTCCTTGAGCCCTGGTTTATGACCCAAAAGCAAAAGAAAGTAAAGGGAAAGCTTTTGGGTGCCTTAACGCCGCTGGTATAAAAATAAGCACTTTCCATGCCACAAACTTAAAAACAGCCAATCGGCTTCTACGACCGCGCGAGAGGGTGTGTTCCCGGTCCCCGGGAACCTGGCCGGCGGGCTTGCCTGTGATCGCGAGCCGCAATAACCTCACGCGTCCAGCACATCTCTTGCTTTTTGAGCCAAAGCCCTCACGGAAAAAGGTTTTTGAAGAAAATTTACCCCCTCTTCAAGCACGCCGTGCTGGGCGATAACATTAGCGGTATAGCCGGACATGAAGATGCACTTCAATTCGTATTTAAGCGCTTGAAGTTGATCGCGCAATTCTTTACCGTTCATTTCAGGCATCACCACATCGGTAATGAGCAGATGGACAGGACCGAGGTGACTTTTGGCTATTCTCAAAGCCTCTAAAGGATTGGAGGCCGTCAACACCGTGTAGCCGTACCGCTTGAGGATAGCTTTGCCCAGGGCAAGAATGAACAATTCATCTTCGACAAGCAGAATTGTCTCGCTCCCCTTCAAATCTTTCTTTTCCCCTTTGCGCCTTTGTTCTCGGGAAACTTCGACCTTGGCGCAGGGCAGGTAGATCCTGAAAGTCGTTCCACGGCCGGGCTCGCTGTAAACGTTTATAAAACCGTCGTTTTGCTTGACGATCCCATAGACCGTGGAAAGTCCCAGCCCCGTTCCCTTGTCGATATCCTTTGTCGTAAAAAACGGTTCAAAGATATTTTCCAGGGTTTCCTTCTCCATGCCGCATCCATCATCGCTTACGGCCAGCAAGACAAATTCTCCGGCAACAAAGCCCGAATGGGCGGCGCAGTAGGTTTCATCGAAGGTGATCCCGTCCGTTTCGATGGTTACTTTGCCCACTCCTGCCACGGCGTCCCGGGCGTTCACACAAAGGTTGGCAAGTATCTGGTCCAGCTGGGAGGGGTCCATTTTGACAGGCAAGCTCCCCGCCCCGGGCAGCCAGGCTAGGGCGATGTCTTCGCCGATAAGGGGGCGAAGCATCTTGAGCATGCTCTCCACGGTTTGGTTAAGATCGAACACCACGGGGGAAACCGTCTGCTTTCGCGCAAAGGCCAGAAGTTGCCGGGTTACGTCCGCCGAGCGCTTAGCGGCTTTTAAGATCTCTTCGAGATCGGCATGCAACGGGTCCTCGGGACTAACACTTAAAAGGGCCATCTCCGTATAGCCCATTATCACCGCGAGCATGTTGTTGTAATCGTGGGCCACGCCCCCGGCCAACCGTCCCACGGACTCCATCTTCTGGGATTGAACCAATTGCTGTTGGAGCTTTTCCCTTTCCTGCTCGGCTTTCTTTCGCCCGGTCACATTGTTAAAAACCGCAAGCTTTGAGATAGTGCCATCCTCATTGTATAGAGGCAGGTCTACTACTTCATAATCCCTTTTACCTTTGGCAAAATGCCAACTCCAACGCACGGTCCGGCCCTGGAAAACCTCCTCGTTGTGACACCAGGAACATGGCTCCTGGAGGCCGTAAAAATAGTCGTAACATTTGCGGTCGCCGACTTCTCCCAGCTCGCGCCGGATAATGGGATTTACGTATTCCATCTGGAAATCGGCATCGACGATGTAGATGCCGTAGGGGAATTGGTCCAGTATCTGCCTAAAACGCCGCCGTTCCTTGTTTAGGATCTCCCGCGCCTGTTTTCGCTCCGTGATGTCGTGGATAATCGTATGCAGCAGTTCTTTACCCCTTACCGCGATTTTGCTGCTAAAAACGTCGACATCTCTTATCGACCCGTCGGCAAGACGATGGCGAAACTCAAAGTGGACTTTTTCGAGGGCCCTGGCCTTCGCCATCTCCCGGCCCACTTCTTCGGCCGAAAGCGTATTGATGTCGTAGACACGCATCTGTTTGAGCCGCTCTTTGGGCCATCCATAGAAATTTTCAGCAGCTCTGTTGGCGTTGATAATTTTTCCGGTCTCGGGGTCGACGATCAGTTTGACGGCAGCGTGATGCTCAAAGACAGTTCTAAAGAGCTCCTCGCTGGCGCGAAGCGACTCCTCCATATGCTTCTGCTCGGTGATATCCTGTAAGATGCAGTGAGTGCAGACAAAGCGTTCTTCATCTCGCTGGATGCGTCCGTCAAAAGAAGCCCGGATGATCTCCCCGCTCTTTTTGACCATGTCGAATTGAACGCCTTTGATGACACCGCGCTGTTTGAAATGGGCAAAGTTGCGCACGAAGTCATCGCGCGAGCACGGAGCCAGAAAGTCTCCAAAGGAGCGCCCCACCACTTCGTCTTTTTCATAGCCCAACACATCCAGCCACTTGGGGTTGACATCGAAAAAGCAGCCGCATTCATCCAGGGACTGGTAGGGAAGAGGCGCGTATTCAAAAAGCGAATGAAACCACGCGCGGCTTTCCAGCAAAAGTTCCTCGGACCTCTTGCTCTCGGTGATCTCAAGGCAGATACCGTTCCAGATGATATCGCCGTTTGGCAATCTCTGCGGTCTGGATACCACGCGAAACCACCTGATCCGGCCGTCAGTATGAATTATGCGATGCTCCAGGTAAAAATCCTCAAGGGTCTTTGCCGAAACGGCTATGGCCTTTTGGACCATTTCCCGGTCGTCCGGATGGATGGGGGTGAAAAGGAGGGAAGCGTCCCTCATGGCCGCCTGCGCGGAAACACCCGCATACTCCTCTATCCGGTTATTCACGAAGGGAAGCGAGTAGGAACCGTCGCTGTGCAAAACGAATTGAAACACCATTCCCGGAACATTTTCAGCGAGTACGCGGTAATTAAACCGGGTTTCTCCCAGGGCTTTGTTGGCGCTTGAAAGCTCCCGCGCCCTTGCCAGGCAGTAGCGGATGGTTCTTTCCAAAAGAGAGGGACTCATCTCGCTCTTATCAAGGTAGCCCGCCGCTCCGCCCTTCATGGCCGTATAGTCGGTTTGGCAATCTCCCCTCCTGGTTAAAAATATTATAGGAGTCGCACAACCGCAGCCAGTTGCTTCCTCGAGAAGTTCCAACCCGCTTCGTGCTCCCAGCCGGCAGTCGAGCAGACAAACATCGAATTGGCCGGAAAGTAAAGCGCTTCGGGCCTCATCATAACCGGGAACCCAACGCAGCGTGCTTGCCGAAGCTAAAAGGCCGGAGAGCAGTTCGCGAACGAGCGTGTAGTCTTCCTCATCATCTTCGACAAGAAGGATATTAAGGGGGGCGGAGTGCGGCTTGTCCATAAACAGCCTCCTCAGGCGCAACGCATCACGGGATGGCAAACCTAAACACACATTTTCAAAAAATCTCTCTATTTGGCCGAAAATTGCACTTCGCGCGCACCATTGTCAAGTTAGTCTTTATAAAAATCGCCAGTGGCACTACATCTTATTTTTTAATCGAACAACCATCTTGCGGACTGCCCCGGGCGTGGCCGTCACCCCGAGCTCGTCATAGAGTTCTTTGAGATGCAATTCGGCAGTCGTTGATCACCAGTATCCCAAGCTGTCTGCGCTGAGGACTTTCAGGAAGATGTTACCCAAATCAAAAAGGGCTAGACGGAAGCCCCATCTAACCCTTTAATTTTCTTGATCGGGACGACTGGATTTGAACCAGCGACTTCTGCGTCCCGAACGCAGCGCTCTACCAAGCTGAGCCACGTCCCGATCCAATCGGTGCCGCATATTTAACAAAATTTACCCATGCTGTCCACTCACTTTTGAGATTATTCTTGCGGGCAGCCCGCGATATCTATGGCCGGGGCTTAGCCGAAATCGAAAGGCTTTCCCCCCGGTCGAACTTCTCTTCGCTCAATTTCTTATAGTAGGAGCGATGCAGTTGAATTGCGGCCAAAGGATTGTGACCGGTTACCCTGTCTTTTACAACAAGCACGGTGCAGAGCCGTTCTGAAAAACGCATCATCAAAGAGTCATGCCCTACGCATAATCCCATCAAGATATTGAAGTCGGTGGATGCCGCATTGAGCACCTTTGCCTGAGTCACGGGACTGCACATCGTTTCGAATTCGCCGGGAGTGATTTTCTGCTCGTCCAGGAGGCCCAAAAATTCCTTGGGGGTTCCTCCCACCTTACAAATGACTGAAGCAACTTCAAAGCCTTGTTGTTTTAAAATATCGGAGACTATCTTCGCCTCGTCTTTAAGGCCTGCGCAAAAGGCGAGTCCGAGTCGTTTGTAGCCCATTTTGTGGGCAAATTCGATGGTTTCCTGGATTCGGGGCTTAACGGCATAGCGAATGTGGGGGTTGTCCTTTTCGCCATTTACATAACACTGGGCCTCCTGAATGGAGGCGTTGGCGGCAAATTCAAGATTTTCCCCCTTTTTGTATTCTTTAAGGGACAGTTCGATCACTTCGGGCAAATTAAGAGTCGGGCAGGAAGCCGGACCCTTTCCGTCTTCGTAGCGGCAGATGGTGCGCTCTATTTTGCAATCGGCGCAATGGGGCATTCTTTCGTCTTGCGGTTTCATTGCTGTCTCCTTGATTGTGAGCTTTTCTCGGCATTATCCCTTTCGCTGATCAGATGATCGAGAAGCCTGCTAAAGGGCCAGTCGATGGAATGTTTTGTCACAACGGCATAAATGGGCCGTGGGAGGTCTTCCTTTTTGAAAAGGTTTATAAGAAGGAAAACGCCCTTTTCTGGAATATTATAGAAAAGAAGGACTTTTTCATCGCATTGGAGGATGTCCCGGCCATGACCATTGGTGTGGATGATCGTTTTTAGTGGCAGATGCCCCTGGTCGCTGCTTATGGCCGTGGCAAAGGGCGCTCCAATCTCGCTAAGGAGCGCATCCAGTTTGTCTTTTTCTTCCTGTGTGTAGTTCCAGACAAGTAGTCTTGGGGTTTTATCCATCGGATCGCAACTCCTTTGGCCGCGTGGAGGGCCATTACTTATGCGCGGGGCTTCTGGCGGTAGTTTCGCAAAAGTCCCACTACCACCCCGGCAATCTCAACCTCGTCGTGGGCCGCCCGCAGGGGCTTCATGTTCTCATTTGCAGGCCGCAGTTCTATTTCCTTTTCATGGCGATAGAACTTCTTGACCGTTGACTCCCCCTTGACCAGGGCCACCACGGTTTGTCCGTTTTCCGCCTGAGGCTGTCTGGCCACTATCAGGATGTCGCCATCCCGGATGCCGTCGTCTATCATGGAGTCGCCTTTTACCCGCAGGGCAAAGTTGGAGCCGTTTCCAAGGAAATTATCAGGCACTTCAATGGAGCCGGGGACTTCGACGACTTCGATGGGAGCGCCGGCGGCCACAACTCCCAGAAAGGGAACCGACCCGCCGCCGCTTCTAAGAGGCACCACTTCCAAAACGCGTTTTCTGTTTTTAAAGGGAATCCTTAGATAGCCCCTTTCTTCAATCTGCTTTAGATGTTTTGCGACTGCATTTAAAGATTTAAATCCCAGATTTATTCTAATCTCTTCATAGGAGGGCGCATGACCGCGCTGAGCGATGTAGTCTTTTACAAACCGGTAGACCCGATCCTGGGCCGGGGTAAGTCCTGCCATGGAATATCCTCCGGGCTGAGTTTGCATGGGCAAACGCGGGCGGTGCTTTTTTAAAAAGCGATCGGCCGGCATGTCTTGCGAGGTGAATATTAGGTGAAACCGTGAAAAGATGTCAAATACTTCTTCTCCACCTCGGCCCCGGTTTGCAATAGTCTGGAAAGACCGGGATGCGGGTAAGCAGACGCTTTAGGATTGACACGGCGCCGGGATTGCCCCACATTTATAGATAATAATATGAGAGGACATCATCATGAAAAAAGCAGCCTCATTCTTTACCTTGCTGCTGGTTGCGGCTACCATCTGGATAACTCCGATGGTTTCCGCATCGGCCCATTATCATCATGGTTATTATCATTACGGGCACCGCTGGCACGCCAGGCCCTGGTACCACCACCACTGGCACTACAGACGCTATCGCCATCACCACTACTACTATTATTATTGATAGAAGCACCATCGCCATGCTCGATGGGCTCCGGGCAACCTTACCCGGCGCCCATGGAGCAAGCGACCTGCCGGACTATTCCTCTATCTGGTTTGCGCCGCGGCCATGGACGCGAGCGCGGTTGCAATCTGGCGGCTAAGAGCTGCGACAGCGCGGCTTTCGGCCGATGCGATCGGGCTAAATCCCGCACCGGCTTCGACGGGTTCCATAACCTTTGAGCGGTTCATCAGCAGGAGCTTCTTTCCTTTATTGCCCAAAATCTTCCAGCTTGCCTCCAAAAGCACTCTATCGCCCTCTATCTTTTCGAGGTGGAGGATATCGAGGGTAATCTGGTATTTGACGGGAATGGAGCGACGCCAGGGAAAGACGCACACCTGCGCGTCTGGAATCCGTCGGGAAAGATCGTCGGCAAAAACACGGGCGATGTTTTTGTCAAGCGGTTCGGCCCACCTGTCGAACTCGGCAAACTGAAGCGTATCGGGCGAGGGCTTGGTAACGATCTGCGGACGGTCAAGATAGGGGGGAATAGTTACGGGGCCGACTCCTAAAACCATGGACCGCGCCGGGGCGGTCTTTGTCAGCGGCGCAGGGCCCTGCATCGAGCGTAGAATATAATATTTAATCGGCGCAGATCGGGCGCAGCCCCCAAGAGCCGCGAGCGAAAACATAAGAGCAACAAACCTTGCCATTCTGATTTTACCCATTTTCACCCTTCCTCTATAACAAAGGCGCATTCCAGCGCCGCTAAGCATCTATTTGGCTTTTCCCCGCACAAGTGCCTCGGGGTGCTGGTCGAGATAATCGGCCAAAATCCGAAGCGAACGGGCCGCGGAAGCCAATTCGTTCAAGGTGGACAAAAGCTGGACCCGCACGGGGGAGTTATCCGAATTAAACCCGTCCAGGGTGTCGTTTGCCCCTTGCATGGTCACCCCGGCAGCCTTCAGGGTTTTATTTAACTGAGCGACTATACCGGGAATATCGGCATTAAGCTTTGCGGTAAGCCGGGCGGCGTTCGTGAACATTTTTTTCGACTGGACCAGATTGACCTTTGCGCTTTTTGCCAAAGGCTCTACCTGCCTGTTTAAATTTGCCAGAAACACGTTGGCGGTCTTGACGGTTTTAGCAAGAGAATTGATAGCGTCGCCAATTTGGGGCGAGGCGATAATTTTTTCCGCCGCATCAAGCGTATCCAAAAGCTTGTCGGCGATCTGGGACAGGGGAATTTTCTGAACTGTTTTTGCTATTGCCGCAAAGGGAGATTCGATAGTGGGGATTTCTTCGTATTTGGACTCGCCACTGACAAGTCTGACCGGAGTGCCCGGAAAGAAATCAAGATGGATGCCCAGTTGGCCCGTTATAAGACTCTGCATGGAAAGTTGAGCTCTCAGGCCCCGGTTTATCAAAAGCTCAAGGAATGTATTCCCGTTTTTGCTCTCCTTTACAATATTTTCGAGCTGTTCTCCCGTTCCCCCAAAGGAAACCTTTCCAGGATCGATTTCTATAAAGACGGGGATCCTTAGAGATAGGTCCTTTTTATCCAATACAACTTTTATATCGGTTACCGTACCGATCTTGACGCCTCGAAAATCTACCGGGGCGCCGACGTTTAGGCCTGCGACCGAGTCGGAGAAAAAAAGAACGAACTCCTTGTGCTTACTTAGCAGCTTCCCGGACCCAAACACCAAAAGTCCCGCCACTATAAGCGCCACAGCCCCGACGACAAACCCGCCGATCAGCTTGGTATTGGCCTGCTTGCTCATTTTCCAAAGCCCTTTTCGATGATTTTTAGCATTTTTTACGGTACTGCCCATTTTTCAGGGTTGGCCCCGGGTAAGAAAATTTCTAATTTTAGGGTCGCGGCTTTCCTCGAGCAGCCTTTTAGGGTCTCCCACCGCTATCATGGTCCTGGTTTCGGCGTCGAGAAAAACCGAATTGTTTCCAATGGCGAAAATGCTCGCCAGTTCATGGGTAACGACAACCAGGGTCGCACCAAGGCTGTCTCGAAGTTCCACTATAAGTTCGTCGAGGCGCCGGGCGCTTATCGGGTCCAAACCTGCGGAGGGTTCGTCAAAAAAAAGAATATTGGGATCAAGAGCCATGGCTCGCGCGATACCGGCGCGTTTGCGCATCCCCCCGCTGATTTCGGAGGGGTAAAATTCTTCGAACCCCGCCAGTCCCACGAGCGAGAGCTTAAAGGAGACCAATTCCTTGATTTCAGCCGGACTCAGGCGTGTATATTCTCTGAGCGGCAGGGCCACATTTTCGGCAAGGGTCATGGAACTCCACAGGGCCCCGCTCTGGTAGAGGATGCCAAAACGGGTCATGATGTCTTTTCTTTCCTCGGGCCCCGCATCCCAAAAAGAGGCGCCGTTATAGAAAACATGGCCATTCGCGGGTTCCTGCAAACCGACCATGTTTCTTAGCAGGGTGCTTTTGCCGCACCCGCTTCCTCCCATAATGACAAAAATATCCCCGCGGTTTACGGTAAAGCTAAGATCGCGTTGAATCACAAAGCTTCCGTAGGCCATCGTCAGGTCCCGCACCTCGATGCAGGCCTCTTTTTTACAAAGAGCATCCATAGGAATCTTAAATGCCAATCCTGTCGAATATAAGGGTGAGCAGGGCGTCCGAGACGATGATGGCCACAATGGCCGTTACTACCGCGGAGGTTGCGGACTCACCCACGGCCGATGCGCTTCTTTTGCACTGCATGCCGCGCAGGCAGCCGGAAAGCGCAACCATAACGCCAAAGACCACTGCCTTGATAAGGCCGGGCAGAAACTGCATCAGATTCAGGGCGGCCTTGGTCTCATTGAAAAAGTGTATGGGAGAAATGCCAAGCAAACCGACTCCGACGATTCCGCCGCCAAGTATCCCCATCAAATCCGAGTAGATACACAGCAGGGGAAGCATCAGGATAAGGGCGAGCATTCGAGGCATGACAAGAAAGTCCATGGGCGAGATGCCCAGGGTCTTGAGCGCGTCGATTTCTTCGTTTACCTCCATGGTCCCAAGCTGAGCGGCGAATGCCGCGCCGGTACGCCCGGCCATGACTATTGCGGTCATCATGGCGCCCATCTCCCGGGCCATTCCGATTCCGACAAGGTCGGCAACGTAGATCTGAGCGCCGAAAAGTCTTAGTTCGACTGCCCCGACAAAGGCGAGAATCAACCCGACCAGAAGGCTTATAAGAGATATGATGGGCAGGGCCTGCGCCCCGCATTCCTGTATAAGAAGGGCAAGATCCGAACGATTGAACTTTGCCTTTCCCCGCACCAGCCTGGTAAAGGAAAGGGAGGCCTCGCCGATAAAGGCGATCATTTCACCTGTGGATTGGCTAAGCTCCAGGGCCGCCTCGCCGACTCGGGACAAAAAAGCCGGTCTGAACCGCTCTTTTCCTGTGCCTTTTTTCTCCGCAACAGCGCCGGCAAGTTGGAGCAGCCTGGCGACCCCCTCGGGAAGCCCTTTTTTTGCCACCTCGATAGATTTAGCCGTGCAGAAGGCCGTAAGCTTTGAGAGGAAAACCAGAAGGCTGCTGTCCCAGTCGCCAAGCGTAGTGGTGTCAAAGGCGATGCGCGAAGGAAGCGGTTTTGTCCCCAGCCGGTTTTCCAATTCCTCGGTGGGGGCAAGGCCCTCCCGGATATTCCAGTTGCCGCCAATACGAATCACGAGTGTATCATCTGTAGTCCGGTCGAAACCTATGTCCATTCTTCCCGCCGCTTTTCCGGCAACAGCGCGTTAATATAGCGCAAGTTGCTCGTGAGGATTTTCCTTAGTCTAGTCAGAGGGCTTCTTTCTGTCCACCACATTTTTAACCGTTACCTAACGGCGGCCAGGGCGAAGAAGATATGTTCCGACAAATTCTGCCTGATGAGAAAGCGTTCCTTTTCGGTGAGAAACCCGTATGCCAAAGGATCGTGAAAAATCAGGGGATGGTCAAACCGGGCGTGATAGCCACGCATGAACGCGGTACCAAGGGCGGTAAGGCTGAAAGTATTCTTTTCCATCCGCATCATCTCCCGAAGGGGCGCAAAAGAGCACGCATTCGCCCACTCTTTTGCGCCGGTATCGACAACATTTATTTTATTATCTCTGTTCCGGCTTCTCCCGCCACGGCTTTTTCAATGGAGTCGATGGAGCATATTACGGCGCGGCTTCCGCCCGATTTTAGAAACTGGAGGGCCGCCTCGACTTTGGGCCCCATCGAACCCGGCGAAAAAAACCCCTTGTGCAGGTAGCTCCGGGCTTGATCGGCGGGGAGGCTGCGCAGGAACTTCTCGCCCGGAGCGCCGTAGGAAAGCGCCGCGCCTTCAACGTCGGTTGCGATTACCAGCAAGTCCGCTCCTACTTCTTCGGCCAGTTTCGCGCTTGCCAGATCCTTGTCAATAACCGCATCCACACCCTGAAAACCTCTTCCATGGCGGATCACCGGAATGCCTCCCCCACCGCAGGCAATAACTATGAACCCCATGGCGATCAGCTTCTTGATCTCCCGCTTTTCGATAATGGTGACCGGGCGGGGAGAGGCGACCACCCGCCTGATGCCGCGCTCGGTTTTAACCGTGGGGTAAGGGCGCGCGGCCAGATCGTCTTCGCTTAAAACAGGTCCTATGGGCTTTGTCGGCCTTAGAAATCCCGGGTCATTTTCATCGACCAGCACGTAGGAGAGCACCGTTACGATGAGTTTTTGATGTTCGCCTTCCAACCGCGTGAGTTCATTATCCAGGGTGGATTCGATCATGTAGCCGATCTGCCCCTGGGTTTGCGCCACAAGGATCTCCAGGGGCAGCCTCGGAACTTGGGCGCAGCATTCCTGCTGGAGCAGAAGATGTCCCACCTGAGGGCCGTTCCCATGGGTGATTATGAGGCGAAACGTCTTCGAAAGGCGCGCGATCTGGGCCACGGGGACCGAGAGGTTGTCGAGCTGCTCCCGGATCGTTCCGCTTTGGCCCTTACGGATAAGGGCGTTGCCTCCAAGGGCCACGAGAAGGATCGGCCCCATTAGATAATCCCCTTGCCTGCAAGTCTTTCAAAGACAATGTCCTGCAAAAACGGGGGAGCGTGGTCCTTGTATTCGTAGCGGACCCTTAGCATGGGCCTGTTTACTTTTAGCAGGCAGCTAAGATCGGCGGGGGTCGAAAAGAGCACCAGGTCGCAATCGGCCCTGTTTATGGTTTCCTCGAGATCTTTTATCTGCTGCTGGGAATATCCCATGGAGGGCAGCTGGGTTGCCAGGTGGGGATAGAGCTCGAAGGTCTGCTTGATGGAACCCACAGCAAAAGGGCGCACATCAATTATTTCAGCGGCTTCGAATTTTTTCGCCGCAATCGTTGCGGCCCCGAAAGCCATCCCTCCGTGGGTGATGGAGGGTCCGTCTTCAACGACCAGCACACGCCGGCCCCGGATGCGTAGAGGATCATCGACCGAGATGGGCGATTGGGCCAGGACGATGGCTGCCCGGGGGTTGCTGCGGGCGATGTTTTTTGCCACTTCCTCCACTTTTTCAGCCGGCGCGGTATCGACCTTGTTTATGACCGCGACGTCGGCCATGATCATATTGGTTTCTCCCGGATAGTAGAGCAGTTCATGGCCGGCCCTGTGCGGGTCGAAGACAACGAGGTGAAGGTCTGGAAAATAAAAAGGGGTGTCGTTATTGCCCCCGTCCCAGATGATTATGTCGGCCTCGGCCTCGGCGCGCTCGAGAATCAGGCCGTAGTCTATTCCCGCATAAACGGTAATGCCCCTTTCAACCAGGGGTTCATATTCCTCGCGTTCTTCTATGGTGCAGTTGTTGGCTTGGAAATCCTCGTAGGTCGAAAGCCTTTGGACGGCCTGTTTTCGCAAGTCCCCGTAGGGCATGGGGTGGCGCACGACGACAACGCGTTTGCCTGCCTCGTTTTTTAACAGCCCGGCAATCTTTCGGGTGGTCTGGGACTTTCCGGCCCCCGTTCGCACCGCGCAAACGGCGATAACGGGTTTGCTTGCTTTGAGCATCGTATACGTTGCGCCAAGAAGGATGAAATCGGCCCCTTCAGCCATCGCTATGGCCGCCTTGTGCATTACGTGCTGGTAGGAAACATCGCTGTAGGAGAAAGCCACAAGATCGATTCGGTGCTTGCGGATGAGTTCTGCCATGTCGCGTTCGGGATAAATGGGCACACCTTCGGGATACAATTGCCCGGCAAGTTCGGGCGGATAAAGCCGGCCCTCGATATTGGGTATCTGAGCGGCGGTAAAGGCAATCACCCTGTAGCGGGGATTTGCCCTGAAGTAGACATTGAAGTTGTGGAAATCGCGTCCGGCCGCCCCTACGATTATCACCTTTTCAATCATTTACACCTCCTGGGAACGCCGCTTTCAGCAGATCGAGAAATTCCTTCCTGGGAATTTCCTTTGCGCCAAGGCTCTTTAGATGGTCGGTGGGCACCTGGCAATCGATTAATTGGCAACCACGCTCGCTCAGGTACTCGACAAGAGCGACCAGAGCAACCTTGGAAGCGTCGCTTACGAGCGAAAACATCGACTCGCCGCAAAACGCCCTGCCAAGAGCAACCCCGTAGAGGCCTCCAACCAGTCTGCCCTCAAAATAGGTTTCAACCGAATGGGCAAACCCCATTTCATGGAGCTTTTCATAAGCTTCTATCATTTCCCCGGTTATCCAGGTTTCCTCGCGGGTTTTTGCGCAAGCGCGTATAACCTTGCCAAAGGCCGCGTCGACCGTAGCGCTAAAAACCTTTTTTTTCAGAGTGCGCAGAAGGCTGCGGGAAATCTTCAGCTCACCGGGCAAAAGGATCAGGCGGGGGTCTGGAGACCACCACAGAATAGGGTCTTGTTGGGAGTACCACGGAAATATCCCGTGGGCATAGGCGAGCAAAAGGCGTTGGGGCGAAAGATCGCCTCCCACGGCCAGAAGACCCGAAGGGTCCGCAAGCGAGGGGTGTGGAAAAATAAGTTCGTCTGAGAGACGATAAACCGGCATAAAAAAAGTTCGAAAGCAAAAGGGGAAAAGTTAAAAAAGCAAAGGTAAAGATCCCAGCCCGAACAAAGTCCGGGTTAAGCACTTTACCGCGCAAAAGGGGCGAGGCGCAAGCCTTAGGTCACGATAAAGGCCGTGTTCCGGCAAGCCCTCGCCGCGAAAACACTTTTCGGACTCAACCTGGTGTTACATCCCGTAAATCAGCTGATATATCCTATGTGGTTGGTGGGCACTAAAAGCTGTGCCCACCCTTTTGGCCGGTTTAAAGAGCATAGAACTTAAGGGACGTCACACTAGGTAACGGTTTCCTGCTCCGCATCTTGCGCCACGGTGCTGTCTGGAAACTGGAAAACCAGGGTTTTCGTTTTGAGGTCCCCCGGACCTTCCCCGAGGGCTTCTTCGGGTCTCGAAATCTTGACCCTGCCGCCCTTTGTCAGCTTTCCAAAAAGGATCTCATCGGCCAGGATGTCCTTTATCTCCGACTGAATGAACCGTGCAAGGGGCCGGGCCCCGAAATTGGAGTCGTAGCCCGATTCGGCCAGCCAACTCCTGGCTGCGGGCGTAAGTTCGAAGCGGATATTTTTCTCCGCCAGTTGCTCTTCTATTTCCATCAGGAACTTATCGACTATGCGCTCCATAATGTCGATGCTAAGACCGTTAAACGGAATGATTCCGTCGAGGCGGTTACGAAACTCGGGACTAAAGAGGTTTTCAACGGCCTTCATGCCCTTGGCCACCCTGGTATCCTGAGGCTCCCCGCCCGCAAACCCGATCAAGGGCGCGTTCATCTCTCTGGCCCCCGCATTGGAGGTCATAAGCAGGACAACGTTTCGAAAATCCGCCTTCTTGCCGTTATTATCGGTCAAGGTCGCATGGTCCATCACCTGCAAAAGGATACTGAAAAGATCCGGGTGCGCTTTTTCGATTTCATCGAGCAGCAAAACCGTATAGGGCTGCTTTCGTATGGCGTCGGTTAGAAGCCCTCCCTGGTCAAAGCCTATATAGCCCGGAGGCGCTCCAACCAGCCGGGAGACCGTGTGCTTTTCCATGTATTCGCTCATGTCGAAGCGAAGGAAGCTATTGCCCAAAACCGCCGCAAGCTGCTTTGCAACTTCTGTTTTTCCAACGCCGGTCGGACCTATCAGCAAGAAGGAGCCAACGGGTTTTTCGGGAATCCGCAAGCCGGCCCTCGACCGCTTGATCGCCCTTACAAGCATCTCGATTGCCTGGTTTTGGCCGAAAACGGTCCTCTTTAGTTCCTCCTCCATGCTCTGGAGCTTCAACTGATCGGCGGAAGTGACGCTTCTGGCAGGGATCTTGGCAATCCTTGCAACGACGGTCTCGATATCGCGTACCCCCACTATTTTTCGAAGCCTTTTGTCTTTTTTAAGCCGCAGGCTGGCTCCGGTTTCATCTATTACATCTATCGCCTTATCGGGCAGATACCTGTCGTTAATATACCTGCCGGCCAGCTCGGCCGCGGCCCTTAAGGCCGCCTCGGTGTATTTTACGCCGTGATGCTCTTCGTAGTAGGATCTTAGCCCCAGAAGTATCCGGTAGGTTTCCTCCACAGAAGGTTCGCGGATTTCGACCTTTTGGAAACGCCTG
>JBMFHI010000033.1:0-35429 GCA_049976905.1 Syntrophobacteraceae bacterium | reverse complement strand
ATTTAAGCAGCGATTCTACTCCTTTTTTGGACCTTCAGGTACTGCTGAAATTCAGGTTTGTTTTTTATTTAGGATTCTCTTTCTAAATAAATAAAAAAAACTTATTCAATATAAATTGAGATTTTTTGATAATTTTATATAAACTTTTTTATGCTCTACAATATTGAAAGTAACTACAGCCTCACGTTTACTTATAGGAAAGGTGATGTCGGTAGTGATCTCGACGTTATAATAGGCCTTTTGCTGGTAGAGTTTGCGTATCTTCTGTACATCGCCAGCCAAATCACTTCGTTTCAATACAGAATATTGTTTCGTCGTAATTGCCGCAAGGATGTCTTTTGTCTTGACCTTCTTATTGCCTTTAATCACCAGCTTATTTATAACCGGATTTTCCTTAACTACAAACGTCAGGATCTTTCCGGCAGGCGTGCTTTTAACATCTGCGTCCACTTTTTCGAAATATCCCATTTTGAATATGGCTCGGATATCTTCGCTTACCTGCCTGGGATTGAGTAACTGCCCCTTTTTGCTTTTAACCACCGCCTCCAGCGCAGCCGATTCTATACGCACATTGCCTTCAAATCTAACTTGAGCGATTACCGCCTTACCAAGGACATCGGCACTGGTTTGATCCACAATTTGTTCAACAGCCGTGGCAAGATTTTCCACGCCCTGCTGCTCAGCTAAAAGCGAGACGGTCTTTTTTGCCCCGGACACATCCGCCAACCTGGCCTGAATAGAAATGGTGTCGCCCGTCAGGCTATAGTCGCCAAACATCACGTAGGAGGCTGCGAGTTTTTTGCCAATAGCTTTGGCCTGGCTCTCCGAGTTTACAGGCCCGCCCGCGGCTTTTGAAACCACGGCTGGATCGATCACCCCCAGGCCCGCTCGGCCCCCAAGGCGGGTAAAAAGTTCATTAAGAGACTTCTGGGCCTCGCCGGCGTTAAAGGAGCCATGCATAACGAAGGGCATTATGGCGACCTTGGGCTGCGAGTCTTCGCACCACCCGGTCCGAAGGCCCAGCACAAGTATGAATAAAGTCAGCATCAGGCCTCCGGCCCGTATCTTACCCACCATGATTTTCTGCCCCTCCCCGTGCCGGCCACCAGCCTGCGAAAAAACATATAAGGCACTTAGCCACGATTCTTTCTCCGCGCAATTTTCAGGACCCCTCTAATATCATCCTTCTCGCCTCATGCCCAATAGAATTTTTAGACTCAAGGCCAACCCAGAGCATTCCACACCAGCGAACAAGCAGATCACACCGTTTGCGTCAGACTCTCCGCAACCCGGTCCCTTTCATCCTGGAGATGAGCATCCTTTAGACGCAATACCCTGTGCATCATCGAAGCCAACTCCTGGTTATGCGTAACTATTACCATGGTCAGGCCCTCCGATTCGTTAAGGGCGACCAGCAACTCATGAAGCGAGCGTCCGGTGCGGCTGTCAAGATTGCCGCTGGGTTCGTCGGCAAGGAAGAGTCGGGGCTTTAAAAGAAGCGCCCTGGCTACAGCGATTCTTTGCTGCTCGCCTCCGGAAAGCTCTCCGACGCGGTGTTTTAGGCGCTGCGACAGGCCAAGCCTTTCGAGCAAATCGCAGGCTCTTGATCTTACTTCGGTTTTTGGAAGCCCCGCGATCAAACCGGGCATCATTACATTTTCAACAGCATCGAATTCGGGCATCAGGCAGTGAAACTGAAATACGAAACCGATGTTTCGATTTCTGAAATTGGCCAGTTCCCGCTCTTGCTGCTGAAAAACATCCGAGCCGCCGTAAAAGACCTTGCCTGAGGTCGGTTTTTCCAAGACGCCAAGAATATTTAACAGGGTCGATTTGCCGGCACCCGAGCTTCCGACAATAGCGATCCTCTCCCCCTTACGGATCACAAGATCGAGGTCCCTAAAGAGCTCGATAGTAGAACTTCCGTTTACGAACTTTTTAGTAAGTCCCAGGGTGTGGACTTCTATGTTTTGCTTAGCATCATTCATACTTCAAGGCTTCCGCGGGGTCTAGTCCCGCAGCCTTGTGCGACGGGTAGAGCGTCGCAATCAGGCTTATGCAGATTGCCGAGAGGGCAATTACAGTCAAATCAGAGGCTTCCATTTTGACCGGAAGAGTGGATATGTGATAGACCTGCTGGGGCAAATCTATGAATTTATACCTTTTTAGCAGCCCGCACAGGAAACTGCCGCCCAGAAGACCAAGGACCGTCCCACAGGCGCCTATAAGAAATCCCTCCAAAACAAATATTTTCCTTATACTTGCGGTGGTCGCGCCCATCGCCTTGAGGATCGCTATATCGCGCCCCTTCTCCATGACAAGCATTGTTAGCGAACTCACGATATTAAAGGAGGCCACAAGGATTATAAGGGTAAGGATTACGAACATGACGGTCTTTTCGAGCTTCAGGGCCGCAAAGAAATTTCCGTTCATCTTTATCCAGTCCGTGACGTAGAATGGATAGCCAAGGCTCTTTTTTATATCTTTGGCTATCCCGCCCGCCTCATAGATATCCTTAACCCTAACCTGAAGGCCGGTTACAGTTTCTCCGATGCCCAGAAACTGCTGTGCCACGGGCAGATCGATGTAGGCAAGCGTGCTGTCGTAATCATACATCCCCGAACTGACCAGACCGACAACCTCGAAAAGCTCGCTTCTGGGCGCCTCCCCCATCGGCGTGAGCCTTCCAGTGGGCGAAATTATCGTCACAAATCCCCCGAGGCGCACCCCCAGGCTCTCAGCCAATTGGCTACCCAAAATAATTCCAGGATAGGGTTTGCCCTTTTTCTTACTCAAAGACTGGGCCAGATCGGCAAGATTTCCCTCTACCAGATTTTGCTGAAGCCTAATTACCTTCGAAGCCGAAAGCGGGTCGATTCCATAGAGTATGGCCCCCGAACTCCTGTTTGCCGACATCATCACGGGGGCATAGATATAAGGAGTTGCGTCCACGACGCCCTCTTGTTTATCGACCTTGCTCATCACGTCCTTGTAATCGGATATGGAACCCGCATAGCTTGTGATGTTTACATGAGAGGTAACGCCTAAAATGCGCTTTCGAAGATCGGATTGAAAGCCGTTCATAACCGCCAGAACCACGATTAGGGCCGTAACCCCCACTGCTACTCCGGCGATGGAAATAAATGAGATCAACGACACAAACGTCTGCCTGCGCTTGGCAAGAAGATAGCGAAAACTTATGAAAAACTCAAAACTCATGATCGTTTTTTACAGGCCCTTCTTTTCAGGTCTCATGTGGGGGAAAAGAATCACATCCCTTATGGAGGGCGAGTCGGTAAAGAGCATAACCAGCCGGTCGATTCCGATTCCCTCCCCGGCCGCCGGGGGCATTCCGTACTCGAGGGCACGGATATAGTCATCATCCATCTGATGCGCTTCCTCGTCTCCGGCCTCAAAAGCGGCGATCTGCCGTTTGAATCTCTCGCTTTGATCCCGCGGGTCGTTTAGTTCGGAGAAGGCGTTGGCCATTTCACGACCGCAGATAAAAAGTTCGAACCTATCCACAAATTCAGGCGCGCCCTCGGTTTTTCTCGATAGAGGCGACACCTCGAGAGGATAGCGATAGATGAAAGTAGGCTGAATCAGCTTGGGCTCAACCACCAAGTCGAATATCTTGGTAAGAAGCTTCCCGTGACCTTCGAAGCGCTCATGGCCTATACCAACAGATTTCGCGTAGTCTACCGCACCCTCCATACTTTCCACTGCCTCCTGCGGCACGCCGCCAATGGAGGTAAGAGAATCGAGAAAAGCGCAGCGCTTCCAGGGCGCGCTAAGATCGATAACGTCTCCCTGGTATTCCAGGCTGGTCTTGCCCTCGTTAACCTCGCGGCACAACAGAGCGAAAAGCTCCTCGGTAAGGCCCATGAGGTCTTCATAGGTCGCGTAGGCCTGATAGAATTCCACCATCGTAAATTCCGGGTTATGCTGAGTGGAAACGCCCTCGTTTCGAAAATTTCGGTTAAGTTCAAACACCCGTTCGAACCCGCCCACAAGGAGCCTTTTGAGATAGAGTTCGGGGGCAATTCTTAAGTAAAGGTCCATGTCCAGAGCATTGTGATGAGTCTTGAAAGGCTTTGCCGTCGCCCCTCCCGCTATCGCGTGCATCATGGGAGTTTCTACCTCGAGAAAATCACGCTCTATAAAAAAGCGCCTGAGCGTCGAAATTATTTTCGCCCTCTTTCGAAAAGTCTCCCTTACCTGCTCGTTTATCATAAGGTCCACGTATCGCTGCCTGTAGCGCAGTTCGATATCTTTTAGACCGTGAAATTTTTCGGGCAGCGGCCGCAGGTTTTTGGTGAGCAAGGTAAAATCTTTTACAAGCAGCGTAAGCTCCTCGGTTTTGGTCCTAAAAAGCGGACCCCCGACTCGGATTATATCCCCTATGTCCAGCCTTTTGGCTACCAGGTAGCTCTCTTCGTCAATCTGGTTTTTTTGCAGGTATACCTGGATTTTTGAGTCCGAATCGCAGATGTGCATGAAGATTGATTTACCAAAAGAGCGAACCGAAAGCACGCGGCCGGCAATCATGTAGGTTTTGGGATCGGCTTCCAGCTCCGCGGCGGTTTTTCCGCCCGATTTTTCTAGAAGCTCCTTTATCCTATCGGGAACCTTATAACCATTCGGATAGAGCGCAACGTTTTGCCTCTCCAATTCGGCGGCCTTCTCCAGCCGCTCCCTCACAACAACATTTAAATCATCCATATGCCTCAAAACCTTAAAAGAAGCGCCGCGCGCCCCAAACGATTTCTCTATCGGGTAATAACCCCAGGCTCACCCGCCGTTGCCAAAACAGGTCCGACATCCACAATCTTTTGAACGTTAGATTATTTGGTCTGCCGCGTCAAGGGCCTTTTCCTCCAGCCCCCGGCCTCAATGGCGTTGACTTAAGGTCTTCTTATCTCACGCGAAGCCGCGAAGCCGCAAAAATTGAAGCCGTAAAAAGCGCCATTTCGGACTGGTCCTCGAGGGCTAAATCAAGCCTGGAGCCCTCAGGTGAATTCGGACACATTTCGTATCGTGTTTCTTTCATCTCTTCTATTGCGTCTTCGCGCCTTCGCGTGAGCCTAAATCAACAACATTGCCCCCCCGGCCTCCAAAGTTGACAAGAAAATTATAAGACAATATACTTTTTAAAATGAGCTACTTATTTGGTCCAGTCCCATCAAGGCGTTTTGGAAGATCTCTTGGAATAGACGTAATTCCAGCCAAGACTTGTTCGTTTGATTGCATTTATTGCGAGTCGGGCCCGACCACGTCTTTGAGCATAGAGGGGCAAAATTTCGTTGACTGCGGCCCCGTGCTCGAGGAGCTGGCAAGTTTTATGCGCGACCACCCTCACGGGGCAGATGTTTTTACCTTTTCAAGCGCTGGAGAGCCAACCCTTTATGAGCCAATGGGGGAACTGATTGCGGCAATTAAGAGGCAATATCCAGAAATCCCTTTGATCGTACTGACAAACGGCTCGATTCTGTGGAAGCCGCAGGTAAGACGGGGCCTTCTTAAAGCCGACCGCGTGGTCCCGTCCCTGGACGCTGTAACGGCAAAGGTTTTCCGAAAGATCAGCAGACCCCACCCATCCCTTCACCCTGAACAGATCATCGAGGGGCTTCGGGTTTTTCGAAAAGATTACAAAGGGCAGCTTCATATCGAGGTGCTGCTGGTCCAGGGGGTAAACGACAGCCGGGAGGAGCTTTGCGCCCTGGCGAAGGCCATTGAATCTATAAAGCCGGATAAGGTGGAACTAAACACTGTGGTACGCCCACCCGCCCACGCGGGCGCCAAAGGGCTTAACGGTCAAAGCATGGCGGAAGCCGCCACGTTTTTCAGCGCGTTTAATGTCGAAATCATCGGCTCATTCCAAACGGTCGCACAAAAGAGCCGGGAAGAAAATATGGACCAGAGAATTTTGGAGACCGTTAAAAGGCGGCCGTGCACCGCCGAAGAACTGGCCGCCTCTCTGGGAGTCTCACGCGAAAGGCTGCAAATCGAAGCAGCCAGGCTCATCGCAGAGGGAAGACTCGTCAGGCTTTGTTTCGACCAAAGAGAGTTTCTCAGCCCTGCCGGATGATTGCCTCACCTTTTCTTGAAAAAACCATTGGTCGGGTAGCGCCCGGCCGGATTTCCAATTTAATCAAACCGGTCACATTCTCAAATCGTTCCCGGAGGCCGGAGAGGATATAATTATTTTTCCCGGCCGCTCGGGCAGGGTCCTAGCCACAAGCGTGTTTGTAAAAAGCCTTCGGGCAAGAGATCTTATCTGCTGAGCAGTAACGGCCCTTATCAAGTCCGGATAGTGTTGGCTGTAGTTCCAGCCAAGCCCCAGCACCTCGTCCAGGGCCGCATCCTCAGCCTGGCTCTCAAGCGTTTCATTATCGAACTCCAGCCCCACGAGCAAGGCCTGCTTTGCCCTGTCCAGCTCGTTTTGCGAAACCAGCTGTTGCTTGAGGCGATCGACATTTTGCTCTATCAGCATTTGGACCCGGGGAAGGTTGGCCGTCGTGGTCTGAGTAAGCACGCCGAAAAACCCCGCATTGCGGCCATAAAACGGGAAGGTGTCCACCGTGTAGACCAGGTCCTCCTTGCAGCCGCGAAGCGAGTCAAACATTCGGCCCGAAAGAGACCCCCCTCCGGACAGAACCTCGGTAAGAACGTCGAGCACGGGCTTTTGGGGGTCTTTGACGCCAAGGCCGTTCGTACCGATTAGAAGAGCGGAGCTGTTCTTTTCGTCCTTAACCTCAACTATGCGGTTGGCATCGAGCGGGTGGGTCTCCTCGGGCAAATGGAGGGCGACAGGTTTGCCTGACCACTTTCCGAATTCCCGGTTTGCCATGCGAGCAGCCTGCCGCGGATCCACATCGCCATAAATGGCCAGAACGGAATGGGTTGGGTTTACCATTTTGTGATAGAAAGCCACAACTTGCCTGCGAGTAAAGGAGTTAACGGAATCAAGGGTTCCCAACTCGCAGTTGGCATAGGGAGTTTTGTAGAAATAATTTTTCATAAAAAGCCGCAGCACTTCGCTTCGCCAGCTTTCATCACTCACTTTTATTGCGGTTAGCATGTCCTTCTTTTCTTTTTCCACCTGGTCGGCAGGAAAGGAAGCGTTTTGGGCTATATCAGCCAAAAGGCTCAACCCCAGGCCGAAGTCCTCTCTTAGCACCTTTATCGAAATATGATAGGAGTTGTAGTCCGAACCCGCGCTTATTTGCCCCCCTACGTCCTCGACCTTTTTCATCAGGTCGATTCTTTCGCCGTTTTTTGTTCCGGCGGTAAGCAAAGCAGAGGTAAAGGCCGAAAGTCCGGGGTTTTTCAAGGTTTCAAGCGACACGCCCCCCGTTCCCCAGAGTTGCAGAGTCACAACAGGCAGGTCCGAATTCTTTTTTATAAGTACCCTCAAGCCGTTACCCATCCGGCTTAACTGGACCGGATAGGTTTTTGGGGGCGGGCATGCGGGCGCGGAAGCCTCTTTAACCGGAGCGGTCTCAGGTTTTATCAGCGCTACATTCATACGGTGGAGCGAAAGATATTTCCTGGCCGCGGCCTGCACCTGCTGCGCACTCACCGCGCGGATCCCTTCGACATAGTCATCGTCGAAGTAGGGGTTGCCGGTTACAAAAAAGGCTGAGGCAAGCGAAGAGGCAATCGACTGAGCGGACTCCATTTGAAAGATGTGCTGGGCGATGGCGGTTTTTTTTGCTTTTTCCAACTCGGCCGCACTGATCGGGGAATCCTTCAGACACTTAATCTGATTTTCGATGCCTTTGAGGGCCGAGGGCCAGCGGGCATCCGCCATGGAGGCGGAAATGATAAACTGACCGCGCACAAACGAGGGAGTCCAGTTGTCGGCGCTTACGCTAAAGACCTTGTCGTGTTCTTCCTTCATGCTGCAACAGAGGCGGCAGGTTTGCCCCTGGCCCAGGACACGGGCAAGAACGTCAAGGGGATAGAGGTCCCCATCGTAGGCGTTAACCGTGGGGAAACCGATCATCGCCTCGTCAAGCCGGGCGATCGGGACCACTTCTTCTCCCCACCGGGGGCTTTCCTGCTCCGGTTCGCCCGGCACAACCACGGGGGCCGAGTTTAGGGGAAGAAAATTTTTGGTCTCCTGCGCCACGAACTCGACGACTTGCGGGGCCGCAACGTTTCCGGCCACACCCACGACAATGTTCTGGGGCTGATAGCGGCGCCGATAGTAATCGAGCAACTCCTCCCGGCCCTGTTTGACAAACAGTTCGGGGTAGCCGATTACCGGATAGCGAACCGGACTTCTCTGGTAGGCCGTTTGGAGGAAAAGGTCCCACAGAGCATTGGAGGGGTTACTCGCGCGCATTTTCATCTCCTGCTGGATAACGTTTTTTTCCCTTGCGATATCCTCGGGAGCAATGAGATTTTGCGTAACTTTTGCCAGCAGGATACTTAGGGCATCCCTCCAATGGTCAGCCCCGGCGTTAATGTAAAAAACAGTGCGGTCGTAGCTTGTGTAGGCATCCAGGGAACCGCCTATCTCCGCCAGGCGCTGTTTTGCCTGTTGTTCGCCAATCAAGCGGGTAGAACCCGAAACGACAATATGCTCGAGATAATGGGAAAGGCCCGCCCTCATGTATTTACCTTCGAACACTGAGCCGCTTCGCACCAAAACCTGGGTAGAAACCACTTGCGCTTGAGGCATTTGATGAACAAGCAAGGTCAGACCGTTTTTGAGCACTACGAAAAGGTCGCCGGGTTTGGAAGAAAGGGTTCGCTCCACGAAAGCCTGCGACCGGGGAAGGACAGAGGGACATTGCCCGCCCTGGCAGGAGGAGGAGAAAAAAAGGCCTGCACAAAATGCCGGGACCATCAAAAAAACCGGTAAAGCCCATTTTCGCATCACTTCAATCCCTTCGAAACCAATAGGTTTTCCTGGACACACTCCATCGGAAGCGGGGCAGAAGCCTGCCACCTCTTTTCCCGCCAGGCCGGGGCATCCTGCACGTTTTGGTCGCGGGCCCCCTGCCTTGGGTAGAATCCTTGGCACAATCGGCTATGAGCCAAATCCATATGAAGATCGGGTAATTGTAAAAGGAAAGTCAATAGGCTGGGAGCGCGGGAAACAGAAGGCAAAAAAGAGCCAGGCCAAAAAAGTCCATGCCGTATGTGGCGCCATCGAAGAGGGCCGAATCAGCGCATCGACTCCCGAAGTTGCACCTGGTTATTGAGCAGAAGATCGGGGTGAACGCCATAATTATAACTTCGCATGCGGAAATAATTGTCTAAGATCGGCACTCTGGAATCGACGTAATCATAGATAGTCAGACGGTTATCGGCTGTTTCACCATCCTGGGATATATCCCGGATAGCGTTTGAGAGGTTTTTTTGAAAGTAGACAGGAACCGCGAGGAAAACCACGTGAGACCTGAGGGTTCGCGCGTGCTGGGCGAGGGCGCCGGGAGCAATAAAAATAACTCTGGGCTGCAGCGCACCGTTTTCAGCCCCCATCTCAGAGCCTTCCCTGTCGCCGGCAGTCCCGGCACCCGGGTAAACCTGGTTAAAGGCAATTCCTCGCCGATTTAATTCGCCGCCAAGCGCCAAGTCATGTTCCTCGCCTCCCGAAAGCACCAGAATCAGCTCCTCGCCTTTGCCCAGTTCGGTTTCCACATCGTCTGCAATTTTACGGTTTCTTTCAGGATCCTGCATCAGCCCTTTTAGCATCGGCGCATAGTCAGACCTGGAATAATAGGGAAAATCGAACTCGGTCTGGCGGGCAATAATGGTGCCGGGTATCGTCCCCCGCCCTTCCCTGGCGTCTTTTTCTTCGATGGAATAGACCACATCGCCCAGGTAAAAATGAATCAGCTTCAAGAGGCGGTCTTTTCGCTGCAGGCTGTTGGAGAGTCCCAGGACATAGCGGCAGTCGAAATTGGGAAGAAGGTTAGTCAGAATCTTCGAAGGAGAACGCTGCGACTCGTCAAAGATGATGTATCCGACCTTGTCGAAGATCTTTCGCCAATGGCGCATGATTTCGCCAATATGTCCAATCGTAACTCGTTTTCCGATCTGCTGGGTCCCACTTGAGAAAATTCCAACCTCTGAGGCCGGAATCTGCAGAAAACATTCTATTTTTTTTAACCAGCCCGCAAAAAGATCGCTTTTGGGAACTACGATCAGCACAGGTTGACGCCTTTGTGCGGCGGTATAGAGAGCGATAACCGTTTTACCGCTTTTGTGCCCTCCAACCAGGGTGGCGCAGTCGTGTTCGAGCACAGCCTCCGCGGCCGCCTGCTGATAGTTTTTGAGTTCCCCGTGGAACTCAATGCCTATCGGCTCCAAATGACGCCTGTGATCGACCAGACGGTAGGAAACCTGGTATTTTTTTAAAAGCTCTGTAAGCTGATCGAGGAATCCTCTCGGGACGAGATAATACCTGCCTTTTTGCTTAAGACAGCTAATCTGCGCGGGGATATTACCGAGCCATTCACCGCGATTGTGCCGCAGTTCATATTCGGGATTGGTAAAAATAAGTCGCTCATGCAACTTTTTTTCCAGTACGGGAGGCAGCCCGTCTACAGGCAGCTTGATCCATTCGTCAAGCAAAACGTTGATACTTTTGGCGAACATCTTAAAAATCCCCCGCCAGGCGCTAAGCCATAAGCGTACCCGCCCCTGGACAGAAAAAAAAGCTGCAACGCAGGTCTAAGCGCCGGAGAGGCACAACAGCACTGCATCCGCGCAGGCCTAAGTTATCCGGCTGTGCACCCGGTTGTCTCGGTCGCGGTGAGCAGGACGGTTAAAAAGTACCCACCATCTGCTCCATGCACAACTTAACAGGAATTATAGAGCACACCATACGGAAAGTGTTATAATGGTTTAACTTATTTCTCCAAAAGGAGCTTTCGGTGAAAGATGATTCTCCCCAACTGGTAATTATAGAACAACTATCCCGTGAATACGATGAAAAATATAAAGATCTGGAAAAACTTATTTCAGAAAGCAACGCAGAAGATATCGCTTCCCAGATAATGGCACTGGCCGAACGGGCGGCAGAGCATTTTCGATCCGCTCAGGCGACACTTTTATGCATGCCCGAGATATTTAAAGAAGATACGGACAAAAAGCTCCTCCCGGCCATGACAACGCTTTTCCGCTCATTCGATGAGATGCGTATTCTTTTCCATTTCCTCTTTGACAAGGAACTTTGCAATAAGTTAATGAGCGATTAAAAATAATGCAACTCTTAGAAACTCGCCCTGAGTTGGCTAAAAGGAAATCTTGCAGACCTCATCGGCAAGAATGCGTTCCCGCAAGCGATTGAAATGAGGGGGGGCACAAAACCCCCGCCCTCTTGTTTTGAAAAATAGCTCTTCCCAGACGAATCCGCCCACAGACTGAGGTAGGGTTTAGCATTTGCACGTAGATTGCGTATGGTTTAGGCCGGCTTTTTCCCTGAGAGTGTCCACCATATCGGTTTTTTCCCATGTAAAATCGGGATCGGTCCTTCCGAAATGGCCACCGCAAGCGGTTTTTCTAAAAATTGGCCTTTGGAGCTTCAGATACTTGATCATGTTGGCAGGCTTGAAGCTAAAAAGCTCTATGACAAGCTGCTGGATTTTTTCGTCCGGGATGCACCCCGTGCCGAAAGTGTCGATCATAAGAGAAACCGGTTCGGCCACACCGATGCTGTAGGCAACCTGGACCTCAACGCGCTCGGCGAGTTCGGCGGCAACGATGTTTTTGGCCACATACCTGGCCATATAGGAGGCGGTCCTGTCGACTTTAGAGGGGTCTTTGCCCGAAAAGCCGCCACCGCCGTGACTGCCCTGCCCTCCGTAGGTATCGGCGATGATCTTTCTGCCGGTAAGGCCGCAATCGCCAAGAGGCCCACCGATCACAAACCGGCCCGTTGTGTTTATGTGGAATTTTGTTTTAGCGTCGATCAGGCTCTCCGGAATTACCTTCTTTATCACCTCTTCTATTACGGCCTCCCGAATGCGCTCATAGGTGACATCGGGAGTGTGCTGGGCGGCAACGACAATGGTGTCGACTCTTTTGGGCTTGTGGTCGTGGTATTCGACCGTAACCTGACTTTTCCCGTCAGGTCTAAGGAAATCGACCACTCCGTTTTTGCGAATCTCGGCCAGCTTTCTGGAAATACGGTGAGCGTAATAGATTGGCATAGGCATAAAAACAGGAGTTTCGTTGCAGGCAAAACCGAACATGAGGCCCTGATCGCCCGCGCCCTGCTCTTCAAAAAGGCCTTCACCGGCATTAACCCCCATCGCTATATCGGCCGACTGCTTGTCGATGCTGCTCACAACGGCGCAGGTCTCCCAGTCAAAGCCCATGGAGGAATCGTTGTAGCCGATATCTTTAATCGTGTCCCTTACAATGTGAGGGATATCCACATAAGTTGAAGTCGAAATCTCGCCGGCCACGAAGGCAAGTCCGGTAGTGACAAGAGTTTCGCAGGCCACGCGCGCTGTTCTGTCTTCGGCTATGATCGCGTCGAGCACAGAGTCCGAGATTTGATCGGCCACTTTATCGGGATGCCCCTCGGTAACGGATTCGGAAGTAAAAAGATAACTTCTCATTGCCATTTGCAGATATCTCCTTGGGCTAGAATAAAAATTTTCCGGGCGAAGGGCGCGCCACAAATGGACTCACCCGACCACGGTCAGACCCGCAGGCGCCTTTTTTTCGCTCTTTTTGTTGCCGGAGTCAACAAGCACTACCAAAGGCGTGTGGACTGCAATTTCAGCCTCGTCGAAATTGGCATAGGTGGCGATAATTATAAGATCTCCCCGGGCCCCCATCCTGGCAGCGGCGCCATTAAGACAGATATCCCCCCCGCCGGCAGGACCGGCAATGGCGTAAGTGTCAAATCTGGCTCCGTTATTGATGTTATAGACCTTTATCTGCTCGTAGGGCAAAATATCGGCCGCAGCCATCAGATCGGCGTCTATGGTAAGGCTGCCTTCATAATTTAGGTTAGCGTCGGTTATGGTCGCGCGGTGAATTTTGGACTTTAGAAGTGTCCTTTGCATGGCCCTTCTCCAGGTAAATTTGGTTTAAAGACGATTTTTAGCAGGTAGAGACCTGGAACAGGAGTTAGCCCCAAAGCCCGATGAGCATCTATCGGCGCCATTTCGCCATGAGGTTCGCCACTGAGAATCTTCCAACTTTTTCTGCGCCTGCTGCATCTCGCCAAGCTCACTGATGATGCGCACGTTGCTTTTTTACGCTCTGCAAGGAAAAGACAGCGCAGCCAAACCATCTGGGAGGAGTTGGCCCAACCGCGTCGAAAATTGTCCCGGTCTCATTCTGAGATACGGGCAAATCAGATGAAAAGATTACAAAAAAATAATATCGGAGTCAATATTGATTAAGAAATTTCTCTTAGGCGGCGTGGCCCTGCGTTTCCGTGGCCTTATCCCGGCCCTGCTGTCGTTTTTAGAACTAATAACCTACCATAGAGTATGGTAGTATAGCCTTTATCGCCTCTTGCCTTCCTTGCCCGATTTATGCAATATTTGGCGATGATTAAATATTCCGCCTCACAGGAGTTGAAAAATGGAACGAAAGCTCAAATTGATGGAGAAAATGGAAGAAAAAGGAATAAGCCCCTCACAAGCTGCCGAAGCCATTTCCTTTGACCCAAAGATTCTTAGCCTCTATCTGGTAAAAGATGCCTACCCTGTCCCCAAGAGGATACTCGACAAGCTCGAAGCCTCCTTGGCCAATTGAGGGCGGATATCGGATGACGGTAGGCTGGGGCTCCGGCATCCGATACCTGGCGTATGACCTCAGGCCCCAAAGCTTTACAAAATGCTTCACCGCTTATGCAGTCGGATTTTTCCAGCAGGCCGGAATTTTTTATGGTTTTTGGCTCTTTTTGATCTTTAGAGCCAACGGGGGCGAACAGGCGCTTTTATCTCTTTCGCCCATTCCAAGCGAATCCCCGCTCAGTCCGCAACAATTTACCTTTTTTCCGGAAGGCTTCAGCTAGATGGCTATAATCGCAATCGTTGGAAGACCCAATGTGGGCAAGTCGACTCTTTTCAACAGGATAAGCAAGAGCAGCCGCGCGCTTGTAGACGATTTACCCGGGGTGACCAGAGACAGAAATTATGGGCGCACCTCGTGGGATGGAAAGAGTTTCACGATTGTGGATACAGGCGGGTTCGTTAGCGGCGATGATTGCCTCTTCGACAAGGGCTCGCGCGAGCAAATCTTCCATGCCATAGCGGAGGCCGATATTCTCCTTTTTGTCGCCGACGGCAGGTCCGGGCTCCATCCCGAAGACTCTGCGATTTTCGACATTTTGCGCCGCTCATCCAAGCCTCTGTTTTTGGGTGTAAACAAGATCGACGGCCCGGAACAACAGGGAAAGCTCGCCGATTTCTACGCCCTCGGAGTCCAGGACATTTACCCCGTAAGCGCGGCCCATGGCTTCGGCGTCGCAGATTTGCTCTCGGATATCGTGCAACTCATAGACGAACCCGAGGAAAAAGCAGCGGATGAATCGGTTGCGCAGGAAGTGCGCATATCCATCCTGGGACGGCCCAATGTCGGCAAATCGACCCTTGTCAACCGAATCCTTGGCGAACCTCGCGTAATAGTCTCCCCAATTGCCGGGACAACCCGCGACGCCGTGGACACGGCCTTTGAGCGCAATAAGGGTAAGTATTTGCTGATAGATACCGCCGGGATAAGAAGAAAAGGGAAGACAAGGGAAAAACTTGAAAAGATCAGCATAATCAAAGCGCTTCAAAGCATCGACAAAAGCCACGTGTGCATACTTTTGGTAGATGCCGAAGAGGGGCCAACGGACCAGGACTTTCACATTGCAGGCTATATCCAGGAACGATCACGCGCATGCATAGTGGGGGTAAACAAATGGGATATCTTCGATACTAACCCCAAATCGAGAAAGAATTTTCTCGAAGATCTCCAATACCGATTACGCTTCATGCCCTTCGCCCCCGTTCTTCCTCTTTCCGCGCTAACGGGCAAAGGCACCCAGAAGATCATGCCCACGGTACGCGAGGTTTTTGCCCAGTACAACAGCCGGGTCTCCACGGGAATTCTCAACAGGGCGCTAAGGGAATCCGTAGACTTCCACGAACCGCCCATGGTGCGAGGCCGCAGACTCAAATTTTTTTACGCGACGCAGGCCGACACTCGCCCGCCTACCTTCGTTCTTTTTTGCAATTACCCGGAAAGCATTCATTTTTCCTACGAACGCTTTCTTGTCAATAAATTCAGGGAAAGCTTCGGGCTTGATAAGACTCCGATAAAACTGGTGTTTAGGGGCAGGAGCCAAAGGGAACAAAAAGAGTAGCAACTTCCCGCAGGTTTTTTTGAGGCCGCTAGGGCCGGCACACCGATACGATCGGCCAGCAGGCCATGACGCACGCGCCGCTTCCCGGGCTCGATTCGATCTCGAATTTACCTCCGGACAACTCGGCTCGCTCGCGCATGGAGGTAAGGCCAAAGCCGGTACCGCATGCCTTTGAGGCTGTCGCGTCCCGTTGGAACCCGATTCCATCGTCTTTTACACATAAGATGATGGACCCATTTTCCAAGGAAATGCTTAATTGAATCTGTCCCGCCTTGCTGTGCTTTGCCGCATTGTTCATCGCTTCCTGGATAATTCGAAAAATGATGATCTTAAGCTTCTGCGGAATTTGTGACTCCTCGATGCAGATATCCTTTTTGACCGCCATGTCGGAGTAGATACTTTCAAACTCTCTGCAAAACCAGCCGATAGTGGAAATGATCCCGAGGTCGTCGAGCATCGAAGGCCGCAGATCGCTTATTATGCGCCTTGACTCGTCGATTGCGTGCTCCATGGCCCGTGAGAGGGCTCTGAGAGCATCCTGGACACCGGGATTTTCGTTAAGCCGCCCGCCCAGATTCTCGATAAAAAACTTAACGGCGCTAAGCGAGGACCCGATGCTGTCGTGGAGCTCCCGAGCTATCCTTTTTCGTTCGTCTTCCTGGACGCGAAGAAGCTGGGAAGCCAGCAGCTTGAGCTCTTCCCTGGATTCCTTGAGTTCCTCCTCGATGCGCTTGCTCGTTATCGAATAGCGTATGGAGCGCTCCAGGATGGGCGCGCTGAACTGTCCCTTGACAAGGTAATCGGAGGCGCCGGCCTCCATGGCCTTCAAATCCACCGTATAGTTACCATAAGCCGTTAAAAGGATGGCAGGCGCCTTGCACCCTTTTTGTGCGGCGGTGTGCAAAAGTTCAAGACCGTTATGGCTCCCCATGAAATAATCGAGCAGATAGACATCGTGACCTTTCTTTGCGATCTCTTCGAGCCCGGCTTCATAGGTACGAACCCAGTCAAGCTTGAACCTGGCGTTTTCAGCTTCCGCCAGCATATCGGAAACTATGAGAAAATCGTCTGGATCATCATCGATGAGCAATACGCGGATACGATCCATCAGCTACTCTCCTACTCCCCGGAGTTGGACCGGGCACAAAGCGGCCGGTCCGAGCCGTGGCGTTAAGCTATTTAAAAGTGTAGAAGTCATAAAAATGGTGGAGCGGCCCAGACCCGCGCCCAAGGGGCAGACTTTGGGCAATTGCCGCCCCAATGTATGCCTTGGCCCCGCTAACGGCTTCTTCAACGCTTAAGCCTCGGGCAATAAACGCGGCCACAGCCGAAGCGAAAGTACAGCCGGTGCCGTGAGTGTTTGTCGTTTCATGACGAAGGCCGCTATATTGACGAAAACTGCTGCCGTCATAGAGTAAGTCTATGGGATTTCCCCTCAGATGGCCACCCTTTAGCAGAACATGGCCGCAGCCGAACCGGGCAATTTTAACGGCGGCCTGTCTCATGTCTTCGACGCTCTCAACCCGGATACCGGTAAGCACCTGGGCTTCATGCAGGTTGGGGGTAAGCACCAGGGCCCTGGGTATCAACCGCGTCACAAGCGTCTGGATTGCGTCTTTATCAAGGAGCCTGACCCCGCTGGAAGAAACCATCACGGGATCGACTACGAGATTTTTGACCTCCAGTTCTTCCAAATCCCAGGCTACCCTCGATATGATCGCCGCAGTGGCAAGCATTCCGGTTTTGACGCAGTCAACCCCTATATCGAGGACAACCGAGCGAATCTGTGAAGAAACAAAGTCAGGGTCTATCCGGACTATTCCACTTACCCCGAGGGTGTTTTGGGCGGTAACGGCCGTAACAGCGCTAAGAGCATAAACACCCAGGGCCGAAAATGTTTTCATGTCGGCCTGAATCCCCGCGCCGCCGCTAGAATCAGAGCCGGCTATAGTGAGAGCTCTGGGTATTTTCACAGGCCGCCTCCGAAATGGTCCCAACCCTTTAGACCCGGAAGGACCAGGGAACCGTCGGCAAGCCGCAGGCTCACACCGCCCCCGGGGGTAATTTTACCAATTTGCGAGCACGACACGCCGGTTTTTTCCAGTAACATTTTTTGGATATCCTGGACAGCCCCGGGTGCGGTTGTAAACATCAGTTCATAGTCCTCTCCACCCGAGAGGGCCCATTGAAGCGGGTCCGCATCGGCGGCCAGGGCGGCTTCACAAAGGTCCGGGCTAAGATGGAGGCCCGAGGCGTCAATTTCGGCGCCTTTACCGCTGGAGTTACACACATGCAAAAGGTCGGAGAGCACTCCGTCGCTAACATCGATCATAGAGGTAACCAGGCCTGAGCGCGCAAGAAGACGCCCCTGGGACAGGCGCGGCTGAGGACATAGGTGCCTGTCAAGAAGCTTTTTTTGGGCAGAAGCGCTTAGCACGAGTTTCGGACGCCTTATGAGTTCAAGACCGGCTCGCGATTCTCCGACCGAACCGGTTAGCATAACAGCGTCACCGCTTTGGGCTGTGCTTCTAGCCATTAGATGCCCGGGCGCGACAAGACCAAGCAGAGTCAGATCCAGCACAAGGCCCGAATCTATCCGACTCAGATTGCCCCCGACAACAGAGGCGCCCGCAAGCTCCAACTGTTCGCCCATCCCGCGATACAACTCCTCGACATAGCCCACTTCAATATCCTTCGGAATGGCCAAAGACACGAGGGCCCAGCGCGGCTCACCACCCGCCGCGGCAATGTCGCTGATATTTATGGCCGCCAACCTGCGCCCCAACTGGTAGGCAGTAATGACTTCGCGGATAAAATGGACTCCCTCGACCTGGGTGTCGCAAGTGGCGATCAGATATTGCGGCCCTGAGGTATCCAGGACGGCTACATCGTCTCCTATCCCTTTTACCACCCCGGCGGCGCTTTGCGGCAGAATCGCGGCGATGCGATCTATAAGCGCGAATTCACCGATTTGCCCAACGAAGGCCTTGCTTTTTAAATCTTCCATTTTTAAAGTCCCCAAACACCAAAGACTATATAATAGTTGATAATTCAGCCAATTTGTTTAAAAAACAAGATATCGCCCAGAGCAAGGAACGGAAAGAAAAAAAACATATTCCAACTCTGAAAAGCTACGCAATGGCAAACGAGGCGCACTTGACTCTATAGCGCTTTCGTGAGAAAAGTTAAAAACTTTAACTATGTTAATCGGCTGTTTCACGACGTGCTTTCGCCGTCAAACTGCCCCTCACCTATCTTACCTTTAATCAGGAGACTCAGATGAAGAAATCGGGGCTGATCTTTTTGGCTATTCTCGTTTCACTCACATTTTTACTCGGCTTTTGTTTTTCCCCGGCCCACGCGGCCGGCACCGGCCCCGCTTCGCAAACACCACAGAATGCCGCCACGGTCAACGGCAAACCTATTGCGATGGCCACCTACCAGTCGCAGGTTGACCGGTTGCTC
This sequence comes from Syntrophobacteraceae bacterium, assembly GCA_049976905.1. Taxonomy (GTDB): domain Bacteria; phylum Desulfobacterota; class Syntrophobacteria; order Syntrophobacterales; family Syntrophobacteraceae; genus SbD1. The sequence continues at coordinate 16,630 of JBMFHI010000033.1, read as the reverse complement.
CAACAGCTTTCCATGACCGGACGAAAACTTGACGATAAGCAAATGTCGGCTTTGAAGAAAAGAATTCTCGACAACCTGGTCACACGAGAAGTCCTTAAGCAACAAGCGGAGAAGGAAGGAATCAAGGTTGCTCCAGCCAAGGTAGACGCTGAAATGGCCGTCATAAAAAAGGCGACTACTCCGGAGCATTTCGCGGCTTCGCTTAAGCAGATGAATATGACCGAAGCAAGTTTTAAAGATTCTCTGGCCACTCAAATGACCATAAGAGAACTCATAGACCATGATCTGGCTTCCAAACTGACTGTAACTCCCCAGGAAGTAAAGACCTTTTATGACAGCAATCCCAAGCTTTTCAACGCACCGGAGATGATCCGGGCAAGCCACATTCTCGTTAAAGTACCCCAAAACGCCACCCCGAAACAAAAAGCGGCGGCGTTGGCTAAAATCAAAGCCGCCCGCAAGCGCATCTTAAAGGGCGAGGATTTCGCCACAGTTGCCAAGCAGGTTTCCGAAGACCCCGGCACCAAGGACAAAGGAGGAGACCTGAACTATTTCCCAAAAGGGCAGATGGTTCCCGAATTCGACAAAGTCGCTTTTGCACTCCAACCGGGACAGGTAAGCAACATTGTTAAAACCTCCTTCGGCTACCACATTATTAAGGTAACAGATAAGAAACCGGCCGGAATGGTTCCTTTCGACAAAATCAAGGACCGAATCGAGCAACATCTCAAGAGTCAAAAGATGCAAAAGGCTTTGCCCGAATACATCGAGGCTCTCAAAGCGAAAGACAAGATTGATATTTTTGTAAAATCATAGACAAACACAGAAGAGCCACTGTAACGATCTGGTCGTTACCGGCCGGGCAAAGCAGGCAGCGCCAGGGCGTTGTCCTTCTTTGCCCGGCCGGGCGCTTGGGGCATCTTTGGAAAAGTCATAGCAAACGAATGGCGAATCTGTTCATGGAATTTAGATTTTCCAACTCAGACCACTCGTGGATGGAAACCCTTGGCATCAAGGCCGACTGCGTACAAGAACAGATCGAAACGCTCAGGCAGGGCAACTTTTATACACGGCTTATAAGACCTTGCACACTCTTTGACGGCGTTCGACAAATCGGCGATCAAGACTTGGAGCGCTATATTGAGTTACACGCCACGGCAGCCGCCCAGGGCCGATTCAAAAAATTCGTCCCGGCTTCCGGGGCTGCCACCCGGATGTTTCAGTCTCTATTAACCATTTTCCATCTTCCTCAATACCTGGAACCAGATGAGCTGCAAAAGCGTATAAACCAGGGGGTATATATCGCCTGCGATTTCAAACATTTCGTCGATGAACTGGAAAGGTTCCCATTCGCCGCCGATTTGGAAAAGACCCTGGCACGCACCGGATGCAGCCTCAGTGAACTCGTTGGGAGCGGCCGATTCACAACCTTGCTCGAATACCTTTTGACCCAGACGGGGCTAAACTATCGCAACCTTCCCAAGGCTCTGCTCCCGTTTCACTCCTATCCCGACGAAAACAGGACCGCTTTCGAAGAACAGCTCCACGAATCGATGGAATATCTGGGAACCGAAAACGCTGGTGTGCACTTTACCATTCCAGAGGAACATTTAAATGGTTTCCTCGCTCTTGAGCGGGAAGTCTGCCAAAGGATGTCTCAAAGGTGGGGGGCGACCTTCGACGTTTCTTTTTCCTTCCAGAAGTCTTCGACCAACACGATCTGCATCGACATGAACGGAATGCCGCTGCGAGACAAGCTTGGACGGCTACATTTCAGACCTTCCGGGCATGGCGCCCTCATAGAAAACCTTGGCGATCTTAATGCGGACCTCGTCTACATTAAGAACATCGACAACGTGGTTCAAGACAGGCTCAAAGAACCTCTCCATTTTTGGAAAAAGGCGCTGGGCGGCTATTTGGTCTGGCTTCAGGACTCGGTCCACTCGCTTTTGCACCATCTGAGCGGTTCGCACTGGAGCCAGGCGGTGCGCGATGCGGTTTTGTTCGCCTCCCGCGAACTTCTTATCGATTTCCCAGCCGGGTTTGAAACATGGCTCGAGGGAAGAAAACAATCTTTTTTGCTCCACGCGCTCGATCGACCAATAAGAGTGTGCGGCGTGGTCCCAAACGGCGGCGAACCCGGAGGAGCGCCCTTCTGGGTAGAGGGAGAAAATGGAACGAAAGTCCTCCAGATAGTCGAAGAGGCGCAAGTTGATTTGAATTGCGAGGAGCAAAGAAACATTTGGAATTCATCGACTCATTTCAACCCGGTCGACATTGTCTGCAGCCTGAAAAATTTCGAGGGAAAACCCTTCGATCTTAAAAAATTTGTAGACCCTCGCGCCGTGATAATCACCAAAAAATCCATTGACGGAACCGACGTGCGTGTCCTCGAACGTCCGGGGCTGTGGAACGGCGCAATGGCCGGATGGATTACCGTCTTTGTCGAAGTCCCCAAGATTACTTTCAACCCCGTAAAATCGTTATTCGATCTTCTAAGGCCCGAACACCAGTCGCAAGAAAATCCACAAGGCTGCGAACGCAGGACCGGTTGAGCCCCGGACCAGCGGACAACTTTCAAATCTCTTCCCTCTCATTTTGAAAAAGCAATTGCACAAAGGCCTGCATAGCAAGGGAGCGCGTCTTGTCTTTTCTCGTAATAAGGCAGAGGAACTCGGGATTAAATATATGCCCCAGAGACAAAAAAGTGAGCTTTCGAGACGACAGGCGCGGCAATCCCCGGACCAGAGAAGCGCAGGTTATCCCAAGCCCCATTTCCACATACATCGAACTTAGTTCGACATTGCTGGACTCCATTATGACCCGGTAATCAATGTCCATTTTCCGGAATTGTTCCTCAAGGAGAATGCGTCCGGCATGCTCAACACCCTTGGGAGGCAAGATGAGGGGATATTGGGCAAGGTGCTCAAGGCTTACCGGCTGCAGGGAACAGAGGGGATGTCCAGAGGGCGCTATCACAACGGTTTCGACCTCTTTCCAGCGCAGGGTCGCCAGCTCCCGGGGCGCTGCCTTTTCAAGGGCTAAACCAAAGTCTACGTCCGCGCTTCGAACAAGGTCGACAACCACGCTTTGGGGCCTGTCGAGCAAAGTGAGCTCCACCTGTGGCAACTCTGTCATAAATTGCTTAACAGCCTCGGGCAACAGATGGTAGAGGGTGGTAAACGGGGCGGCTATCCTTAAGCGTCCCCGCCCGCTTTCCTTACTTACCTCAAGGCTTTCGCGGCACTGCCGGCTCCCACGAACAACCGATTCGGCGAAATTAAAGAAGATTTCTCCCTGCAAAGTAAGTCGCAGGTTCCTTTTGCCCGTTCTTTCGATAAGCCGACACTCGAATTCTTCTTCCAGGGCCTTAATCTGCTGGCTAAGAGCCGACTGGCTCCGCCCGGTAGCCTCTGCGGCCCTGGTAAAGCTTTGCAATTTGACCACGTGATAGAAGCCAAGGATCTGTTGCCATTCCATTATTAATATCTCTAATTATTATTATACATTTAATTAATTTGACTTATTATTTTTATGTAGCATATTCGCGCTAAGAGGGTCAATGCAGTTTCCTTAAAAAAGGTGGAAGGAGATACAAGATGAAAGACAGCTTAGCGCCCGGCCTTACTTTCGAGTTCAGCTTTCCCATTTCGGAGGAAAAAACCGTACCCCGGCTCTATCCGGAATCGCCTGAGTTTCAATTGATGCCCAGGGTGTTTGCCACGGGTTTTATGGTAGGGTTGCTCGAATGGGCCTGCATAAGGGCGGTGATCCCGCATATCGCTTGGCCCGACCAGCAGACCGTTGGGACCGGGATAAACGTCACTCACATGGCGGCGACTCCGCCGGGGTTGACCGTTAGGGTAAGGGGAAGAGTCGAAAAGGTCGATGGGCGAAAGCTTACTTTCTTCGTTGAGGCAAGCGACGGAATCGACAAGATATGCGAAGGCTACCATGAAAGGTTTGTGATAGAGGCTGAAAAGTTCAAAATAAAGGTTGCGGCAAAGGCGTCCCGCGCCGGTTGCAAAGAACGGGCGTAGCCCGGCTTGAAACGCTAAAGCCCCGGCACTTTGCGCTGTTAAGAGAAGTTCTCGTCCCGGCTTCATTTTGCCGGAGAGCATCCGATTTGACTTTACCGCCGATTGGAGATATTTGACAAAACCGTAACGACAAAGGCCGTTATAGGAAAGGCGCAAAAGAACCAGCACCCAGGAGTTTTGATGAAACAGGTACGCGTCGAAGAGGCTGTGGGAATGGTACTCTGCCACGACATAACCCGGATCGTTCCGGGTGAGTTCAAGGGGAGAGCCTTCCGCAAGGGGCAAAGGATCGAGGCCGCAGACATCCCTTTGCTAAAGGATCTTGGGAAAGAGCATCTGTACGTATTCGAACTCAAAGAGGGCTCGATTCACGAAGATGACGCGGCGCGGCGCATGGCCCTGGCGGCCGTCGGGCCCGGTATAAGCCTAAGCCAACCCTGCGAGGGCCGTATTAATATGTCGGCGGTGGGGGCCGGACTTTTGGAGGTAAACGTTGAGGCGCTTTTTGAGATAAATTCGATCGAGGAGATCGTTTTCTCCACTCTTCATACCAATCAGGCGGTAAGTGCGGGCCGAGTAATCGCCGGCACCCGGATCATCCCTCTGATGACTGAGGAATCAAAGGTAGCCGAGGTTGAAAAGATTTGCCTGCAATCCTGGCCGGTTTTGTCTGTGCTGCCCTTTCGCCCGCTTGAGGTCGGCATCGTAACCACAGGCTTCGAGGTCTATTCCGGCAGGATCGAGGATCGCTTCGGACCCGTTCTTGAAAAAAAATTCGCCGAGCTTGGGGCAAGCATAATGGGACAAGTCCTGGTGGGCGACGATATTAAAAAGACGGTTGGAGCTATTGACGCGTTTCTGGAAAAAGGCGCAGGACTCATTGCGGTAACGGGGGGCATGTCGGTAGACCCCGACGACCTGACGCCTGCGGCAATTCGGGCGGCGGGCGGCGAGGTAGTTACCTACGGCGCGCCCACATTTCCAGGGGCCATGTTTATGCTTGCCTATGTTCGCCGCGTGCCGGTCGTGGGATTGCCGGGTTGCGTAATGTACTACCGGGCCAGCATTTTCGACCTGGTTGTACCCAGAATAGTGGCTGGGGAAACCCTGAGGCGAGCCGACATCGTGGCTATGGGACATGGGGGCCTTTGCTCCGGATGCGCCGATTGCCGCTATCCTGTCTGCGCTTTTGGCAAAGGCGTTTGAACTCCAGGGCGAGGGCTTTATCTAAGCAAAAGGCGGCAATCAGCACCTTGGAGCTTACTCACGAGCCAAAAGAGGCCTAAGTGCGAGACTATCAATTCATGAAAACGTCGCGATAATGATCGAAGCGCTCGGTCACCGCCCCGGCCCCACGGATCACGGCTCGAAGCGGGTCTTCGCATTGTATCACATCCAGTCCTACGACCTGATGGATCAGAGCCCGCAGCCCTTTTAGCAGGGCGCCACCGCCGGCCAGCCAGATGCCGTTTTCCGCCACATCGGAGGCCAGATCGGGCGAGGCCTTTTCCAAAACACGGCGGATTGCCTCGATTATGGCAAGAGTTGGCTCCCGCATGGCCAAACGTATGTCGGCATCGGTAATAGTAATGACTTTGGGCATGCCCGAGGCCAAGTCTTTACCTCGAAGCTTTATCTCCAGGCTCTTTTTTAGAGGCACTGCCGAGCCAATCTTCATTTTGATAACTTCGGCCATCATTTCGCTTATGGCCATACTGTGGTTTTGACGGATGAAGTTACAGATGGCCTCGTTGGCCTCGTCGCCGGCAACCCTTAAAGACTCGCTGCACGATACGGCAAACTTGGAAATTATGGCCACTTCCGTAGTTCCGCCACCAATATCGACCACCATCTGTCCGGAGGGCTGATCAACGGGAAGGCCCGCGCCTATTGCCGCGGCCATGGGCTCTTCTATGAGGAAGACCTTTCCGGCGCCCGCCATATCGGCGGCCTCTATCACGGCGCGTTTTTCAACCGAAGTGATTCCCACGGGGACGGCCACAACCAGTTTGGGCCTGGAAAGGGGAAAACGCCTGAAAACTTTTCCAAGAAAGGAGCGAATCATAAAGGAGGCCATCTCGAAATCATAAATGACCCCATCGCGCATCGGTCGAGTGATATTAGAGCCACGGGTATGCCTGCCGGCCAGGTTTTTTGCTTCCCGCCCTATGGCGATCACCTCCCCGGAGTCCTTTGCCGTGGCGACCATGGAGGGTTCATCCAGGACTATGCCCTTGCCCTTGACATAAATGAGGGTGTTGGCGGTGCCCAGGTCCATTGCCATATCTTTGGCGAGAAAATCCATCATCCGGCCGAACATTTTGTGATCCACCTCCGCTACAATAATCCAAAGTTGGCGAAGTATATATCAAAAGAAGGCTTCTTTATGCAAAAGATAGTTTTATAGAAACGAAATTAATCATTGCCCTGCGTTTTGATAAAAACCGAGTAATTTCGATTGACAAAAGCCGCCATATCTACATACATAGACCATCTTCGGCGCAGCGAAGGAAATGAGTGCCTGGATTTTTTGGGAGGGATCAGTCTCAGGATATTGCCATGGGCTCGTTTGGAAAGGCGGAAACACAAAGAAGGAGAAGTTGTGATGCGGGGCAAGAGGCAGTTTAGACTTTTTTTCGCCATGTTGGCTTTCTGCTCGTTTATTCCACAAATCTCGCACGCGTTGGAGTTTCAGCACATCAATGCGCGCTCGGCGATTTTATATGACATGGCGTCGGGCAGAGTGCTCTACGAGCAGAATGCCGATCTCCAGATCCCGCCGGCATCCTTAACCAAGATCCTCACTCTCTACCTTACTTTTGAAGCCATAGATTCGGGTCGAATCAGCCTCTCCGATACGGTTCGGGTGAGCAGACGGGCCGCCTCCATGCCCAACGTCAGGATGGGGCTTAGAACCGGCGACATGGTAACCGTGGCCCAACTCATAAGAGGAATGGCCATTGAGTCCGGAAATGACGCCGCCTGCGCAATGGCCGAATACCTCGGCGGAAGCGTTGAAGGCTTCGTTGCAAAAATGAACGCCAAGGCCCGCGAACTTGGAATGACCAATTCTCATTTCATGACGCCAAACGGACTGCCAGCCCCCGGCCAACTCACAACAGCACGCGATATAATGAAGCTTTCCGCGGCCTATCTGAAGAGATTTCCCGAAGCTTTGTCGATAAGCTCGACAAGATCGTTTTGCTATCACGGCAAAACCGATCACAACCCCAATAACCTTTTGGGATGCTGTCCGGGAGTCGACGGCCTCAAGACCGGCTTTACCTGCGCCTCCGGGTTCAATATATCCGCGACCGCAATGCGCGACCATACCCGGTTGATCGCCGTAGTTCTGGGAGCGGTAAATCCCTGGATCCGGCGAACCGACGCGGAAACCATGCTCGAAGAGGGATACCGCTCAATCGGGGGTCCAAGCTACGCACTTTCAAACTACCCACATCCGGAGCCTTCCAGGGTGCATGAAGTGGTCTCGCCCGCCGAAAAACTTTGCAAAGTGCGAAGAGTTCACGGGGCAAAAAACAAACGATCAAGGCTTGCGGCTCGCAGCCGTTCAAAAAATAAGGCCCGAAAGGTAGTTCTAAAAGCTAAGGCCTGCAAAATCTCCAAGGGCTCAAAGTCCCGGGAGCGGCTCTGCAGGGCTGCTGCCACAGACAAAAGGGGTTGCGCTTCGAGGAGAACGGCATCGAAAACGCTAGCTTCGAGAACGAAAAAGAGCGCCGGTATCGCCCATGCAGCAAAATCGGCAAAGCATTCTACAAGCCGCCACCCCGTTATTTCAAAGCGTTCTTGCAAGCCTCATGCGCTTGCAAAGGGTGCCGTCCACAAGAAGAAAGCCGCTTGCACACATTCGGCAAAGGTTGCCCCCAAGACTCGCAGCGCCGCAAAAAGAAAGTCCAAAACGCTTGTCCATAAGAAACCCAGGATCAAAACCGCCACAAAAAAAAAGCGCCACTGCGCGCGCAATTGCCGAAATAAAATGAGGCCGACCGGTTAAAACCGCTAGAGTCCCGGTCACTTTTAATCGGAGCCATTGAGGAAATCGGCTGGGGTGATATAATTTGGGCGTCAGGGTATGGCGCCCAATGGATTCAATATTTTTTAATATCTTTTACCCGTTTCCTGTTTCCTAAGGGGACTTATTCCGGGAGAGCAATAATGAGTAACTTTGAGTATAGAGTCACCCTCCATCCCGCTGAAACATTCAGAGATATCGTGTTGTTTTGTTCTCAGGACGGGGGCTGCAGCGCGGAAGTGGTCCCTTCAGGCCAGCTAAGGAAAGTGGAGAGCTTGCTAAACGAAAATGGAATGGAAGGCTGGGAGCTGGTGCAGGCAAGTTTTGGCAAAGAAGGGTTGCTCGTCTTTTGGAAAAGAGAGCGGGCCTAGGATAGCCGGCAGGCAATTTTTACCACGAACCACGCACCCCTACCCCGTTTTGCGAAAGAAAATCTTTTATCTGTCCGATGCTATATGTGCCGAAGTGAACCATGGAAGCAACCAGGGCCGCATCGGCGCAACCCCGATCCAGCACATCCAGAAGGTGCCGAGGTTCTCCGGCGCCCCCGGATGCGATTACCGGTATGCCAACCGAGGTGGAAATGAGCCGGGTTAGTTCCAGTTCATAACCGTTTTTGGTACCGTCGGCGTCTATGGAGTTAAGACATATCTCGCCCGCACCCAGCCGCTCGGCTTCCCTGGCCCACCAGAGCGCATCCATTCCCGTATGTCTTCGGCCTCCGTTTATGACTATCTCATAGCCGGAGGGTATATTTTCAGAAACCGCAACCTTTTTGACGTCCATACCCAAAACAATGCACTGGTTGCCGAAAGCCTCGGCGCCACGGGAGATAATATCGGGGTTTAGCACCGCGGCCGAGTTTACGGAAACCTTCTCCGCCCCTGCAAGCAGAACATCGCGCATGTCTTCCAGAGTTCTTATGCCGCCACCAACCGAGAAAGGAATAAAGATGGTCTCCGCTACTTTTCGAACGACATCGAGCATGATCGGACGCCGGTCGCTCGAGGCGGTAATATCATAGAAAACGATTTCATCGGCACCCTGTTCGTAGTAGAAACGGCCCATTTCCACAGGATCGCCTATATCGATATTATCCCTGAATTTAATCCCCTTAGTTGTTCTGCCGTCGCGAACGTCGAGGCAGGGTATTATGCGCTTACTGAGCATGGCAGGTCCGTTTTCTATGCTAGGCCGCTCCAGCGGCAAAAGTTGTCAAGGAGTTTCAGCCCGGGTTTTCCACTCTTTTCGGGATGAAATTGAACGGCGACGAGGTTTTTGCAGGCAACCGCCGATGTAAAAGTTATTCCGTATTCGGTCGCACCTATAGCGAGGTCCTGGCTCGCGGGCTTAGGATAATAGCTGTGAACGAAATAGAATTCGCTTTCCTTCGGGATATCCCGAGTGACAGGATGATTTTTTACAAAATCGACCTTGTTCCAGCCCATATGAGGAATTTTTAGGAAATCCCCTCTCTCCGAGACCATTTTTTCAGGAAATCTGATCACTTGACCTGGCAAAATACCAAGGCAACCGGTATTGTTTTCCTCGCTTAGATCGAAGAGCACCTGGAGTCCGACACAGATGCCAAGAATCGGGACTCCGGCGGAAAAAAGCTCGCCAAGGAGCTTATCGAGCCCCAGTTGCCTGAGGCTTTCCATAGATTTTCCGGCCGCTCCCACCCCCGGGAACACGATCCTTTCGGCCCCGCGGATTTCATCGGCCGAATTTGTGATCCGGCACGGAAATCCCAAATAGTTCAAGGCCCGCATTACACTGGTGAGGTTGCCGGCTTTATAATCCAGTATTGCAATCACGCCTGGCCGCTCCTTCTAGAGTCAGATAGACAACTTTTAGAGGATATCCCAGATTCGTACAAGGGGTCAAGAGTTGTTCCGGATATTTGATATAGCGTTGGGCCCAATTGAAAACGGACAGTTCCGGAGGCAAAACAGGCATCGTTCATCGAGCGGCCTGCCCTTTTTCGTTGAAAATCTTCGTCTCCGTTAAACTCCGGTCTCCCAACCCCAAAACCATTTGTCTGCCCTTACTAAGACCGATATTAATTAGCGAACATATACCGCACCCACAAATCATTGGTGGGCTACGCTGCCGCTTTTGCCCACCCTTGTATCTTAAAAGAAAAAAGAATCAATCGGGATGTTCGGTTATTTATGCATTTCTTAGTAACACTTCCGAGCTTCAAGGCACATTCTGGGCCTTCGAGATGGACACATCCAGCCTTGCCTAATGTTTCATCGGATTTTATGTGAAACAGTCAGCCGCATAGCGGAGCACTTGTCGGTCTAATCCAATGCCAACAAGGCCTGGTCCTTGAGTGAGAACATGGCGAATGCCGACATGAGTGCATCTTTCATGAGAATATCGGGTTTGTCTTTACGGGTTTCACCGACTTGTTCGAAGGCACTCCCTATTGTCCCGATAAGGGCATGGGCGCACACATGCTTGCGCACCGTGGGCTGAGCTGCCTGTCTTTTTAAACTGTGTGTTGTCGCTGAAATTGCTTTTGACTAAAATTGAAATTCGTGTATCTTAGAAAATCTTTGAACGAGAGCAAATCTACCGTAAGACATGAACATATTTTCCAATACATTTTTTTCTAATCGACTAGCCTGGACGACTAAATCGATTTACACGCCTTGCTGCGTTAAATGTATTGTTTTTTCTCAGTTTATTTCTTCTATTGTCGTTGGCTCCTCCAAAAATCATGGTTTCGTCTGGAGGCGAAGGCTATAATAACGCCAGCCTAGATTATTGTCTGATGATGCATAAGCTACTAGTTTTTCGTAGCTTTAATAAAATTGCGGTATTTGACGGAACGGTCCGCTGGGTCGTAATGCCATGATCCAATCCGAAATCGCACCCACTGTAAGCTCGGGATGGATGCTTTTGCACATTGGACCTTCGGCTATAGAATCAAAACAGCTCAATGACAAGGCTCTTACCAGGAAATGCATGAATAATGAACATGTGGGCAAAAGCGGGAGTGCTGCCCACCAAGGACTCATATGATTCATGGGCACTGCATATTTTCCGTAAGTAGTCAGGGTCTTAGTATAAGGGGACAAGGAGGATAAAGTGGGGGAAAATACCATGAGAAATTTATTGTTTTGTTGGTGACATTTTTTTTGGTTGCGGCTTGGGAGCGGCTACAGCTCAAGCGGATGAATACTTATATGATTGGGCAGTCAATATTAACGGGCCAACCAGGCAGAATCAAAACGGCGATGTTTTTCCGCTGGACACCTCAAACTTCAACCTCGCCACAGACTTGGGGACCACCGCCTACACCAACGCCGGTGCTGCTGAAAATTATAACTTCGTAGCCTTTTTTGATCATGACGGCATATGGGATGCTTATGATGAGACCGGCGCGGCGATCGGCTCTCCCAGCGTTGGGCAGTCTTGGAAGATAGACCACCCTGGATATAACGGGGGAACGATTTACAATAATGTTTTGACGAATACTCTTGATAACACGTACTACTCGCAAGACGAGTTTGGTAATCAGTGGGGCGATCTCTCAATGGCGATAGGCTGTAACTATCAGTTGCTCGCAGGCCGGAACGTAATAATAACCCTGGATTTATCCACGACTAAGCCGTCAACCGGGTTTTACCCGGACATGCAATACAATGATCCCCTCAATAACCAGCCTGATATTTATTTTACTGAATCCCTCAAAATTGCGACCTCCACAAACCCGGTTCTCGAGCCGCCGACGATTATCCTGCTTCTATTTGGTTTGATCGGCTTGTTATGGCCAAAATGGCCTTTGTTCAGGAGTTGCATCACTCACTCAAATAGTAACAAACCGGCGCACCCCGGAATAGAGATTCACCGAAGCACGCCGATTCTGAAAAAGTTATCGACTAATTTAAGGCAGGTCTAAAGAATGAGCCAGCAGAGCAACATACCAATGGGGAATAATTCTGATTCCAGGGAGCCGAATTACTTGTCCCCTTTTTTCTGCAGAGTGTTGAAGCTCCTGTTTATTCTGATATTCATGCAGATTTTTCCCCACCCGGGATCATCTCCAACAGATCGCCTGCACATAAGTTTGGGATGATCTCCCTTTGTTTGCTTTTTTTGATCGATTCGATCCAAGAAGGAATCATGAACATGAAAAAACTAATCGTTTCCATCGTATTTTTTCTTCTGCCTGCCATCGCGTGGGCCAATTCCTGGAAATTCATCCCTCGCATGCCTCTTGGCAGATACGGGCACGGGGCCGTGTGTGGCCCGGATGGAAAAATCTACGTGATGGGAGGGTGGCCGTTTGAAATCAAGAACGGGAAAATCGTGGGCCAGGAGAATATGGGCTGGTACTCGAACCTGGCATACGACCCTAAGACGCGTACCTGGCAGTACCTGGAGCCTGTCCCTGGATCTGAGACCGATAGTTATAACGGTCATTACCGCTACAACCAAAATACGCGGAACTGGGAGTGGATCGAGCCCGCCAAACTACTGAACAGTGTGGTGTACGACAAGAAGAAAAAAAAGTGGGTCCCAAGGCCTGTGGATGAACCTATTCTCTACAAGGTCTCGCCCAATGGGCACTTTAAGCCCGGGCTTAAGCCCCGGTATGTTACTATGATGAAATCCAAGGTGGCTACTTTTAGAAATACCGAGGCAGACCGGCAGGGAAACGGCGTGTCCGTCGTGGCGGCTAAAGACGGAAGGATTTGGTGGATCGGCGGGCAGGGCGGCTTTGCCAGCGAAGGAGAAAACATCGTTTTGCCCTATGATCCGGCCACCAACTCCTGGCCGAAGGCCTCGGTGGTATACATTCGCAACATGAAAGGATGGAGGCCGGGCTACCATCCGGGCTGGTTACTGGCGCACGCAGATAAAAGTGTTCGTCCCTGTGGTGATATTTTCACAGCTTACCACACGCGCATCCCGCCGATGCATGAGCGCCGTATAGACGCACAGGCGGTCGTTACCCCGGACGGCAAAATTTACGTTATGGGAGGGTGGCGGCTAAGACAGAAGGATGGTGACTCGCCCTTAGTGGGCATCGTATCCAATACTATGGAGTGCTACGATCCCAAAACCAACACCTGGCAGTACAAAAAACCTGTGAGTTCTCCACGGGCTGACTTTGCGGCCGCGGCCGGACCGGACGGCAGGATCTATGTTTTCGGAGGACCTTCCGGCATGCCCGATGAGCCCAAAACCAAGGTGCTCGATACCACGGAGATCTACGACCCGAAAACGGATTCCTGGTCGCTTGGAAAACACATGCCCGAGCCCCGGGGATTTGGCGCGGCGGTGCTTGCCGCAAACGGCAAAATATATCTCATGGGAGGCACCAAAGGCGCGGGGGACTCTTCCCCCCCTCTTGCCGACGTATTCATCTACGATCCGGTCAGGAACTCCTGGCAAAGAGGCCCCAGCATGAATATTCCCAGGTCAAACCCCGCGGCGGCGGCCACGCCCGATGGAAAGATCTACATCATCGGCGGCTCCGACGTTGGCGCCCATTGGTTTAATGCCGGGATCGTCCAGGATACGGTGGAAGTGCTGGATGTATCCCAATAGAGCCCCAAGCGCCCAGACGGGCGCTTGGGGTCCGCCTGTCAGGGCCGCCGGCGGCCAAACATTGGCGCTCGGTCAAAGCCCGACGGTGAGCGACGCCGCGACCAGCCAGCCCATCTGCAAAGCCGAAATCACTATCCCCCGCATAGGGAGAGCTTCGAAAGACGCATGCAGGGAGTGAGACAGCATCAGAGAGGCGGATGCCGCGCACGGTTCGGCGACGAGCAGGATCGCAGCCGCCAGGCCGGGGACCTGGCCCAGCAGTAGCAAAAAAGGCGCCGAGCCGAAGCACCGCCGAAACCTACCGGCCGGAACGGCGGTTGCGCTGAAGCTGTCGCGCGGCAACCGGGATTTCCCTCCGGCTTGTTTGAAGACAGAAACCGGTTGATGTATGTGATCGAAAAGGCCGGCGACTTTATAAAGCAAGGGGGATCCGTTGCAGGGAGCAAAAGATCCGGGCTACGGCAACGAGTCGTTCACCGCACTGCACTATACGCATGTTTTCTACGTGATTATTGATACTTACACTACATTGCACCCAAGACAGGATAATTAATCCCAGGTAATCAACGGCCCTGCCGAGTGACTCCCAGAGTTTGACATTCCCCGGAATATACGAATACCAAAGCTTAAGCCACACGGTCTGAGGCTGCAAGTACCTTGCGGCATGGTTGATAGCAAAACCGGCCAATAAACGGCAGGAGCAGGCGGGTGAGGGCGTGAGAGGATCAAATATTTGGCAGGAACGTGCATATTCCTTTTATCAGTTTGTCCTGAAAAGCCGATAAGTGTCGTAACCTTTCCTAAAAAATTTCTTATCCAAGGAGAAGACCGAAATGGTGAACAAGAGCATGTCCATTCTGGTCGTTGACGATTTGGGCAGCATGCGGATGCAGATACGCGATCTACTGTGGCAAATGGGGTTTCAAAATATCCTTGAGGCCCGAGACGGAAATCAGGCGATGGCACTTCTGGAACGTAATAAAATTGATTTCATAATTTCTGATTGGAACATGCCGGTAAGCGACGGCATGGAACTTTTGCGTCATGTCAGAAGTCATGAAATTTATGAAAAACTCCCATTTTTGATGTTAACCGCTCTATCGGAAAGAGAAAACGTCATCGAGGCGGTACAGGCCAAAGTGAGCAACTACCTGGTCAAGCCCTTTACCCCGGAATCTTTGGAGATGAAGATAAGGGCGATTTTGGGTTGCAAGGAACCGCTCTGGGAAAAGTAGAAAAAACCGGGAGAGTGACAGGCATGGTGAGCGAAATTGTAGTCAACGAGTTTGTTGCCGAGGCGCACGAGCATCTAGGCAGCACCGAATGCGACTTGCTTGCCATGGAAAGCTGCGTGGAAGGGGAATCTTGTGAAATCGTAGACAGGCTTTTCCGGTCGATTCACAGCATCAAAGGGGGATCGGGGACCTTCGGATTTCCGGCGGTAATGGAGTTAAGCCACGCGATGGAAAGCGTGCTGCTCCTGTTTCGAAAGGGCGAGGCCGCGCCCGATCATGGAAAAATAAATATTTTATTACAGGGCGTCGATAAGCTCAAAGCCATGATCGACGACATACATTCGAGTTCGAAGGTAGATTGCCGCGGCGAGCTTGAAAAGCTTAACGCTATTTTACTTTCCTTTGGCAAATCTACCCCAGAGTCTTCTCCCGGGGAGCTACAAGTTTGCAGTGCTGCGGCCGAGAGCACAGACAGGTCTTCGCCCCCGCCTGAGGGCAGCGTAAAGCTCTCAATAAAAGGGGCGGACGACATTCTGGTTACATTTCTGCCCGAGGCCGAGCAAATCAGTTCTGCCCTGGCGATGCAGCATTTTGTATTTGCGATTCGAGCCGATGAGGATTTTTTGGACAAATTGCTCGAATTTGGCCTGTGCCTGGCAACCGGAGTTGGAAACCGGGCAGATGGGAGCTGCCACTATCTTTTTTCCACCGTGCTCGAACCCGATCTGGTAGCTACGGCCCTATCCATTTCACATGAGCAGATCCAAAGCATAGACCCGGAGACCCTGCGTCTGGCGCTTATAGCACCTCCATGGCCGGAAACGGCGGCAGCGCCCGGGGCTATGAAAGAAAAGCAAAAGACTCCGGAGACCATCAGGGTCAATGTCGAGCTTCTCGACATTCTTATAAATCTGGCGGGCGAACTGGTTCTTGGGCGCAATCAACTTCGACAGGTCCTGGAGGCAACAGTCGATACGAACCCAAGGCTAAGGAGCGTCATACAAAACGTTAACCTTGTGACCAGCGAAATGCAGGCGCACATCCTCCAAATGCGCATGCAACCCGTTAGAAATATTTTCAGCAGGATGCATCGGCTGGTTCGAGAGCTTTGCGACCAACTATCCAAGGAAGTCGAGCTATTGACCGAAGGCGGCCAGGTGGAATTGGACAAGTCTATTCTGGAGGGCTTGATCGACCCTGTTGTTCACATTATCCGCAACTGTGTCGACCACGGAATCGAGACCGGCAAGCAAAGATCGGCGCAAGGCAAACCGCAAAAGGGGCAAATTCGTCTCCTGGCATCCCATGAAGGGGGACAGGTAAGCATAACCATAAGCGATGACGGACGAGGAATGGATCCGGAGGCGATAGTCGAAAAGGCGGTGATGCAAGGACTTCTTAGCCCCGAAGGGGCAAGGAGACTTAGCGAAAAAGACAAGCTCGCACTCATCTTTCTCCCCGGCTTTTCCACGGCAAAAACGGTCACCAATGTTTCCGGCCGCGGTGTTGGAATGGACGTTGTAAAGACCAATGTCGAAAGGTTTGGCGGCCACGTAGAAATTGAGAGTGTCAAAGGCGGGGGGACAACCATCCGGATACGGATTCCCCTTACCCTGGCTATTATTTCCTCCCTTATCGTCGGCGCAGCCGATCAGCGTTTCGCTATTCCTCAGGTAAACGTCAAGGAGCTTGTCTGCATCCCGACCGAAGACAAACGGCGCCGGATCGAAAAAGTCGGCACAGCGCCGGTTTTG
>JBMFHI010000032.1:0-35660 GCA_049976905.1 Syntrophobacteraceae bacterium | reverse complement strand
GGTTTAACCCGGCGTATGTAAGTAGTTGTTTTTTAAGGATTCCAAAAATTACGTGGTTTTGGGCGTACAACCCCTTGGTAGATGAGGGCCGCTCCTACCGGGCCATCGCCAGGGAGCTTGGTCGCAGCAAAAACACGGTGATGAGCATTGTTCAACGGAATCGATAATGATTTGTGAGTAATAAGCTCTTCCTCGTCTGTCCCTGGTAGTGCGGATGTTGGGGTTCCCCGTTTTTGAGAGAACTTTTGTCTTTACAAAACATGGTCGAAAAAGTAGGACGATTCAAATGGCGGATATTTGTATGAATACGGTTCAATAATGGAGTATCCATGAGAGGAATTTGCACGTGCCTGATCCTGATAGTGCTCCTTGGCGGCTGCGCTTCCAATCCCCCGGAGGAAACCGCGCTAATCAACAACCCATCCATGTGGGAAAAAGAGGTCCCTCCTTCCAAAGTAAGGCCGGAAGAGCTGCCCGGATTGACTGCCCAGTCAACCCTCAATGATTACCTGGTATACGCGGCCTTAAACAATCCCGGCCTGAAGGCCTCCTATCTCCAATGGATGGCGGCGCTGGAGAAAATCCCCCAGGTCACCACCTTGCCAGACCCTCAGCTCGGATACATGTACTACATTCAGCAGGGCGTTATGGCGCCGCAGCGCCAGGGGCTTGCCGTAACCGAGACCTTTCCGTGGTTTGGAAAGCTCAAATTGAAGGGTAACGCCGCCGCCGATGCCGCCCGAGCCCAAAAGGCACGCTATGATGCCGCGCAGCTTAAGCTCTTTTTTGAGGTAAAGGACGCATACTATGAATACTATTATCTGGCGCAGGCTATCTCTGTAACCAAGGAAAACCTTGGCTACGTGAAGTATTTGGAAAGCGTGGCCCGAGCCGGTTACGCATCGGGGACCATTTCCTATGCCGATGTGGTTCAGGCCCAAGTCGAACTGGGGAAACTCGAGGACCGGTTAAAGACCTTGAGTGAGGAGGCAGACCCCGTGGCCGCCAAGCTCAATGCGGCGCTCAACAGGCCTGCGGATGCTCCGCTCTTCCGGCCGAGAAAAATCAAGGAAGAAAAGGTATCGTTTACAACCGACCAACTTTTGAAATGGCTGAAGCAATCAAATCCGGATCTGAGAGCCATAGATTTTCAGGCCTCCGGAGCAAAGTGGAATATCAATCTCGCCAAGAAAGACTACTATCCCGATGTTACTTTGGGAATTCAGGGCTTTGATACAGGCAGGCGCTTTGTGCCAAATGATCCGGTAATGGCGACGGCCTCGATCAATGTCCCAATCTGGTGGGGCAAATACCGGGCCGAAGTAAGAGAGGCGAGGGCCAACTACGAGTCATTTCTAAGGCAGCGCAGCGACCGCGCGAACACCCTCATGGCCGATGTCAAATTCGCTGTCTACAAGTTTAAGGATGCCGACAGAAAGATAGCCCTCTACCGGGACTCCCTCGTTCCCGAGGCCAAACAGGCCCTCGAAGTCTCACTCGAGGCTTATCAAGCCGGGAAAGCGTCCTACGCCAACGTGGTGGATGCAATCCGCAATCTGCTCGAATTCGAGCTCTCCTACGAGCGTGCCCTGACAGACCGCGAGCAGAGCCTTGCCAAACTGGAAATGCTTGTAGGCAGAGCAATCCCCGGGAGTTGAAGAGTTAAGGGATTGAGGAAACCGGGTTTAATCGCCCTTCGCTCAATCCCGTCCTTGAACTTTCCGCTATCGGTATCTAAAGGGTTTCGAGCACTTCCTCATTGGAGGTCGGTTCCAGAGTGGAATCTAGACCACCCCTTTTGAGGTAGAAATAAAGAACGGGGTATATGGTGAGCTCAAGAAGCAGCGAGGTCGCAACGCCTCCAACCATTGGCGCCGCGATTCGTTTCATCACTTCCGAGCCCGTGCCGGTGCCGTGCATGATGGGGAGCAAGCCGGCAAGGATGGCTGCAACCGTCATGATCTTGGGGCGGATGCGCTTGACGGCTCCGTGATAGATGGCCTGCATGAGGTCTCCCCGGGTTTTCATGCGGTCCGCTCGTTCCCATAGCTGATGGGCAAGATCGAGGTAGAGCAGCATCACCACGCCCGTCTCGGCGTCGAGCCCGGCTAGGGCGATAAGGCCCACGGCGACCGCCACGGAGAGATTATAGTGAAGCAGGTAAAGAAGCCAAAAGGAGCCAACCAGCGAAAAGGGAACCGCGAGCATGACGAGCGCGGCCTTGGCAAATGATTTAGTGTTAAAGTAGAGCAGCAGGATAATGATTGCCAAAGTCACCGGAATGACGATCATCATCCTTTTTCGCGCCTCCACCATGTATTGATACTGTCCGCTCCACTGGAGGTTGTACTTTGGAGGCAGATGGACTTTGTCGCTGACGATTTTTTGGGCTCTGGCCACATAGTCGCCGATATCGGAGGTATCGAGATCCACGTAGACCCAGGCCGACTTTCGCGAACCTTCGGTCAGAACGGTCATGGGCCCCTTTGTTATGCTGAAGTGAGCCAGATAGGAAATCGGCACCTGCGTACCGGTCGGGGTCGGGACCAGCACATTTTCCAGGGCCGGGAGATTATCGCGGTAGCCGCGCATGTAGCGCAGATTGACCGGAAAGCGCTCGAGGCCTTCAACCGTCCGGGTGATATTTATGCCGCCCAGGGCGGATTCGATCACATTCTGAATATCCTGAATGGTTAGGCCGTAGCGCGCCGCGGCGTCGCGGTCGATGGTGTAATCCATGTAGTAGGCGCCCATAACCCGTTCGGCATAGGCCGAGCGGGTGCCGGGGATCTTGTGGACAGCGGATTCGACCTCTTTGGCGAGTCTGGCGAGAGTGGGAAGGTCGGGTCCCATCACCTTGATTCCCACCGGGGTTTTGATTCCCGTGCTAAGCATGTCGATGCGGGTCCTGATGGGCAAGGTCCAGGCATTGACCAGTCCGGGGAAATGGATGGCGTTATTGAGCTGATCTACCAGTTCTTCCTGGGTAAGAGGGCGTTCTTCGGGCCAGGGGAGGCGCAAAACGGCCTTCATCCAGCCGGGGGCCCACGACGAGTACCAGCGGTGGTCTTTGACTTTCGGCCATTTGCTCCGGTTTTGGTGGAGCTGGATGACCGTTTCGATCATATCGAGGGGCGCGGGGTCGGTAGCTGTATCGGCTCGCCCGGCTTTGCCAAAAACGGATTTTACTTCAGGAAACGTTTTGATGATCCGGTCGGTTTGCTCGAGGAGTCGCTTGGCCTCGGTGATGGAAATTCCGGGAAGGGTTGTGGGCATATAAAGGAGGTCCCCTTCGTTTAAAGGGGGCATGAACTCCGAGCCCAGGCGCATCAAGGGATAGGCGGCGCTGACCAAAATGGCGAGGGCCGCGACCAGGACCGTTTTGCGGTAGTGCAGCACCCATTCGCCCACCGGGTGATATAGGCGAATAAGCAAGCGGGAAACGGGGTTTTCGTTGTCGGGTCTCAGACGGCCCCGAATGAAAAATCCCATGAGCACCGGCGCGAGCAGTACGGCCAGGAATGCCGCGGCCCCCATGGTGTAGGTCTTGGTGAAGGCCAGGGGTTTGAACAGCCGCCCCGACTGGCCGGTCAGGGAAAAGATGGGCAGGAAGGAAACCGTGATTACCAGAAGCGAGAAGAAAAGAGAGGGTCCAACCTCCTTGGAGGCTGAGGCGATGATTTCCCAGTGGCGTGCCTTGTCATAGCCGTGCTCCATTTTCTTATGGGCGTTTTCGACCATGATTATAGCCGAATCGACCATGGCGCCCATGGCGATGGCAATGCCCCCCAGGCTCATGATATTGCTTGTGAGGCCCTGGAAATACATGATTATAAATGCCGAAATCACTCCCAGGGGCAGCATGAAAATGGCCACCAGGGCGCTCCTGAAATGGAACAAAAACAGGATGCACACAAGCGATACGGTGATAAGTTCTTCGATGAGCTTGCTCCTTAGAAAATCTATGCTGCGGTTGATCAGCGCCGAACGGTCATAGACCGGGACAATTTCGACGCCCTTCGGGAGCCCGCTTTTGAGTTCGTTTAGCTTTTTCTTGAACGCCTCGATGACCTTGAGGGCATTTCCCTTGAAGCGCATTACCGCAATTCCGCCAACGACGTCTCCTCGGCCGTTCAGGTCCGCGAGACCGCGTCTTGGCTCCGGCCCAAGATGGACATCGGCTACCTGGCCAAGAAGCACGGGTATACCGCCGGGACTCACCCCGATGCACACCTTGCGCAGGTCGCTTACTTTCTTGATGTACCCCAGACCCCGGACCATGTATTCGGTTTCGGCCCTGTCGACCAGACCACCACCCACATCGGTGTTGGATTCCTTGATGGAGCGGCTGAGCTGGGAGAGACTGATTCCATAGTCGGCGAGCTTGTTGGGATCTACTTCGACCTGGTATTGTTTGACGTATCCGCCGATGGAGGCGACCTCCGCAATGCCGGGAACCGTCTGGAGCTGGTAGCGCAGGTACCAGTCCTGGAGGGAACGCAATTGCTGCAGGTTGAGCTTGCCCGACTTATCGACGAGGGCGTATTCGTAGACCCATCCCACCCCGGTTGCGTCGGGTCCGAGCTGGGGCGAGACCCCCTGGGGGAGCTGTGCGCGGACGTAGTTGAGGTATTCCAAAACGCGGGTTCTTGCCCAGTAGAGGTCGGTTCCCTCCTTAAAGATCACGTAGACCAGCGAGAAGTCAAAATTGGAATAGCCCCGCACCACCTTGACATTGGGAACCGCGAGCATGGCCGTGGTCAGAGGATAAGTCACTTGATCTTCCACCACTCCGGGGCTTTGTCCCAGGTACTTGGTATAGATGATAACCTGCGTGTCGGATAGATCCGGAATGGCATCCATCGGGGTATGATAGATGACCCAAATACCGGAGAGCACCAGGAACCCGGTTAAAATCAGGACAAGGAACCGATTCCGGATGGACCAGTCGATGGCTGAAGAGATCATTTCGAGGAGCCTCCGTTGGACAGCATCGATTGAGCGGCCGAATTGAGGCGGCTTTCAGCATCCAGAAGAAACTGGGCGGAAGTAACTATCCGCTCTCCGGCTTTTAGGCCCGCTCTTACCATTACCATGCCCTTGTCGCCCTCTGGTCCCAAAATGACTTTGCGGCCGGCGAACTCCCCTTTGCCAAGCGCGATGAAAACCAGGTTATCGGTCGAAGAGGAGCGAATCACGGAATCCGAAGGAATCTGAATCGCACAATCGCTAATGGGCACGATCAGTTTAACGGTTCCATACATCTGAGGAAGAATATGGTCCCCGGGGTTGGGCAGCACTATGCGAACCTGGGCCGTCCGGGACTTTCCCGCAACGAAGGGATAGACGTAATCGACCTTTCCCTGGAAAGACTCGCCGGGCAGCGAGTCAAAAGCCACCGTAGCCATCATGCCTCTTTTCACCATGGGGATCTGGTCTTCGTACAACGAACCCATTACCCAGATCGGATCGAGGCCCGCGATTTTCATCAGATTGCGGCCCGACTGGACGTAGTCGCCCTGCATCACATCCAGTTTGGTGACGATTCCGCTAATGGGCGCATAGAGGGTGAGGTCCTTGCGGACCTTGCGCGTTGCGCGCAGCTCGGCTATCTGCTGATCACTTATGTCCCACAGCTTCAAACGCATGCGCGCGGCTTCCGGCAGTCTGGCCGCGGCCGCGGCCATGACGCGCAAAGGGCTGCCCTCAAGCGCTTTGGCGTTGTCTAGCGCTGCAAGATACTCCCGTTGAGCACTCAGCAGTTCCGGTGAATAAATCCGGATAAGCGGCTGCCCCTTGCGCACTACTTGCCCCATCACGTTAACATCGAGTTTTTCGATCCACCCGTTGATCTTGGTGTTGAGGGCTGCAAGGGTCGTTTCATTCCATGTGGTGGTTCCATAGGTTTGAATGGTTTTCGCAAAAGGACCGCTCGTCACTTTGGTCGTGGTCACCCCGATTTGCTGGGTTACCTCGGAGCTGATGTGAATCTTGCCCGAGGTGGCCTCATCGGCGTAAACCGGCACCAGGTCCATCCCGCACGGGGCTTTACCGGGTTTATTGGAAACAAAGTTCGGGTCCATCGGGTCTCTGTAGTAAAGAACTTTGCGTTTTGCTTCGGGGCTTTTGGCAGGCGCGGGCCCCTTCTTACCGGAAGGCTCATTGGCATAGACCGGAACAAGGTCCATCCCCATGGCGTCCTTACCCGGTTTTTTGAAAACATAGCTGGGGTCCATCGACGAACGCCAGTAGAGGATTTTACGTTTATTCGCAGGTTTTTGAGTAGACGGAGGGGTTTTGGCAAGGGTCGCGACATGCTGAGTCAGGGTCTCGCCCTTTTTCTCGCTAACTCGGCCCGCCACGAAGGCGACCACCGCAATGATAGCGCCCAGGGCCAATAGCGGGATAAAGCGGGTCTTTTTCATGGTTCTGTCCTCTTTAGCCGGTTTTAATGCATTGACGGAAAGAAAAGCAAGGTTAATACCATGATAAACAATACGTTAGAATAGAGTCGATGCGTATTCCCGGAGCGATCAAAAAAACGGCAGTAAGTCCCAGAACTCTGCCGGCCATGCGGGGATGCCCCGCCGAAATAGCGCTCTTTTCGCGGCGGATACCCCCGCTAAACTCAGTAGGAAGGGACAATGACCGATTCGTCCAAGTCTCACAACCACCCAGTCGCAACTTTGGCGCGTGGTGGTGAAGATAATGCCCCTGTAACGCCGGCTACATCGCGAGCCGAGATATTTTGATGCGTACCCGACGGCTACCGTTGTATTTTATGCCCGCGGTGTAAAAAATAAAACATCATATTTCCCCAAGCCGTGCTTTCGACCTGGCGTTAAGACAGAACGGGTTGTAAGAGATGGATTGCCCCCCCCCGCAAGGCGAAGAAACTACCAACCTGGTTGCTAGATTCTTTCAATGCCAATTGAAAGCCTTCTTCAGCGCGTTCCGCATCCAAAGCACGAGCTACTGTCGTAGAACACCTTAAAGGTTCCCGAGTTAAAAAAACAGCCATATCCTTAGCGGCGGCATCAATGTCGCGTGGTTTTACGGCTGACGGCATCAAATTCTTTAAAGCCTTGAAGTCGTGAAGAAAGCTAAGCAGTTTCGAGTGGAATAGACTGGCAGATGTTGAAAATGGAGCGGACGGGAGCCGTGGCAAGGGCGAAATAGATTCCGGGAAACCGGAGGTCCGCCTGGTCCGTGAGGACGCAACCGGGGCCGATGTGCCGCTTGAGCGCGTAGAACCGGGAGACCTTCTGCGGGTCGACCTCGCAGAGAAGGTCCCGGTGGATGGATCGATCATCGTGGGGGAAGAGCACTGTTTACGAGTCGATGAACGCCGGAGGGCCGATTCCGGTCGAGTAAAAGGCCGGCGAGCGCGTCACGGGCGCAATGGTTAACGGCGCGGGGTACGTTCGTGATGCGCGCCGAGCGGGGTCGGGTCGAAGACTTTGCTCGAACAGATCATCCAGCTGATCGCGGTCATAGCTTGGTCAAAAGCTCAGGCCCGGAGGGTGTCAAAAACCTCACTCCGGGCCTTTTTCGAGCAGCGTCAATAAAATGTCTTTACAGTATTTCGTTTAGCATCTTCCCTGCAATCTCACCGGCATCTACCCGGTAGGTTCCGCCAGCCAACTGACTTTGTATCTGTTGAACTTTATCTGTTCGGACGTTATCGGTTCCCATAATCGACTTCTGCACACTGGCAAGATTGGTATAGTTTTGCGAAAGCTGAACTCTATCTGAGGTAGAGCTGTCAACAGACGCAGTCTTATCCGATGTGCCTGAATTCCCGGCCGCAGCCCCCGAACTCTCAATGCCATTCGTAGTATAGGGCGGGATTTTCATAGCGCTCATTGGTTTCCTTCCGCTGCCGGTCCGTCGCTGTTCGCGTAAAGGCCTCCTGCCGGTCCGGCTTGATCATCCTGTTTAGGGTACACATTTTCCAATACCTGGCTTGTAAGGCGATCCATTATGAGTTTTCGTTTCCCTTCGCTCGAGATCGACACTTTTGTCGTTCCGCCATCAGAGTTGCCGGAATCGCCTTCCTCCGGGGCCAGAAGCTTGGATTTCTTCAACTGCCGAGTGTACGTGCGCAACACACTCTGAACTCGATAGCCTGTGATAACCATGTCCAAGTTCCTCCTGACATATAGTCGGAAAATGAGACGGATAACTTTAGAAAAAAAAGAGCCTCCGAAAGTTTAGTCGTCTCTTTTTACTGTATCTGCTTCCATGATGCAAAGTTGATTGCGGACTTTGATCGCATTCTTTAGGACCCTGATGAATCGAAACCCCATGGGGTGGCTCTCCAGCTTGCACCTATGCCTTTCCCTCAAAAAACAGGTTGGCATGGAATTTGATCTATTTATCGACACAACAGCTATCCGGCAAAACTGCCATGGAAAAAGATTACCCGGAGAACTGTTGCCCCCGGCATCCGCAGTGTTTTGCTGGATTTGGGGGTTTAGGAACATCGGAAATTAGAGCCACCAGGGTGGGCAATTTTTTCCGGCCGGTCTGTAAAACAGGAGAGTTTTTTGGAAAAGGTCAATTGCACGCGATGCGCCCACTATTTCATTACATGGATCACCAGCCGGCCACACGGGTGCTCCGCATGGGGCATCAAGGCGCCACGGCCTCCACACCTCGAGGTCTACGCAGCTTCCGGGGTCGAATGCCAGCTTTTTAGCCCTAAACCCGCTAAAAAGAATGAGGGTGGAGGAAATTGAGCTAAAGACCAGTCAATGAAAGGGTTTTAGAGCCATGAGCGAGCTTGATGGTGAACGAGAGGGGAAAACGATGGCCAGGGAAAATGTGAACTCGCCGGTCGAGAATGCGGACAATAAGGGTGCAAGCTTGAAAGGCGCGGTCGAAGACCACGAAGAGACTTTGCGGATGCGCGATCTGCTCAAACGCACCACTACGACCTTGTGCTCGTTGGCTCGCAATGAAAATAACGTGGTAAATCGAAGGCTTCTCGATTTTAAGAATATGGTGCAAAAAGAATCCACCCTCGAAGATATAGAGAGGGCCCTCACGGCCTTAAAAAGGGCGCTAATTGAAAGTGAGGATTCGGATGGGGAGGCTCCAAAAGATCCCGGCACTGCCTTTGTGGGAGTTTCCAAGGCTGTTCTCGATGAACTCCGGGCGATTTTTTTGTCCTTGATCGCTGAATTCGACCAGGATTTTGGAGAAGATTATTCGGGACGAGTGTCCGTGCTCAGGACAAAAATGGAGAAGTCCACCCGTATTGAGGATATCCTCAAGCTCAAAAAAGATATCCTCATGCTCTTTGAGCTCTATAATCATGTGATTAACGAAGAGCGCACCATGGTAACCGATTTCATCTCGGAGATGAGCAGCGGCCTCCTTGAATTAGAAAGGCAATATCTGGATACGATAAACCAGACAGGACAGAGCCAGAAGGAAGATAATAAATTTACTACCCTGGTCGAACATCACATGGAGGATATGAAAAAATCGGCGCAGCTTAGCACAACACTGGCCGAGTTCAGGGAAATGGTCCTTTTGAGGCTGGCTTCGATACGAAACGCTCTTGAGGAAAAGCGCCGCTCTGAAGCCATGCGCCATGAGAGGCTCGAGGAGGAGATGGAGTCTCTTAATCAAAACCTTTGCAGGATGAAAAAGGAAGTCGATCAGGTCCACGAAAAGCGAAAGGCTCTCGAAAAGGAGGTGCTAGTCGATTCCTTGACCGGAGTGGCCAATCGGCGGGCCTTGAGGGAGCGCCTAAAGAGTGAAATGTATCGCTTCCAGAGATACGGGCAGGTGTTTTCGCTGGTTTTCTTCGATGTGGATCGCTTCAAGTCCATTAACGACACTCACGGCCATTGGGCCGGTGACAGATGCCTGAAAGAAGTCGTCAAGCGAATCGCTCCCATTTTGCGTGAAACGGACCTTGTGGGGCGGTGGGGAGGCGACGAATTTGTGTTGATTTTTTCGGCCACCGATCTGGAGAGCGCGGCAACGGTGGCGGAAAGACTGCGGAAGCTGGTCCAGAATACCCGCCTCGTTTACCATAAAAATGAAATCAGCATGACTGTAAGCGTTGGGGTTACTCAGGTAATTAGTGGCGACCCGTCCTTGGAATCTGTCTTCAACCGGGCCGACAAGGCAATGTACCAGTCGAAAAAGGCTGGGGGAAATATGGTCACCACGGTGTAGAGCCATTAGCGGAGGTGTGACGCGGGAGCGGTTTCCTCTGTAATTGGATATCTTTTACCGTTAAGTTGGATAAAAAAACCGCTCCCCGTCTCATCCTCGCCTAGGAAGTCGGCCAGTTGATAATAGGCGGGGCGGGAAAACCTGGCGGGGAACTTTCCCGCGGCCGTTGTGCAATAGAGAACGTTGTCCTTTCCGGTCTTTAACGTGGAGGGATCAAGCGTCTCGGGGCAAGAGATGTTTTTTAACCTGAGCATTATTTGTTCCTGGCCTGAAACAGCCCTTTGAACATCTACCCGTGTGACCACGAAAGGCGTATCGGCGACCTCGATTTGCCAGCGCCCCTTTGAGTCGGCAAGGAAGTACTCGCCCTCAGCCGAAAGAACCAGCTTTTCATAAAAACTTTCAAGTATTTCCGGCCGAAATATCTTGCTGCCGTTATAAAACCAGTCGCCGTTTTCATCGACCCGAATTCCGCTATGTTCGATTTCTGCGATCATTTGAAAATCTTTCCATCTCTGAGTAAATACAGCCGCAATACTGTTGCCTGTAGAGACCAAGCTCCCGCGCTTGTCTGTGTCCCTCGCTCCAGCCGGTCCTGAAATCCCTGTAGAGAAAGTCGATCCCGTGTTTTCGGGAAGCCTCCCTGGCAATGGACACGATCAAGTCGTGCTTTTGGAGTTTGCTGTAGAGGAGGGTGGTTGAAAAAGCGTCGAAGCCGCTTTTTTTTGCCAGTCGGGCTGCGGCCTCCAGCCTGAGAGAATAACAGTAAAAACAGCGGCTTGTTTCACGAAAGACTACTTGCCTGAAGAAGTTTTCCAGGTCATAGTCGTTCCTTTCGATTAGCGGCAGTTCTACGCTTGCAGCAAAAGTCCGCAGAGTTTGAAGCCGCCGTTGGAATTCCTGGTATGGTTGAATGTGAGGGTTGTAGAAAAAACCGTGGACGGTTAGACCTTCACCGCGAAGAGCCGAAACCGGGTAGATCGAACACGGGCCGCAACAGATATGAAGGAGGATTCTGGCCATTTAAACCTGTTTTCGTCCTTAGACGGGTTGGGGATGAGTGGCTGTCATGTAACTGACGGCCCAGCTTGCCTGTTTGTGGTGTTGGAAAGTTGACGCCAGGCAAGGAGGGCCGCCGATACAATCGGCGCTCTAACTCCTAACTCTAAGATGTACATCCTAAAAATCCGGCGGTCAAACGCAAATCGAGAGAGTCTGGGGTATAAAACTTTTTCACGCGATGAAATTTCGATAATCTTTTTATCGTTGAAACAGCGGTGAGAATAGTAAAGTCCGAGGACGAAATGTCCGAATATTTCCAATTATGAATAAGTAATTTGCTTGCGCAACTCGTGGACTCATGTAGACAGAGTTTTTCGCCCGCGACAAAGGCGCGCGGAACATAACGGATAGATAGAGGGACACAGAAATGAGCAATTGGACTATCAGGAAACAGGTTGCCGGTGGTTTTTCGCTAATTATTGCCATAGTCATCTTTGTTGGAGTCAACGGGTTTATGGGGCTAAGAAAGACCATCGCGACCTCCGCAAAGATTAGCGCGCAAATCAGGGCTGACGATAATTTATGGTCGAACAATGTAAATCAGGCGCGTTTGGCCGAGGTTGATTTCAAAAAGCAGGTGCAATCCTGGAAGGATACTTTGCTGCGCGGAAACGATAAAAACGCCTTCGCGAAATATTTTGCCGAATTTAAGCGGCACGAAGCAGCAACGCGTAAAGATCTGCTTGACCTCCGCAAATCGTTTCAGGCGGCTGGAATGGATACGGGTCCCGTGGACCTGGCTCTTGCCACGAGCAAAAAGCTCGGCATGGACTACCGCGACGCCATAAAATTATACGATCCAGCCAATCTGAAGAGTTGTTTCCTGGTCGACCGGCAGGTGGAAGGAATCGATCGAGCCCCTACGCAAGCCATTGCCGCCATGGTTAAGCAGGCGGAGGCATCTCATGCCAACTCGACCAAGGAAGCTGAAAAGTCTTTCCAGAAGCAAGCCCGGCTGATGCAAACAATCATTCTTGGGGGCGGCCTGGCGGGAGTATTTCTTGCCGTTTTGTGTGCCGCCCTGCTTAGCCGCTCTCTTACGAGGCGGCTTTCCCAGCTGGCCGGGACACTTTCCTCCAACAGTTGCGAGCTTTCTTCCGCGGCAAATCAGGTTTCGACGGCCAGTCAAAAATTGTCGGGAGGAACGAGCGATCAGGCGGCTTCCATCGAAGAGACCTCCGCCTCTCTTGAACAGATGGCCTCGATGACCAGACAGAATGCGGAAAACGCAAAGGAGGCCAAGCTCCTCATGCGGGATGCCAGCGACTCGACTACTACTGCAAAAGAGTCTATGGCACTTTTGATCGTGTCGATGCGGGAGATTTCAACGGCATCGGAGCAGACGCAGAAGATCATAAAAACTATTGACGGTATTGCTTTTCAAACCAATCTGCTCGCTCTTAACGCCGCTGTGGAAGCAGCCCGAGCCGGTGAGGCGGGGGCAGGATTTGCAGTCGTTGCCGATGAAGTTAGAAATCTTGCTATGGGGGCTGCCGAGGCGGCAAAGAATACTGCCTCGCTTATCGATGCTACGGTTGGTAAGGTAAAGGAAGGCTACCGGCTGGTTGAAAAGACTAACGAGGAGTTTTCGCGGGTAGCTGAAACGGTTAGAAAATCCGATGGATTGATTGGCGAGATAACCGCGGCCACAAGCGAGCAGGCCCAGGGGATCGAAGAGGTGAACAAGGCGGTGGCTGCAATGGACAAGGTGGTGCAGGAAAATGCGGCAAGCGCCGAGGAATCCGCTGCGGCCGCGGAGGAGTTGAATGCGCAGGCCGCCCAGATGAATGGGCTGATAGCCGAGATCGCCGTTTTGGTCGGACATGTGGGCAATGGCGCCTCTGGCGAAGACGGCTTAAAGCGGTAAACTCGATTTGAGCGAAGTTACGCCGCTTTACGGGACTAAAGAGCTTCGGCCAGTCTTTTGGTAAGACCGTCGAAACTTCCGTTGCTCATGCAAACTATGAGATCGCCTGAGCGGGAGGTCTCGAGTAAAAATGCCAACAGGGCATCGGAAGTTTCGAAAAACCGGGCATCTTTTCCGTGCTTCCGGATATCTTCGACCAGCTTTGCCGCATCCAGCCTTTGCTCTCCCGGAATCGAGTCCATCGCCGGCGGCTGCTTAATGCAGATGAGGTCGGCCGCGGAGAAGGCGCTCGAATAGAGTTGCTGGAAAATATTTCTTCTGCTCGAGTTGCTTCTTGGTTCAAAAGCCGCGATCAACCGCCGCAAGGGATAAAAGAGTTTCAGGCCAAGGAGGGTCTCATAAACCGCTGTTGGGTGATGGGCGAAATCATCCATCACGATAATACCGTCGAATTCGCCTAAAACGTCCTGGCGCCTCTTTACGCCGCCAAAATCCAGAACGGCCTTTTGAATGGACTCCAAGCTCATTCCCGCAAGGGTCGATGCGGCGATAACCGCGACTATGTTCCACACATTGTGCCTGCCGGGCAGTTTAGATCGAAAAGTGTGCTCGCTTTGGGTCACAGGATTTAGCAGGCGGAAGGATACTTCCAGGGAATGGAACTCAACATTTGAAATTCGCCAGTCCGCGCGCCGCGAGGTTCCGTAGGTGATAACCCGTCCTTTGCACTCCGAGGCAAGAGGGACGCAGTTAGGATCATCGCCATTTAGGATAAGGAAACCGTTTTCGGGGATCAGTCTTACAAAGTTTCGAAACGCGCTCAAAACGGCTTCCAGGTCTGCGAAGATATCCGCATGATCGAATTCGACGCTTCCAATTATCCCTATGTGGGGTTGGTAGTGAAGGAATTTAGGACCCTTGTCGAAAAAGGCCGTGTCGTATTCATCGCCTTCCACCACTATGTATTGGCCCGAGCCCAGCCGGTAGCTTCTGCCCCAGTCTTTAACAAAGGCTCCGATAAAGGCTCGCGGGTCTTTGCCTCCCTGCTCTAAAACCCAGGCGAGAAGAGACGAAGTTGTGCTTTTGCCATGAGTTCCCGCCACAACGATGCTTTTTCGCCCTTCGATAAAAAAACGGGAAATGGCCTGCGGCATTGATAGACAGGGCTTTTCTTGCGTCATGACAAAGCGGGCCTCAGGATTTTCCCTGCGTATGACGTTTCCCATAACGTAAAGGTCCGGCGCGAATTTGCCGGGGTTTTCAGCTGAAAAGCCTTGAAAAAAAGGAATGGACAGGCTTTGAAGGTGCGTGCTCATGGGCGGATAGATGTTCTGGTCGGAACCGGCCACCTCGAAACCGCTTTCCCTGAGCATTGTGGCCAAAGTTCCCATGGCAATGCCGCCTATACCAACGAGATAGATTTTCTTAATGCCGTTAGTTTCCATATAAGAGTTCTTTCATGACGATATCATGCAAAAGCGGCCTGAATTGCCGAATGTCGTCGTTTTTGCGTGTCGGGTGGACACGATTGGTAAGAAGTATTATGAGGATCCGGTTTTTAAGATCCAGCCAGAAGGAGACGCCGGTAAATCCGAGGTGCCCGATAGATTTTTGTGAAATTAACCCTCCCGCGCTCGAGTAACCCTTTGCGCTGGGCGTATCGAAGCCCAGACACCAGTCGCTTGAGCCTGCGGGGTCGGTTCTGGTCCAAAAAAGTCGAAGGGTTTCAGGGCTTATGGGCGGATGCGGGTGGGCGCATGTGCCAGACACGGGAGATTTTCCGGCACCATTGCTTTCGTAGAGTCCCCACAGAAAGTTTAGCAATTGGAAAACTCCCCTGGCCGTTCCAAATAGACCTGCATGCCCCGCGACACCATCGAGCGCCCAGCAATTCTCATCATCGACTTCGCCCCAAAGAAGCTTCTTTCTCCACGGGCAATACTGGGTCGCTGCGTAACGGCCCCGGGCGTGTGTTGAGACGGATGAATCGTCTTGTTGCAAACTCGCGGCAACCGAAGCAGGGGAGTGGAGCGGGCAAAAATGAAGCTCATCGATCCCAAGGGGCTCAAACAAAAGCTCTCGGGCAAGCCGGTCCAACCTTCCACCCAGTCGGCGCTCGAGGATCAATCCCAGGAGCATAAAGCCCAGATCGCTGTAATTGGGGGCTTTGCCGGGTGCGCTGTCAAGCGGGGTGTTAAGGATCATCGAGGCGAGCGCATCTCTTCTTTGGGGTGCAGGCAAGGGGGCTAGCTTGAGGTAGAAAGGCACATAAGGCGGCAGCCCCGAGGAGTGGGAAAGAAGGCTTCTTACGGTAATCGCATCTTTATCCTTGTCAACGAGGCTGGGGAAAAACCTGGAAATGGAATCGTCCAGGCCAAGAGCTCCCGCATCCGCAGCGATCATGCAGAGTGGGGCAGTCACCAGGGCCTTTGTGAGCGAGGCCAGATCGAAGCGAGTGGTCGCGCTTACTGGAACGCCCCCGGTTTTCACACGCCCCCAGGTACCTTCAAATACCACCTTTCGGTCGCGCGCGACCAGAAGGCAGGCGCCTGGGAATACGCCTTCGGCTATAGCCGATTGGAATGCCGCATCGAACCGGTTCCTGGAATCAGCGGGCAAAGGGGGAGGCGAGTATGGAGAGTTGACGTTCATAGGTATCCAGTAAAAAAGGCGCACCCAGCGCAATCACCTCGTTTCTTTCCCCATGCCCAAAAGGCAGGCCGCAAACGATGGGAAAATCATAGGCGCTTACGTGCTCCATGATCATGTCGAATATGTCTTCTTGCCTGGCGCAGCGATCGAAGTCTCCAAGCAGTATCCCGCCCAGGACGGGCAGCACCGAGGCGAGCTTTAAATGGTTCATCATCCGGTCGAGCCTGTAGAGAGCCTCCCCGCAGTCTTCGATCAAAAGCAGCGCACCTGCCGGATCGGGCAGATAGGGTGTTCCGATGAGGCGTGTCAGGCAGCTGAGATTTCCACCCAACACGGGTCCTTCCACCCTTCCGGGCCTTAAGATCTGTTCGGGGACAAGGCTCCAGCTAAACGAAGATTTTCCGGATAAAACATCGAGAAGGCTCTGTGCCCTGTGTCCCTTTTCGCTCATCCCCGTAAGGTTTGGACCGTGAAAGGTGGTCCAGTCGGCCCTGCTCGAAAGGCCAAGATGAAGAAAAGTGATGTCGCTGTGTCCGATAAAGATTTTGGGATTTTCCCGCAGGCTTTCAAACGGAATGGAGCAAAGAAGACGCCCGGAGCCGTAGCCGCCGCGAATGCACACAATTGCCTGGATTGCGGGATCAAGCAGTGCCTGCACAAGGTCTTCCAGCCGCTCTTGATCCGTTCCGGCCAGATAGCCCCGCCTCTTAAAAATGTTTTTGCCGGCCACGACCTCGTATCCCGCCGCGCGCAAGAGGCTTGCGCCCTTTTGGAAACAGTCGGGTTCAAAGGGGCTTGCCGGGGCCACGAGAGCCACTGCGCTTCCTTGCCCAAGGCTTGGAAATCGAGCTCTGCACTTCATCAGGCAGCACGCCGCACCTTGTTGCGCTCAAATATAATTCTGAGTCCGTTCAAGATGAGATACTCGTCGACCTGGTCGATTATCGGGCACTCGCTGGCGATCAAGGCAGCCAGTCCTCCGGTGGCGATAACGTACATGGGGCGACCCACCTCTTTTTTTATCCTGGAAATGATCCCTTCCACCAACCCGGCATATCCGAAAACGATCCCCGCGTTCATCGACGAGATGGTATTCTTTGCCAGTATGGATGGCGGCCGTGCGAATATCTCCACTCGCGGCAGCTTGGAGGCTTTCTGAAAAAGAGCTTCACAGGAGATCATGATGCCCGGGCTGATTACCCCCCCCATGTATTCCCCACGCTCGGAAATAAAGTCGAAGGTTGTTGCCGTGCCAAAATCTACGACAATAACCGCGTCTTTTCGCAGTTCAAAGGCCGCGACAGCACTTACAATCCTGTCCGCGCCAACCTCCCTTGGGTTGTCGTATAATATGGGCATGCCGGTCTTTATGCCCGGGCCGACTACGAGAGGGTCCGTTGCAAAGTACTTGCGGCAAAACCTCTCCGTGGCGTTTAGCACCGGCGGCACAACGCAGGAGATGATAACCCCGCTAACCCTGTTTAGCTCGATTCGATGCATTGCAAACAGAGTGCTCAGGGTCATAGCATATTCGTCGATAGTCATGTTGACCTCGGTTCGAATACGCCAGTCGTGAATCAGGACGTCGTTTTCAAACAAACCCAGTACAGTATTGGTGTTGCCGATATCCAAGGCTAAAAGCATGGGCTATTCCTGTTTATTTTTCGCCGTTCATGTGCTGCTGAATGCATGAGGCCATAGAGGAGGCAAATTCCTCGATCAATTTGGCATCAACCCCTTCGACCATGACGCGGATTACCGGTTCGGTCCCCGAGGGTCTGATAACTATGCGCCCTTCGTCTCCGAGTCGCTCTTCCATGGCGCGTTGAAGCCTGGATATTTCCGGTACCTGGTCAATGGATTTTTTTGTGCCTACGGTAACGTTTACAAGCTTTTGAGGGTAATGGTCCATAATTTTTTTCAATTCGGACAGGGGCCGTCGTTCGCGAAGCATAACCGCCAACACCTGCAGAGCGGAAAGAATTCCATCGCCGGTTGTGCTGTGATCGAGGAAAATCATGTGGCCGGATTGTTCGCCGCCCAGGTTGTAATTGTTTTTGCGCATATGTTCGACTACGTAGCGGTCGCCGACAGGCGTTCTGATAAGATTGGCTCCCAGTGTGCGCAAGGCCACCTCGAATCCGAGGTTGCTCATAATGGTGGCGACTACGGTTTTTTGTTTGAGCCTGCCGTGTTCGATGTAATGCTTGGCGCAGATCGCCATAATCTGGTCGCCGTCGAGGATTTCGCCGTTTTCGTCGGCAAGGATTAGCCTGTCGGCATCGCCGTCCAGAGCAAACCCTGCATTGGCGCCGCTTTGAAGCACAAGGGAAGCCATATTGGCGGGGTAGAGGGCGCCACAGTCCCTGTTAATGTTTCTGCCGTTTGGCCTGTCGCCTGTCAGGATGACCTCGGCTCCAAGCTCTTCGAAAACCGTAGGCGCCACTCTGTACCCGGCACCGTTGGCGCAGTCTATGACGATCTTCAGGCCTTCCAGGGTAAGGTCCCTGGGGAAAGTGTTCTTTAGATAGACGATATAGCGGCCCAAAGCGTCCTCGATGCGCCGCGCCGCTCCTATTCCAGAGGCCGGAGGCTTGGGCAGGTTGTCTATTTGGCCGCTCAAGATCAGTTTTTCTATGTAGTTTTCGGTCTCATCGGGAAGCTTGAAACCGTCGTTTCCAAATATTTTGATGCCGTTATATTCGTAGGGGTTATGAGAGGCTGAAATAACTACGCCGGCATCGGCGCGCATGCTGCTTGTGATATAAGCTATGCCGGGGGTGGGCAGTGGACCTACCAGGAGAACGTCGACGCCCATCGAACAGATTCCAGATGTTATCGCGGTTTCGATCATGTAGCCTGAAAGGCGAGTGTCTTTGCCTATGATGATTTTGGGGCGCCGGTGTTTGTTTTTGAAAATGAAAGCGGCGCTGGAGCCTACCTTCATGGCCAGGTCTGTCGTCATAGGGTGGAGATTGGCAACACCTCGAATTCCATCGGTTCCAAAAAGCTTTCCCATACGATCTCCACAGAGAGAAGAAGAACTGCACTGCAAATAAAACGCAAAAGCACCCGCACGGTCAGCTCAGGTCTAAATCGCCTCTCGAAGTGCGTCTGCAACCATAACCGCTTCCCGATGGAAGGCAACGTCATGAACTCTTATCATATGGGCGCCCGCGCAAATGCCAAAACTATCGGCAATTGCAGTTCCCAATTCCCTTCCCATTTCGGAGTGCCCGGTGAGGGCGCCAAGAAACCTTTTACGCGAGGCTGCAAGAAGGATCGGCCGGTCCATGCATGAAAAAGAGTCGAGGTCTCTTATAATCTTTAAATTGTGTGCTGGGGTTTTGCCAAAACCAATGCCAGGATCGACAATTATCCGGCTACGTTCCACACCATTTTTCACCGCGTATCCCATGCGTTCTTCCAGAAATGCTATTATCTCGGAGATCACGCTTTGATAGACCGGATTAACCTGCATGGTTTCAGGCGTTCCAAGCATGTGCATGAGTATGAGGGGCGCTCCCGACCCGGCTGCAACCCTTACCATATCGGGGTCAAACCGAAGGGAGCTTATATCGTTTATTATGTCTGCGCCGGCTTCGAGGGCTTTATCGGCGACCTGGGCCTTGGCTGTGTCGATAGAGATGGGGATGTCGCTTATTTTACGCACCGCCCGTATGATTGGCAGCACCCGTTCGAGTTCGACTTCGGCAGGGGTTGGGGCCGATCCGGGTCTTGTCGATTCGCCCCCTACGTCCAGTATGTCGGCTCCGTCGTTAATAAGCTCGGTGGCCCGGGCAAGCGCCCGGTCGTAGTCGTGGTACAACCCTCCGTCGGAAAAAGAATCCGGCGTAATGTTTAGAATGCCCATAATGAGCGTGCGTCTGCCCAGTTCGATAACCCGGTCCCGGCCAAGCTTAATACTGTAGATTTTGCGATCCGATACGGTCAAGCCTTGCTCTCCTTGAGGCACATTAGTAAAAGATTCTTGGAAAACGCCTTTATCAAGTCCATGGAAGTTAGAGCCAAAGATTTGTGAGACTGCTTTGTATCATCTCATTGAAAGACCCGGCGGTCATTTTCTTTGCGTCACCGCTTGCGGCAAGGAGCGCGCGGCCGCCTTTCGGGTGCCCGGTTTAGACAAGGGCAAATCTCTTCATTGCCGCGACTTGCAACTAATCGCCTGCCTTCTCTGGTGAAAAGCTCCGGAAATAGATCGAGCTTCCAAGTATCAGAGCCAGTCCCATCGTAAGATAGACCAGCGCGGCAATCTCCTTTGGCAGTGAGGAATGCCTTATCCCATAGCCCATTGCCATCATAAGAGGAATTAGAAAATAGACCCTTTTGGCCTGAAAGGCGAAAAGGCAGACCACTTCAGGTTTGCAGTCGATCCTTCTGAGGTTCTTTTTAACGAGGCGCGAAAACATGAGAAAGTACATCCCCAAGCCCAGGGCCGCGCTTAAGGCGATAACCGCAATTCTTAGAGGCCAGGTTGCGGGGTAGAGCCAGTAGCATGCGACCGCCATGAGTCCGATCCCTACGGCAGACCATTCCACTCCGGCGGCGATAACAAGCCAATGTCTGCGCACGGCAGGCTTGAAACGCTCAAGGGTTTTGTTCATGTATCTACTTAGCCTTCATGAAGGTTCTTCGTCGGCAAAGGCGGCCATCTCCCGAAGAAGACGAAGCGATTCGGCGGCTTCGGCGGGATCGACCACGTGAAGGGCAAACCCCGCATGCACTATGACATAGTCGCCTAGTTCGGGTTCGCTGGACAGCAGCAGAAGAGAGGCCTTTCTAAGGGAGTCTCCAATTCGCACTGTCGCAACGCCTTCCTCAATCTGCACTACCTCGCCGGGAATTGCCAGGCACATAGTTCATCCTTTTTATATTTTATAGAATGCGCACGGATTTAATCGGCTCATCGGCCTTTTTCCAAGTGCCTCCAGCCCTCTCGATTTCCTTTAGAACCGCGCTTACGATGTCATCCAGGCGGTTTAGCACAGCGGCACTAAGTTGTGTGCTACACGAGGTAAACTCCACGGGTTCAATTCCTATTACCACCGTTTCGGGCTTGTTTCCAAGTTCTTCCGCGAATATAAGCGTCTCCACTATATTTAACTCATGGAGCGAGCACTTGTAAGGGATCTTTTTAAACAGGTCTTTTTCCTCGATACGGTAGACTGTCCCCGGAGCTCCGCCGGCCCGCACGATATCGATCAGTATGGCGAAATCGGCCTGGCTGATCGGATCGAGGAGCTTGAGTCCAAGAGTGCCTCCATCGTAGAGTTCCACGTTTTGCGAAAAGACGTATTCATCCTCGAGTTTTTCGATGACTCGAACCCCCGTGCCTTCGTCTCCCAGGAGAAGATTGCCGACACCCATCACCAGTATATGTTTTTGAGCCATTTGGAGACTGCCTCGTTTGCATCGGGAAATAAAAAAAGGGAACCCGGCCGTACGCAGGCCAAGTCCCCTATTAGATACTCAAAAAGCTGCCTTTAGACAACTTCAAACTTGTAGATCTCGTCGTTCTCCTCGTCGATCAGGTGCACAGCGCATGCGAGGCAGGGATCGAAGGAGTGAACGGTGCGAAGTATTTCAACCGGTCGTTTGGGATCTACGACCGGGGTCCCGACGAGTGCTTCCTCTACAGGTCCCATCTTATCGGCCGCATCGCGCGGGCCAAGGTTCCAGGTCGAAGGAACCACCATCTGGTAGCTCACGATCTTTTTGTCCTTTACCGTTACCCAGTGACCGAGGGCTCCGCGGGGCACGTCGTTTAAGCCAACGCCCGTGCCCTCGGAGGGCATCTTATCCCAGGCCCGTGGATCGCAGATATTAAGATCGCCTTTCTTGATGTTGTCGACCAGCTGGACAAGAAGGGTTCCCATCGCGTCGCCGATGACCTTGGTTTCGATCGCGCGGGCAGCCGTTCTGCCCAGTGTGGAGAAAAGGGCTGCCTTGGGTAAGGCAAGCTTCTTTAAAACCATATCCACATTTTCCTTAACCGCGGGAACTCCCTTGCCGTAAGCGATAAGGACACGGGCCAGCGGTCCTACTTCCATCGGTTCGTTCTTGTAGCGCGGGGCTTTTACCCAGCTGTACTGCGCATTGGTGTCAAACTTGGTGAAGGCGGGCTTTGTTTCCCCGTGGGCAGGGTTGAGCCCCCTGGGATCTCCTTCGTACCAGCTGTGTTTGATCTGCTCGGTGATCAGTTCGATGTCAAGAGGTTCGACCTTTGCCAGGTTGCGGTTAAAAATTACGCCTCGAGGCATGAGGAAGTCGTCGGGTTCCTTGGGCCCCATCGGGAAGTCGCCGTAGGCCAGAAAGTTCCTGGTACCCCCGATCTTGCCCCAATCCTTATAAAAGGACGCGATCGCGATCAGATCCGGAATATAGACGTTATCGACAAAGTCCATGGTCTCTTTCCACAGATACTTGAACTCGCCGATCCTGTCGGGCGAAAGATCCATTGCGCAGGTTACCCCGCCCAGAGTCATGCTCTGGATATGGGGGTTTTTACCGCCAAAGATCGCCATGAGCCTTGCTGTGCGGGTCTGTTGCCTTAGGGCCGCGAGGTAGTGGGCCACGCCCAGAAGATTTGCCTCGGGCGGCAGTTTGTAGGCCGGGTGGCCCCAGTAGCCATTGGCGAAGGGACCCAGTTGGCCGCTTGCGACGAATTTTTTAAGCCGTTCTTGCACTTCAAAGAAATCGTTTACCCCGCCCCCGTGGGCGTTGGGGGAGATCTTGGCGGCCAGAGCTTCGGTCTTTTTCGGATCCGCCTTTAGCGCGCTCACTATGTCGACCCAGTCCAGGGCGTGGAGATGATAGAAATGAACCATGTGGTCGTGGAGGTACTGGGAGCCGTGAAGCAGGGTGCGGATGATACGCCCGTTATCGGCCAGTTGAGACCCAAGAGCGTTGTCGACCGCCCGGATTGAGGAGAGGGCATGAACATAGGTGCAAACACCACAGGCGCGCTGTGTAATGAGGTTTGCGTCCCGCGGGTCTCTGCCCTGAAGGATGATCTCAATGCCCCGGAAAAGCGTGCCGCTGCTCCAGGCGTTCTTTACCTTTTTATCTTCTACTTCCACCTCAATTTTAAGGTGCCCTTCGATCCTGGTGATCGGGTCTATAACCACTCGTGCCATAATTGTTTCTCCTTATAATAAAGCGGATCGCTCAAATTTTTCAACGCAACTCAAAAGGCCCAATCGATCAGGAAATGGATTTGAAAAAGGGAGCGCTTTTATCCCAGAAATCGGGTTCGGAGCAACCGATGCAAGGATGTCCCGCCTGTACCGGCCAGCTCGTTGCTTCATTGTACTTTACCGCCGGGCAGTTATTGTAGGTGTTGGGACCCTTGCAGCCCATCTGGTAGAGGCAGAAGCCTTTCCTGGCTTCCTCGGAATTAAAGCTGGTGACGAATTCGCCCGCATCGAAATGAGACCGTCTTGGGCACTGGTCGTGCACGAGTTGGCCGTAGGCGAAAAGCGGGCGACCCTTGGCATCGAGGGCGGGCAGCTTTCCAAACAGCAGAAAATTTACAATGGTTCCAACAAAATTGATCGGGTTGGGGGGGCATCCCGGGATGTTGACTGTCTTTAGGCCTGTAATCTCGCTTACGCTCTTTGCCTGGCTGGGATTGGGAGCCGCCGCCGGCAGTCCGCCGTAGGCCGAGCATGTCCCGATGCAGATGACCGCCAGTGCCTTAGGCCCTATTTCCTTTATAACGTCGACCATGGTCTTGCCGCCCATTGTGCCAAAATTTCCGTTCGCGGCCGTTGGAATAGCCCCGTCTACTACAAGAATGAATTTGCCGGTATTTTTGGTGACCGAATCGTGAAGAGACTTTTCCGCCGCTACCCCGGAGGGGGCCATGATGGTATCGTTGTAATCAAGCGAAATAATGTCGAGGAGCAATGTGTCGATCCATGGATAAGTCGTGCGAAGGGTGGCTTCCGCGCAGCCTGTGCACTCGGCCATTGCCAGCCATACAACAGGTGGGCGTGGGGCGTTGGTGAGTGCTTCAGCCACTTTTGGGACAAACGCTGAGGACAGCCCCATTGTTGCGGTAAGAGCGCCGCAATACTTCATGAAGTCTCTTCGTGAGAGCCCCTTTCGCTCTAATCTTTCCAAAAGATCTTTTTCTTTGCTCATGAGTACCTCCTGCAGGCCATGAAAAAATAGTTCATCTTCAACCAAACGCTACGATTTAAAAGCAAAAATTTTATGTCATCACAACGGCTAATGCAACAGATTTCACAATACCTTGCCGATCGGCACTGGGGCGCCGGGGCAGTGTCCGGAATGAGGCTTGCAATTTGTGTAAAATTCTTGCGACTCCCACAAATTTTTATCCGTCAGTCTGGAGTTTTTACTTTCCCTTTTGAAGCAGCCGGTTTAAATACGCGATGAAATTTAGAAGTCCAAAGAGCCTGAGAGTATAAGGGGGAGTGAGTTCGTCGAGTGTTGAGCGACCGCGCTTGCCAAGATACTAAAACAAAATGGTTTTCGCAAGGAAGAATTCCTTTATGTTAAAGAAGATCCTTAAATATCTGTGGCCCTATCGGTGGCCCTTTGTGATTGCCTTTGCCGAGGTTTTTGTGATGAGCGGCTGCGAGCTTCTTAAGCCCTGGCCGTTAAAGATCATAATCGACAACGTGCTTAGCGCAAAACCCATCCCGTGGAATTTTGCCAGGGGATATTCTCATGCCGGCCTGCTGTTTCTGGCTACAGGCGGTCTGGTGATTATCTATATTGTTCTTGGCGGCATCACGCTTTTGAACAACTATACAACGATCAAGATCGGTCAGAAGATGGTAAACGACATGCGCCGGGATCTTTTTGACCACTTGCAGCGCTTATCTCTTGCCTTCCACAACCGGCGCCAGGTCGGGGATCTGCTCTACCGGGTCACCTCCGACACCTTTGCCATCCAGAGCCTTACGATGAACGGGGTCTTTCCCATTGTTACCGCCCTCGTTCTTTTGAGCGGCATGTTCGCGGTAATGATAAAGATCGACTGGGAACTAACGATACTTTCCCTCACGGTTTGCCCCGTGTTGTTTTTGTCTATTTCCCTTATGAGCCGAAGGATCACCTCGGCTTCCATTCTGGCGAGGCAGGAGGAAAGCGAAGTCTATTCGGTCGTGCAGCGCTCGATGTCGGCGATTCGCATCATCCAGGCATTTACCAAGGAGGAGGAAGAACAGCGCAAATTTATGAGCGCAAGCGATAGAAGCCTGGGCGCAAGTCTTAAGCTCTATACCCTCCAGACCTTTTATTCGGGTATTGTCAATGTGGTAATGGCTGTGGGGACGGCCCTGGTTGTGTGGGTGGGGGCCAATCACGTCATGTCCGGTCAGCTCACCGTGGGGGGGATAATCGTCTTTACGACCTACCTGGCTTCGCTCTACGGCCCCATAAACACGATATCCCAGACCTGGGGCATGATCCAGGGGGCCAAGGTCGGTGTGGATCGGGTGTTTGAAATCCTTGACATCGAAAGAGACCTGCAGGAGGGTGCGCGCACCTTTCCCGGCACCGGGGCCAGGGGGAAGGTTGTGTGGGAAAACGTCACTTTTCACTACAACGAACAGCAGCAGGTTCTTAAAAATATTAACCTCAGCGTCAGCCCGGGGGAAAAAATCGCCTTTGTGGGCCCAACGGGTGTTGGAAAATCCACTCTTGTAAGCCTCATTGCCCGCTTCTATGACCCTTCGCAGGGAAGAGTCCTTATAGACGATGCGGACATACGAGACTACCGGCTCAAATCGCTTAGAAGCCAGATTTCCATGGTTCTCCAGCCGCCCCTTGTTTTCCCGATCTCGGTTCGGGAAAATATCGCTTACGGCAGGCCTGAAGCTAAGTTCGAAGAGATTGTGGCCGCAGCCAAACTTGCCAGGATGCATGATTCGATCGAAAGACTTCCGGAAAAATATGACACCATTATCGGAGAGCAGGGGGCGACCCTCTCGGAGGGCG
Organism: Syntrophobacteraceae bacterium; assembly: GCA_049976905.1. GTDB lineage: Bacteria > Desulfobacterota > Syntrophobacteria > Syntrophobacterales > Syntrophobacteraceae > SbD1. The sequence continues at coordinate 9,892 of JBMFHI010000032.1, read as the reverse complement.
AACGTCAGCGCATAACAATTGCAAGGGCCATTCTTCGGGACTCGCCTATCCTTATCCTGGATGAGCCCACTTCCTCCGTTGACGCCGAAACAGAATCCCTCATCATGGAGGGGCTGGATCAGCTCACCAGGGGTCGGACAACCTTTATCATAGCCCACAGGCTCTCCACCGTTCGCAAGGCCGACAGGATCATTGTGCTCTCCAAAGGCGAGATCATCGAGCAGGGCAACTTCAGTGATCTGATCGGCGCCAAGGGGCCTTTTGCAGCCCTTTATCAATATCAGTATAGCGATTAGCGCATGGTGACAGGTGAGGTATGTTTTGCCGGTGCGTGTTGACTCCCCTTTTTATCAATGCAGGCGCATTGTTTTGATGGGGTTTGAGGGAATATAAACCATAGCTGTTTTCCGGAGGGGTGTTTTGCACTCGCGTTTGAGGTTTGCGCTTTTTTTTCTTATTGCTGTTTTGTCTTCCACTATGGTTTTCTACGGCTCTGCGGCTGGACAGTACCCTCAGACCAAGACCGGCACAAGGGCCAAAGGCTGGAGCACCGCCAAAATTAACGGTGTCTGGTGGCTGATCGATCCCCAGGGCAAGCCCTTTTATTCCAAGGGCGTCGATATCGTCTCCCCTGGTGTCCAAAGCCCCAAGAGCATGGCCGGGCATGCATTTTACTGGGCTATCTTTTACCCCTCCATCGATAACTGGCGCCTCGGGGTCGGCAGTCAGCTAAGAAAATGGGGTTTCAATACTCTTGGCGGCTGGTCGGACAGTTCTCCAAAAATAGGGCTGCCGCTCGTAGTGGATCTGGAACTGGGTAGAAACTCCCAGTTCCACTGGTTTGATCCCTTCGATCCACGCATGGAACAAATAACCATGCAAAGGGCCCGCATCCTCACCGCCCCCTACAGAAACCTGCCACAGCTCATAGGCTACTTTAGCGATAACGAAGTCGGGTGGTGGAATTCGGCCCTTTTCATCTGGTATCTAAAAGACCCGTGGAAAAACTACACCAAACGATTCTTGTGGAAAATGATCTACGATACCTATGGAGGCAGCTGGAGCGGTCTGCTTGCCGATTGGAGCCCTCAGAACGGGGCCCAAAGCTTTGAAGATCTCAAAAAGGCTGGAGCTGCCCTGAAATTGAGGCCTGGCGGACACGGGATCCGGCTCGTTGACCGTTTTATGAGCGCGGTCTCGGGCCGCTACTACAAGCTGATGTACCGGGCCATTCACACAGCCGACCCTCGGGCGCTCGTGCTTGGCGACAGGCTGCCGCTCTATTACCACCAGGATGTGATACGGTCCATGGGAGACAACGTCGATGTGATTTCATCTAACTACAATGTCGATACCCCGGACGGCTGGGTTGCGCCCTATTATTTCGACGGACTGCGAAAACTGGACGATAAGCCCGTTATAGTGAGCGAATTCTTTTTTTCCTCCACTCAAAACCGCAGCGGCAATCTCAATGAAGACACCGGCAGCGCTCATCCCAATCCCGGCCACCTCATGACAGTCCCAACCCAGGCCGAAAGAGCCTGGGGAGCGGGAAGGGCGCTTCTTAACTTTGCCCGTTTTCCAAACCTCGCGGGTGCTCAGTGGTTCCAGTATTGCGACGAACCCATGGGGGGCCGCGAGGACGGAGAAAACTACGATATGGGCCTAATCGATACAGCGAACAGGCCATACCGTTTGCTTACGGAGGAATTTAGAAAACTAAACCCGGTCCTTGAGCAGGAGCATAAAAACAGCATCCGGCAAGCAGTTCTAAGATCGCAAGTGTCTGAGCCCGTAGCGATTGCAAGGGCCAATTACCCGATCGATCTTCACGTTCAAACCCTGGTCGAATGGGCCAAGAGGAAAACCCTGCTCTGCGGGTTTGGCGCGCCTTCGCCGCATGTGCCCTTCGCCGATGTTCACCTCGCATGGAAACCGGAAGGCTTTTACCTTTTTAGCCTCTCCAATGTCTACCTCAACCCTGATTTTCTGGACTATTCCGGGGAATTCCCTAAATCCGAAGCCTTTCAGCTCCATTTTACCCTGAAAAACAAGGGCCTTAAAAACCATCTGGCCCTATACCTCGTTCCGCGCGACAACCCTTCCAGTCCCGACGGCTTTGATCTCATCCCGGAGCTTTTTCGAATAAAAAACGGGGTATGCGTTGAAAAGCTATCTGCCGACGGCCATATGCAAAGAATTAACGAATCTTTGCCCCACATTGGCATGGAGGCTTTCTTTCCGGCCAGGTGGTTCGGAGTCGACAAACTAAAATCGGGGATGCGTTTTAAGGTAAACATCGCTATGATGAGCTACTTTCGCGAGTTTACCATGGCCTGGGCCGGAAAGCCTGATGAGGGGCATATAGGCGCGCCCGAGGATTTCCGTGAAATCATTCTAAAGTAGCGGCTGTGCGGAAGGAATGGCACCCTTGTACGCGGGATGCTATACTATTTTATATCCTATATTGCGAAGTGCAAGGGTTGGGGCGGGAAGCCAAGAACTGGATTTCATAACGCTTACTGCTTTGCGATGGGTCTTTCTGAGGTCTAAGCCTGGAGGCTGAGATAAATGTTCGATAATCTTTCGGGAAAGTTTGAAAAAGTATTTAAGAACCTGCGCGGCATGGGGAAGCTCTCCGAAGCCAATATTAAAGAGGCGCTAAGGGAAGTCAGAATGGCCCTTCTCGAGGCCGATGTCCACTACAAGGTCGCAAAGGATTTTGTCGCGGCTATAAGTGAGCGGGCCGTGGGGCAGGAAGTCATGCAAAGCCTTACCCCCGGTCAGCAGGTCATAAAGATTGTAAACGAGGAGTTGACCGCGCTTATGGGGGGAAGCGCCGAAGCGCTCAAGCTCTCCGGCAAGCTTCCGGTCCCTGTCATGATGGTTGGGTTGCAGGGGTCTGGAAAAACTACCACCACTGGAAAACTTGCCCGAAAGCTTTCCAAAGAGGGCCGGCGCCCCTGTCTTGTACCGGCCGATGTCTACAGGCCCGCTGCAATCGAGCAGCTAATTACCCTTGCCGGACAGTTGAAACTGCCAGTCTATGCCTCAAGCTCCAGCCAAAAGCCCGAAACGATTGTCCAGGAGGCTTTGATTTACGCTGGTCAGCAAAATTGCGATACCCTTCTGGTCGATACCGCCGGCCGGCTGCATGTTGACGCCGAACTGATGGACGAACTCTCCCGGCTAAAAAAGATTCTTTCGCCGTCCGAAATTCTTCTGGTCGCCGATGCTATGACCGGCCAGGACGCGGTGCAGGTGGCCGGGGCGTTTAATGAAAAGCTGGGACTTACCGGGGTGGTTTTAACCAAGCTTGACGGCGACGCACGAGGCGGAGCCGCCCTGTCGATCCGCTCTGTTACCAACTGCCCCATAAAGTTCGTCGGTGTGGGCGAGAAAATGGACGCCCTCGAAGTCTTTTACCCCGACAGGATGAGTTCGCGCATTCTGGGGATGGGCGATGTACTTACGATGATTGAAAAGGCCCAGGAGGCCTTTGACGAAAAGCAGGCCGAAGAGATCGCCCGCAAGTTCAGGCAGGATTCTTTTACCCTCGAAGACTTTCTTGGTCAACTCCAGCAGGTTAAAAAGCTTGGCTCTTTCGAACAGATTTTGGGCATGCTCCCCGGCATGGGGGCTTTGAAGGAACTAAAGAAGCTAAAGGTCGATGAGAAGGAATTTGTGCGCATGGAGGCCATCATCCATTCGATGACCAAAGAGGAGCGCAGAAATGTCGACATAATGAACGCCGGCCGGAGGCGAAGGATCGCCAGCGGCAGCGGAACGAGCGTTCAGGATGTAAACCGGCTGCTAAAAGGCTACGAGGATTCGCGCAAAATGATGCGGCAAATGATGGGTGCAGGGGGGGCAACCAAGAAAAAGAAGGGGAGAGTTAGAAGGAAAGGTTCATTTTTCCCTTTTTAATCTAGCCATTATGCATTATATAAGTTTCTTTTACCTGGCTGGGAAGAGGCGTTTGCGCGCCGTTGGTCAGGAGCATGCCTGAAGAAGTTTATTCCAATATGCAGACGCCGCGATGGGCGTTGAAGTTCCCGCACACTGTGCGTGGATTAGAACAGGAGGTCTAGGGTTAATGGCGGTTAAAATTCGTTTGGCACGTGGCGGAAGAAAGAAAAGACCGTTTTACAGGATTGTTGTGGCCTCCTCCGAGGCACCGCGCGATGGCAGGTTCATTGAGAATATCGGAACCTACAATCCACTTCCCGCGGAAACTGATGTCAAGATCAACAGCGAAAGGCTCCAATACTGGCTGGGACAGGGCGCACAACCAACCGATACCGTTGCCGGTCTTATAAAAAAATATGCGAGTCTAAGCTGAATTCCCAATTGATCGCCAGCGCAATAACCCGGAGGAAGTCATGTTGAAAGAACTCGTCGAGTTTATGGCGCGTGCTTTGGTTGATAACCCGGAGAAGGTGAGAGTTTCCGAAATAGAGGGTGAGCAGACCTCCGTTATCGAACTTCGGGTGGCCAAAGAGGACCTTGGCAAAGTTATCGGCAAACAGGGTCGTACTGCCCGCGCCATGAGAACGCTCCTCAGCGCTGCATCGACCAAGATTCGCAAAAGGGCCGTTCTGGAGATAATCGAATAACTGCGATGGACGAGTCCCTTCTGGTTGCCATAGGGAAGGTAGCAAAAGCCCACGGGATTTTGGGCGCATTAAAGGTCCATCCTTATGGAGAAACCTTTGATGCGGTAAAAACGGGTGAGAGCCTCTTTTTGTGTGAAGGTTTGGTTCGGCGCCCCTTGAGGCTTGCGGCTTTGCGAGCGCAGAATCGGGTCTGGATCGTTGAGTTCGAAGAGGTATCGAGCCGGGAGCAGGCGGAAGCATTGACGGGCAAGGAGATCTTTATCGAAAGAGATCGTTTGCCCGGTTTAGCCGAAGGAGAATACTATCAGTTTCAACTGATAGGTCTTCTGGTTGAAACCACGCAGGGAAGAGAGCTTGGCATCCTAAAGGCCATTTTGGAAACCGGAGGCAACGATGTTTATGTTGTCGAGGGTAGCCGCGCGGAAGTGCTCGTGCCTGCAATAGAGGAGGTCGTTGTCGAGGTAGATCTGGCGAAGGGGAAAATTATAGTTGATTTGCCCGAAGGCCTCGAAGCATGATCTTTGACATCCTTACGATTTTCCCGTCGATGTTTTCTTCCCCACTGCAGGAAGGCATGATAGGGAAGGCCCGTGAGCGCGACCTCATCCAGGTTCGGGTGCATAATATTCGTGATTTCGCTTTCGACAGGCACCATATGACCGACGACCGACCCTTCGGGGGCGGGGAGGGTATGGTGATGAAGCCCGAACCCATTGTCGGGGCTCTTCGCGCAATCGAGGCCGACGGCCCCGAGGCCAGGCGGATATTGCTTACGCCGCAGGGGCGGCTTTTTAGCCAGGAGATTGCCCGCGGCCTGAGTCAGTTGTCACGGATAGTCCTGATCTGTGGAAGATATGAGGGTGTCGACGAACGGATCGCGCAACATTTTACCGATGACCAGATTTCTATCGGCGACTATGTTCTAACGGGTGGAGAGCTTGCGGCCATGGTGGTGGTGGACGCTGTTGCCCGGCTGATTCCCGGGGTGCTCGGCAATGTTGGGTCAGCCCTGGAGGATTCCTTTTCCCAGCCGGTGCTTGAGCATCCTCAGTATACGCGGCCAAGGGATTTCGAGGGAATGGGTGTTCCTCCCGTGCTCCTTTGCGGAAATCATGAAACGATTCGCCGTTGGAGAAGAGGACAGGCTCTTATGAGAACCAGTTTGCGTCGGCCCGATCTTTTTGCGGCCCTGGAGCTTAGTCCCGAGGATCACCAACTGTTGGAAGAAATTCAAAAGTAAGCAAAGAGAGTTTTTTTGAAAGTGGTATGGGTCAGCTTTATTTAGCGCTTGCGCATTATCCGGTCTTAAACAGGGTGGGCGAGACAATCGCTTCGGCGATTACAAATCTCGATCTTCACGATCTGGCACGGTCGTGCTGTACCTTCGGTGTGCCGGTGTGCTATATCGTTACACCTCTTAAGGACCAGCAAGACCTTGCCGGTAGACTGACCAGCCACTGGATAGAGGGTGTGGGTGGAGAAATCCTTCCCGAGAGGCGCCAGGCCTTAAGGCTTCTAAAAGTTGTGGAAAGCCTTTCCGCGGCCATAGAGGATTTGACCCGAAGACACGGGCAAAAACCGCTGCTCTGGGTAACCTCGGCAAAGACCAGGGAAAAGGGGCTGACGCACAGCCAAGCCAGACAAGTGCTCGAAAATGAAGAGCGCTCTATTTTGCTTATCCTTGGAACGGGCTGGGGTCTTGCACCGGAAATTTTCGACATCGCCGACGCGGTTCTCGAACCGATTGCAGGCGTAAACGGCTACAATCACCTTCCCGTGCGCTCCGCCGCTTCCATCTTCATGGACCGGCTGTTGGGAAGACCGAATTAATGGAGGAATGTAAAATGGCAATGAGTATGCTTCAAATGATCGAAAGTGATCACATGCGCTTCGATATTCCGGCCTTCCGGATTGGTGATACGGTTAAGGTTCACGTGAAAATCCGCGAAGGAGACAAGGAGCGCATCCAGGTTTTTGAGGGAGTGGTGATACGTACCCACAGGGCTAAAATGGGTGCCACTGTAACTGTGCGTAAAGTTTCCTACGGGGTGGGTGTTGAGCGTATTTTCCCTGTCCATTCTCCGCAGGTGGAAAAAATTGAGATTTTGCGCAGGGGCCGTGTTCGAAGGTCCAGGCTTTACTATCTTCGAAAGAGGGTTGGAAAGGCTGCCAGAATTCGCGAAAAGCGGGAAGTGGTAAAAGCCTAGCCCTTGTGAAAAGTTCTCCTGCAGGGCCGGATCTTTTGTCCGGCCCTGCCCCTCCGCGACAATGCCGTTGCCTTAGCTCAATTTGCCTCACGCGAAGACGCGAAGCCGCAAAAACAAAGGGATAAGCTTCCCGCCAAAAGGCAGAGGGAGTCGAATCTCTTCACGGCTTTACATGATAAAATCCCTTGTCTTTTCAGACAACGGAGTCCGATATAATAAGACCGTCATTAATTACCGAACATATGCTGTACCCACAAATCATTGGTGGGCAACGCTCCCGCTTTTGCCCACGCTACGCCACTAAGGTTAATTCGGACACATTTCGTATTGTGTTTCTTTCATCTCTTTTTTGCGCCTTCGCGCCTTCGCGTGAGCCGAAATCAACGTCATTGCCTCGAAAGAGAGTTCGTGTGAGGCGGGCGTATACTACAAATGATTGGGTATTGCGAATAGTTATGCTGGAAATGGTGACAGTGTGATATTTGTAAACTAACGGATTCTGGAATAATGGTTACGTGAGAAAATGAAATATTAAAGGCGTTAAATCTGTTAGTCGGCATAAAGCGAGGAGGGCTCATGAAGCATATCGAAGGTACTTTTAAAGGTTTACGCGATGCTGATATTTACTACCAGGGTTGGCTTCCCGATGGTGACGTCAAAGCCGTCCTCTTCCTAATCCATGGTTTGGGGGAGCACTGCGGGCGTTACACCAATCACGTAAATTATTTTGTTCCCCGGGGGTATGCCATCTACGGACTCGATCACCTGGGGCACGGCAGGTCGAGCGGAGAACGCGAGGTAATCGAAAGCTTTTCGGATTATCTCCAACCGCTGCCGGCATATTATCGCATGGTAAAAGAATGGCAGCCCGGAAAACCCGTCTTCATACTTGGCCACAGCATGGGGGGGCTTATCACCTGCACCTATGTGCTGGATCATTCGAAGGATTTCAAGGGCGGTGTCATTTCGGCTCCGGCCATAAAGATAAGCGACAATATTTCAGCCTTCACCATTATGGTGGGCAAGATCCTGGCTCGAATCGCCCCCAAAGCCGGAATTGTTCCTGTGAACCCCGCCGGTGTCTCCCGCGACCCGGAAGCGGTCAAGGCTTATATAAATGACCCCCTGGTCTATCACGGCAAAACTCGAGCAAAACTTGCGGCCGAAATCCTAAAGGCGATGATTCGACTCTCTGAGCAAATGGATAAAATCACATTGCCCTTTATCGTTATTCAGGGCAGTGGCGATCAAATCGTCGATCCCGGGGGAGCCCAATTGCTCTATGACGGCGCGGGGTCAAAGGATAAGACGATTAAGGTCTACGATGGCCTCTACCACGAAATACACAACGAACCCGAGCGGGACGTGATGTTTAAGGATGTTGAGAGCTGGCTTGAGGCGCATCTGTAGAAGTTAAAAAGGGGTTGGAGGCATCCATTGCCAATGCGCAGTTGTTAGGGGAAAAAGATTTTTTAAAGGGGCATTTTCAATGCTTATCAGTAACTACACGACTGAATTTGTGCGTCTTTCGTGCGGGTCCCAAAGCGATGCAAAGGACTTGGTGATTTATCTGGACCAGGATATAAGCGAGGTTATTCCCTACCTAAACGCTGTGTTCGAGGGATTTCAATATACAAAGGAGCCCCGTTCGGTTTCCTTCCGGTTAAATGGAAAACTGGTGGTGGTCCATCCGCGCAAAATCTGCGTAAGCGCCCCAGGCGACAGGATTGAAGCCCAAAATATCAGTGAATGGCTGCGGGAGAAAATAAACGACACCTGGGAGCGAAAGGATCAAATCGAGCCCAGATACGAAAACCGTTCCAGCCCGAAGGTGCTTGAAATCCTGAGGTTTTTGCCCAAGACAAACTGCGGGCTTTGCGGCGAAAAAACATGTACCGTCTTTGCCTCCAAAGCCGCAAGGGGAGCCAAGAGGGCACAAGACTGCACACCTCTGGGCGCAGAGCAAAGGACAAAACTCGTAAAGTATCTTGAGCGATTCAACTTTAAATGAGAATGATATCTACCTCTTTAAGGAGAGGCCCGGGAAAGTCAGGCTCCCGGGCCACGGGAATAGACCTAATATCTGGCGAGGACCCTTTGGAGCCGCCTGGCTCCAGCAGGGGCTCTGACCCTGCCTGATAGAATTTGCTCGGGCGTTACATACCTGTGGTAATATTGCCTGTTGGCATCGTTTCTTGCCGCGATTACGGTTCCTTCAACAGAAATGCCGCCAAAAAGGCCTTGGCTGAGACTGTAGGCATAGACTGCGGCAACCGGGGTTACACCCGCTTCAGCCGTGCGCCCAACCGGACCGGCCGCCACGCTGACATCGGCGCCAAGTTGAATATTTCCACCCCTGGAAAAGGCTCTTACCGCCTCAGGCGTATTGAGAACGAAAACGAATTCGGTTACCTGGGCACCTATTTGCAGGCCGAAGCCCGCACCTCCGGTACCGATGGCCGATGGTCCGCTCCAGCCTCTGCGCGTGCGTGCCACGACCACGCCGGTACCGCCGCGGCCACTGAAAATGAAGCCGGCTTTAAACACCGTCATGATGGCCAGCCCCCTTGCGTCTCTTAGAACCTCGGGAGGGATGGACCTTTCCGGGATCCTTTTAAACCGTTGGATAATGGCAACCGCCTGGTTTACGTCGTGTTGCATATCGGCAGCCAGGGCATAGGTGGAATTGATTGCAGCACCTGTCAAAAGCAATAGAAAAATCGGCAAAACGCGTTTACGCATAAATATCCTTTCCATGCAAGGCGTTACGCAGCGTTAATCCTCTATAAGGATGTCGGCCTCCGTATCAGGATGTTGCCGCTCGTGAGCCCGGGTGTTAAAGCAGACCAAAAGATTGGGCCCATGGCCGATATTTTTGAAGGCGTGCGATACCCCTGGGGGGAAAGTAAATCGCACCGAGTCGCCTTCGGCCACCACAGACTCTGTGCTTTTCCCGCCCTCGCGGATGCGAACCAAAGCAGGTCCATATACGACAACAGTCTCTATCCCGAATCGGTGACGGTGATTGCCCCGAACGGCCCCGGGCTCAGTAACCACGACGTGCACGTT
>JBMFHI010000031.1:0-35830 GCA_049976905.1 Syntrophobacteraceae bacterium | reverse complement strand
TGGGCGCCTCCCTGACCATAGGGGCCGGACTTTGCGCCGTTTGCCCGGGAACCACAGGCGCGGGCCAGGTAGACTTTGGTCCTGGAACCGTTTCCCAGGCCGGAATTAAAAGCCCTTTGGGAAAACTTTCCCGATCCTCTTTGCAAGCACCTGGCACGGCAGCTTTTTCCTTCCCGCCGGCCTGATTTTCCAGCCCTTTTCGATCGGCCTCCATGCGGGATGCTTCAAGACGCCTGCGAATTTTTTCTACGTTTTCCGTTAAACCCGGCCGGGATGTTTTTTGCGCCTCCTCTACCGGCTCTGCGGTTTTTTGTCTCGGAAATCTTTTCTCAAATTCTTTGATTATGGATGCTCGATCGATTACTTCTTTAGCATCGTTTGCGCTTCCAGCATTGCTTTTCCCCTGCAGCACAAAAGAGTTGCGAGCTGCCAACCTTATGGAATTCTGCGGACTCACCACAGATTCTGCAACCTTTGCCCTATCGGCCTGGAAAGTCCTTTTATCCAAAGAAAAAACGGGACCCGATCGGGCTTTCGATAAATCCTGCGGTATTGCCCCAGTGGGCGAACCCTCCGAGGTTTTAAGCAAAGTTGAGCGCCGGGGCGCCTGCGGCTTTTCGGCAATAGTTCGAATACCGGGAGAAACCGGCGCAGAACCGCTCCCGCTCTGCGAACCGGGAGTCCTAAGGCCAACGGTCTCGAGCAGCTCCCCCCAGGAGCGTTTAAACCAGTGAGGAACACCCACTGCAATGCCAAGTCCGGCAAGCGGCAGCGCAATGAAATGTGACCATGGCGCAATAGCCAGCGCGGCTATCACGCATAAAGTCGCCAATCTTCGCCACAGTTTGTCCGAATTGATCTCAAAACCCATTTTGGCACTTATCCATAAGGCCGAAGCCAATCGGGTAACTATCCGACTGGCTTTGGCATCGGTTCAAAATATATTTTAGCATTGCCGCGCCTTTAAACCTCCCGGCAGGAGTTGATTCAAAATACCGAAGAGATTTCGCCATGACAAATTGTACAATAGAGCTAATTCAATTTCCAGGATGCAAACACAGGATCCTTCGCGCTATCGCGCCCAGGAAGCGTGAGGCAAGATTTTGCATGGCAATCCAGGCAAGGATCGGGAGCAGCGGACTCGCCCTGCGGATGACAAAAAGGCGAGGGCCTCCAAAAGTTGTCAAATCAGAAAGATTCGGCAGGCGGAAACATCCATGCCGATGTAGTGCAGACTCAGATCTACAAAGCCAAAGCGGCCAGGATCATCTTTATCCCTGCGGCCCCCAGAGCCGCCGCAAGACACTTTACGATCAAAGCCCCCTTGACCCTTGAGGATAAATACGCGCCGATCTGCGCTCCAAATATCATTCCCGCGCCTATCGCCGCTATATGTATTATTGCCCACAGGTGGAAAGAACCAAGCGCGGCGTGCATCACCGTGCTGGTAGTACAGACAATGGCAATAATGAGGGTGCTCGTACCGGCAGCGATAAAAATCGGAAAATCCAGAAGATACATGAGCGTTGGCACTATCAGCGCACCGCCCCCGATTCCTAGAAAGCTCACTATAAAGCCAAGAAAAAGGAAAATCGTCACCCCAAAAAAACTATTGTATTCATATTCGAAGACGATTCCGTTTAAAGCCTTGGAAACCGGTCTTCTAAAGCGGGAAGAATGCTTGCGGGGCTTGGCGTGTTCAAGCTGTTTAGTACGCGATTCGGTTTTTTTAAGGAACATGAAGAGAGAAAGACCGATTAGAAAAACCGCAAAAACCCCCTCGAAATCTGCTCGTGGAACATACTTGGTGGCCATTGCCCCGACAATGGAACCGGGGATGATTGTCGTCGAAAAAAGGAGCGCTGATTTATAGTCGATACGGCCCTGTTTTGCATAGGCAATTCCGCCGGAAATCGTATTTATGAGTATGCAGGCCAGGGAAACGGCGGCCACTTCGGCAGGAGGCTTGTGAGGATAGATAAGGAGCAGCACCGGCATGAGCATGAAACCTCCGCCCGCCCCCACCAGGGTGCCGTACCCGCCTATGGTAAATCCTATTAACGCCAAACCCGCATAGGCCAGCCACAGTGAATGCAACATTCTAAACGCCCTCCAACGCACAGGGAACATTTGATTTGAAAAGGAGTAAATTTAACAGGATCTCAACTATATTTCAATTACATTACTTTTTTGCAATGGTTTTTCCCCTGATTTAGCCGCCCAAATCAACGTTTAACTAACCGGGCACAAACGGGTTTTTCTGCTAAAGGCAGGTGGAAAGCTGTTAGCGAGGAGCGCAAAGGCTCCCTTCCTTGAGGAGGGGCAAGCAATGCTGCAGGATGCTCGGGGTCTTGTGACCCCGAGCGGATGTCACTCCTGTCTCTTTTCGATCTAGGCCTTCCAGAGGCCGTGCAGAGAGCAGTATTCCTTGGCAACCATCGGCCCCTCTTCCTTTACGCAGAAAAGAGCCTCCGGAGCTTGTCCAGGTTTAAGAAACTGCCGGTAGACTTTCCCACCGACATTTAAATCAACCCATTCTATATAGTGCTTTTCTTCCATGGGATGGGCCACGCTTCCCACCTTTACCTTGACGCCTTCGGCGGTTTTTTCGATCACCGGAACGTGTTTTTCTTTCGCCGCATCCACCGTGTTTTCAACAAGAAGCTTCATTGGCTTTCCACAACAAACCAATTCGCCCATCGCGCCATGCAGGACCTCGATTATATTACCACAGGTTTCGCACTTATAGACTTGCATCCTCTCTGCCATAATCCTCTGCTCCTTTTTAATCCCATTTAAAATCACACTCTAGGTCTCTTCTTCAACCACTTTTCCCTTGTGCTTCGTACCGCACGCCGGACACAGAATCTCTATTTCCTTTTCGTCGCCTATGAACTTTTCCTTGAGCACTTCGGGTCCAAGAAAGCTGACATCCCCACACGCACATTGAGGGCATTCGCCTTTTACATTGTAGCGTTTCTTCTTCATGACTGCCTCCCTTCTCGTGATTGGTCTAATTGAAACAGTCCGAAAGCCTGCGGGTTAGAAGCCTCACGTGGGCCTTTTCCTGTTCCGACAAAAACATCATGGCCCTCTTATATTCGGCGTCCGTGACTCTTTCGGCAATGTTTCGGTACAGATCGTAGGCTCTGTATTCGAGCTCGATAGCCAGTTCGGACATGTAAAGACAGGAGTTTTCCTCTGTCTTTCTAACCTGTTCGATCACCGCCTCAAGCTCCCAGCCACCCTCCACAAGGTTTCCGCTCATCTGCCTAAAGAGGTCGTCAAAGGGCTTAACCTCTTTAATCCTGCTCAAAAAACCATATATGGCCCGGGCATGGCCAATCTCCATTCCGCAAAGCTTTTGTAGAGTTTTTTGCTGCGGAAGTCCCGAACTAAGCTTCACCATGGTCTCATAGAAAAGGAAAGTGCCCTTTTCCATATTTATGGCCTCTTCAAGAGTCCGGGATAAATCCCCGGTCTCTCCAATGGCTTCAAATCTCGGAAAACCTGTCAGAGTTTTGCCTCCCCAGGCTGAAATTCCCCCTACGAGGCTATAGATCGCGGCCCTGACTAATCCAGAGTCCCTTGCGAGCATGGCCCCCGCCATCGATCTTCGCCCGCTTCGGCAGTAAAAAACCAGCTCCCGGTCTTCTGGGAGTTCGTCCAAACGTCCCTCAAGCTCTGAGAGCGGCAAAAGCTTCGCCCCCGGGATGTGCTCGTTTTCGTACTCGGCAACCTCTCTTACATCAACCAGGAGATAGTCGGTTTCCTTCTTCTGAGAAATATAGCGTGAAACATCCTCCGGGTATATTTCCTGAATTTCCATTGCGGCCCTCCCGCAGGCCTAAATCAAGACATTTGCTTACGATATGTTCGCTCCTCAAGAAACGCAACCCCGCAACTGCTCCCCGCCTTGTAAGCCCCTTATATCCTGATAAATCCAGCAAAATTTTTTCTACCAGTTTTCACCCAGCAACTCGAAATGCGCCTTTGGATGGATGCAGGCCGGGCAGGTATCAGGGGCCTCTTTGCCAACATGCAGATAGCCGCAGTTACGGCAGCGCCATACCACTTCCTGATCCCTTTTGAAAACCCTTCCGTTTTCGAGGTTGGCCAAAAGATCGCGGTAGCGTTTTTCGTGCTGCTTTTCAGCTACGGAAATGGAACTCCATGCGGAAGCAATGGCGGAAAAGCCTTCCTCCTTGGCTACAGCGGCAAAGGAAGGGTAGAGTTCGGTGTGTTCCTCGTGCTCTCCAGTCGCGGCGGCAAGCAAATTTTCAGCCGTCGTTGCGATCTTTCCCGCCGGATAGGTGGCCACGATTTCCAAATCGCCTCCCTCGAGAAACTTGAAAAACCGTTTTGCGTGTTCCTTCTCCTGGTTGGCCGTCTCTTCGAATATGTCGGCTATCTGCACATAGCCTTCCTTCCTCGCCACCCCGGCAAAGTAGGTGTAACGGTTTCGCGCCTGGCTTTCACCGGCAAAGGACTTCAAAAGGTTCTTCTCGGTTTTCGTCCCCTTGATGCTGCTCATAAAGACCTTCTCCTTTTTTTAAATTTTTTCCGCTCCCAGGCCTTCCAAGCAAACCCAGGACCGGCTAATTCCCAAATTTAGCAGACCTAGTTTAGAATGATTCTAAATTATTTTCAACTCCAAAAATTTCCTGACCTATCTATTTATTCTACCCGTTCTACCCATTTTTTCCGGATGGACCGATACAATTAGAATACCGGTAAATTTTTTATATTCCTGAATAATTCCTGTCACAACAATCTCTTTTCCTTCGTCCATGGCTTCAAAAAACCTTCTTTTATTATCGGAGCTTACTTTATCCATATTAATAATTACATACGTTTTATTATCATCAGTATCGATTTGATAGGAATGGGTTTCTTCGGAACCGGAGGTCAGGGTTTCTTTTGGGTGGCCCATTATAGTTGCTGCGTATTGTTTGGAAGGAAAATCAGCTGCATTTGAAAAAGTATTAAAACACCAAAAAATCAATAGTATAAAGACAAAATACGCACACGTTTTCATAAATATCCTCCTTTTTTAAAAAATTTTAATTTCCAAGCATGACCGCAAGACTATCCGAGACGAGAAATCCCCTTCGGGTAGGTTTCACCCTGCCTGCGCTAACTTTTATAAAACCCGATTTTTGCCATTGGGACAAAACCCTTTGGCTTTGCGGATAATTTTCAAGCAGGCTCATCGCAAGACCCTCATCGGTTCTAAGCCCAAGGTCCAAGGCTTCGAGCTCGACCTGATCCATGGCAAGAATTTCCGAACCCTCCACCGGTTTTTTTCCTTCCGAAAGCAGCCTGCAGTAGTCGCGAACCGACTTGACATTCCACCATCTGCGCAAATTACGATCCGGGTAAGCTCCGGCCATAGGTTTTACCGAGAGGGAGTGTGCCGAAGGACCCAACCCCAGGTAGGGAACATGGCGCCAGTATTTTTGATTATGGCGGCACATAAATTCGGGGCCGGCGGCAAAGTTTGAGACTTCGTAATGACGATACCCGCGCCTCTGGAGATAGCGGGAGGTCCAGATGAAGAAAGCGGCTTCCATCTTTTCGCCTATAGAGCGCACCCGGCCGGATTGTCTCATTTTCCAAAGGGATGTGGACTTCTCGAAGGTCAACTGGTAGCAAGAAAGATGCTCCGGTCTAAATTCGAGGATAGTATCGAGGGTATTTTTCCAGCTTTTGAGGCTCTGGGTTTCGAGACCGTACATGAGGTCTACGCTCACGTTGGAAAACCCGGCGCCCCTGCAGACATCAAGGGCTCTAAGGGCCTGGGCCGAACTGTGTCTTCTTCCCAGGTATTTTAGATCGACATCGTCTAAAGACTGCACTCCAAGACTTAGGCGGTTTAGGCCAAAACCTGCTGCCCCTTTTAGCTTTTCCAGCGAGAGGCTTTCCGGATTGGCCTCCATGGTCATCTCGGAAACCGCACCGAAGGCAAAATGCTCTGCAACCGATTCGAAAAGCTCCAAGAGATCGCGCACATCCAAAATGGAAGGAGTACCGCCGCCAAGGTAGAGGGAATCGAAGGCAGGAAACTCTTCGCTGTAGAGTGCCATTTCCCTTCGCAGCGCTTTAAGCCAGGCGCAAATCTGGGACGGAGAACAAACCGAGTAAAAATCGCAGTAAAAACATTTGGAGCCGCAGAAGGGAACGTGGATATAGAGGCCGGGCAGTTCCTGGCTACTCATCTTTGTTTTTAAGCACGGAGACAAAGGCGCTCTGGGGGATCATAACCTGGCCCACCATTTTCATCCTTTTTTTTCCCTTCTTCTGCTTTTCGAGGAGCTTGCGTTTGCGGGAGATGTCTCCACCGTAGCATTTGGCTGTGACGTCCTTTCTGAAGGGAGAAATCGTTGAGCGTGAGATGATCTTTCCGCCTATGGCGCCCTGGATAGCGATCTTGAAGTTATGTCTTGGGATTTCCTCTTTAAGGCGGTCGCAGACCTGTACTCCCCAGTCCCTTGCGCGTTCGCGGTGCACTATAAGGGAGAGGGCGTCGACCTTTTCACCGTTTACCAGAATATCGAGCTTTACCAAATCGCTAACCTGGTACTCGGTGAGCTCGTAGTCAAACGATCCGTAGCCCTGGGTAACGGTTTTTAGCCTGTCGTAGAAATCGAAGACCACTTCGGCAAGGGGCATATCGAAGGTTATTTCCACCCGGCCGGGGGTGGGGTAAGCCACCCTGGGGTTACTGCCCCTGCGCTCCATGCACAGTTTCATCACCGCCCCCATGTAGCGTTCGGGCAAAATAATGATGGCCTTAATAAAGGGTTCCCTGGACTGTTCGATCTCGACCGGGTCGGGGTAGTACTGGGGGTTTTCAACCGTAATCGAGGAGCCGTCATTTAAAGTGAACTGGTATTGAACGCTTGGCGCGGTCATGATGATAGACTGGTCGAACTCGCGCTCGAGCCTTTCCTGGACGATATCGAGATGAAGAAGCCCCAAGAATCCGCAGCGAAAACCCTGCCCAAGGGCTATGGATGAGTCCTTCTGGTAAACAAGAGCCGCATCGTTTAGCTTATATCTTTCAAGTGCGTCCAGAAGTGATGGATAGTCATCCGAAGAGATCGGGTAGATGGATGAAAATACAACCGGCTTGACATCCTTAAAACCGGGCTGAGGCGATGCAACCGGGTTGGAATCAAGGGTTATCGTGTCGCCGATTCTAATGTCTGCAACTGTCTTTATCCCCGCGATCACGTAGCCTACAGAACCTGCCGAAAGCTCCTTTTGAGGTTCGCGGTTGAGGCGAAAAAAGCCCACTTCCTCCACTTTGTGGGTCGCACCGGTTGACATGAACCGGATTATGTCGCCAGGGCCGAATTTGCCGTCAAAAATCCTGCAGCTTGCAACTGCGCCACGAAACGGATCGTATTGCGCATCGAAAATAAGGACCGACAGAGGCTTGGAAGAGTCCCCGGAGGGCGCGGGCACCCGCTCCACGATAGCCTCCAAAACGTCTACTATCCCCGTTGCTTCCTTTGCTGAACAAAGGACGGCGTCATCGGGGTCGAGCCCCAGGTCATGCTCTATCTGTTCCCGGGCCCTTTCGATATCAGCAGAAGGAAGGTCGATTTTGTTTATGACCGGGATGATCGCCAGGTCGTGCTCCATGGCCGCGTAAAGATTGGCTATGGTTTGGGCCTGCACTCCCTGTGAGGCGTCTATTAAAAGCAGTACGCCCTCGCAGGAAGCAAGGGCTCGTGAGACTTCGTAGGAAAAGTCGGCATGCCCGGGAGTATCGATGAGATTTAGCTCAAATGTCTCACCCGAGCGGCTGGTGTAGGGAAGTACCACGGTCTGGCTCTTGATCGTGATACCTCTTTCCCTTTCGATATCCATGTTGTCAAGAATTTGATCTCGAAACTGTCGGTCTTCCACAAGGCCCGCATGCTGAATCAGTCGGTCGGCAAGGGTGGATTTTCCGTGGTCGATGTGAGCGATAATACTGAAATTTCTGATTTGCCGCATGCAGTTTTTTCTTTCTTTTTCGAATTTTTCAAACCACCATCGGCATTATCAGGCTGAAATATCCGGGATCGCCGGGACCTAGAAAAATGCCGCCGTGGCCATCGTCTACCCACTCGAACCTGATTGTCTCGCTTTCCATGGCGGAAATGCTCTCCATCACGTATTTGACGTTGAAGGCGATACTGATGTCGGCCCCATCATATTCTATATCGATAATTTCATCGGCGTTACCAAGTTCGGGATTTCCCGATTGAAGCTCGAGGCAATTTTTGCCGATATTTAACTTAACGTATCTGTAGTTGGTATCGGTCACCAGGGCAACCCGCTTTAAGGCGGGGAAGAGAATTTCAGTGCGCACCGTTATGGCATAAGGTCTGTCTACCGGAATGATGTTTTCATATTCGGGAAATTCGGCTTCGAGGAGCAAAGTGCTCAAAAAAGCCCCGGGAGTTCGCAGGACAAGAGATTTTTCATCCATTCCGATCGAGATCTCGGATTCCTTCTCAAGCAGCCTGTACATCTCCTGGACAGCCTTTCGCGGCACAATGATCTCGGCCGGCATCTGGAAGCCGGGAAAAGCCGAGGCCGGGACCTCGTAGTAGGAAAGCCGGTGACCATCAGATGAGACAAAGCGCAGGTTGCTATCTTCGGTTGCATGCCAGAGCAGGCCAGGAGTGGCGAAAGATTCCTCCTCCGTAGGGATGCAGTAGAGAGTTTTTTGGAGGGCTTTTCTTAGAACTTCGGCATCGCAGCTTGTAAGGGGCAAATCCTGGTAAAGATCAATATTTGGAAAATCCTCGGCCGCAATAGTCGATAGTTCGAAACGGGACCTGCCGGCTTTTACCAGGAGTCTTCCACGCACTCCGTCCAGATCGAAGGATATGGTGTTTTGCGGAACTTCGCGCACGATTTCCAAAAGCTTTCGAGCCGAAACCGTGATTTTGCCTTCCAAGCTAACCTGGGCGGCCATCTTTGTCCAGAGGCTAAGCTCCAGGTCGGTTGCGGAAAATTCGAGCAAGCCGTCTCCGCTTGCCTTTATAAGGCAGTTATTGAGGATGGGCATAGTGGTTTTTTTTTCGGTAGCAATTTGAATTCTTTGAAGAACCTGGACTAGGTTTGCTTTTTCCACCTGGAATTTCATAAGCCGGTCGTTCCTTCCGGTGTTGTTGTTATCTCTATTTTTTATCTCTTACAAGAAGTTCATAATATTAGTAAGGGGTTGCAAGATTGTCAAAAAGTTTGTCAACCCACCGTAATAGCAAAGGATACGAGTTGACAATCCGTTGACCGCCCCTATTGGAATCCATACAGGCTTTAGCTGAACGATAAGTTTTAAACATTTTGTCGACACCCTTTGGACACTGTTTTGACCGCAGCTGACTAAGTTTTTAAAAAAGCCGCTTTTTTGAGCCCCTCCCTTGCAAAAAGTCCTAATTGAACATAGAATCGCTTCCGTTGTTTGGGGATATAGGACTCGGGCTGATAAAAACTGCTATGGGGGCACCGGGGGTGTCGAAAAAAAAGTGGCGTTTTAACGCGCAGCGCCCTAGATTCTTTATAAAGGTACCATAAAAAGCAATCTCAAATTTTGAAGGGGTTTTGGGTGGGAAGAGAATACAGGCCTAACGCCAGGGAATCGGCTGTGATATCCAAACTGGACCACGACAAGGAGTCCCGCAGATATCACGCCATGAACCAGCTTCGTCACAATATAGAGGAAATAGCTGACAGAATCACCATGAAGCTCATTGAGGAGCGTCTGGTTGATACGACCAGCAAAGGGGACTTGCAGGACCAGATTCAGTCGGCCCTCCAAAAGGTGCTCGATTCCGAGGAATTTGAAATCCAGTACCAGACGGCAAATCTTCGGACCCTAGTTCCACGTCCGAATTTTGTCAGCCTCTTCGTTACCGCTTTTATTGTGGAAAAGCTCATTGATCACAAGTGTATAGTAGATATTTTCGGTACGGACGAAGAGATTTACGCCAGTGTAAACAAGCAGGTAAGCCGGTTCATCCAGTTGGATTGAGTTTTGCCGAGCGGAGAAAAGCAAAATGAACGGCCCTGAGACAAAGGTTTCGCCAAATTTTATCCGCACCCTAATTGCCGAGGATGTGAAAAAGGGCAAAAACGGGGGCCATGTGATTACCCGATTTCCGCCCGAGCCTAACGGTTACCTCCACATCGGGCACGCAAAATCGATATGCCTCAATTTCGGGCTTGCATCGGAGTTTGGCGGCCAGTGCAACTTCAGGTTCGATGATACCAATCCCGGCAAAGAGGAAGTGGAGTATGTCGATTCCATAATGAACGATGTGCGCTGGCTTGGTTTTGACTGGCAGGAAAGGCTCTATCACGCATCGGATTATTTCGAGCGTTTGTACGAATGGGCGGTAGATCTCATAAAATGCGGCAAGGCCTATGTGGACAGCCTGAGCGCGGAACAAATCCGGGAATACAGGGGTACTCTTACCCAGCCGGGTAAGGAAAGCCCGTATAGAAACCGGTCGGCAGCCGAAAACCTGGAGCTCTTTGAGCGAATGCGCTCCGGAGCGTTCAAAGACGGCGAGCATGTGCTTCGGGCAAAAATAGACATGGGGTCGCCAAACCTCAACCTGCGCGACCCGGTAATGTATCGCATCCGCCATATGGCTCACTGGAAAACCGGGGACAAATGGTGCATCTACCCGATGTATGATTACGCCCACGGCCAGTCGGATGCGCTAGAAGGCATCACGCATTCCATCTGCACCATGGAATACGAGGACCACAGGGCCCTCTATGACTGGTTTCTCGATAATATCGACGTTCCATCGCGCCCGCGGCAAATAGAGTTTGCCCGCTTGAATCTGGCCTACACCGTCATGAGTAAGAGAAAGCTTCTTCAGTTGGTTCAGGAACGGTTTGTGGCCGGTTGGGACGATCCGAGAATGCCCACTCTTGCAGGTATGCGCCGGCGTGGATATCCTCCTGAGGCGATTCGTAACTTTTGCGAGCGTATCGGCGTTGGCAAGCGCGAAAGCCTCGTAGATTACGGGCTTCTCGAATACAGCGTTCGCGAAGTCCTCAATTTAAAGGCTCCGCGCGTGATGTGCGTTCTTCGGCCTTTAAAAGTGGTAATAGAAAACTATCCCGAAGGCAAGGTCGAGCAACTCGAGGCGATAAACAACCCGGAGGATGCTTCAGCCGGAGTTAGGGCCGTGCCCTTTTCAAGGGAAATTTATATCGAACAAGACGATTTCATGGAAAATCCGCCCAAGCAGTTCTTCAGGCTTGCCCCGGGGCGGGAAGTACGGCTGCGCTATGCCTATTTTATAAAATGCGTCGATGTCGTCAAAAATGAAAAGGGCGAAGTGATGGAGCTGCGTTGCATCTATGACCCGGCTACCCGAGGGGGTGATTCCCCAGACGGACGGAAGGTGAAAGCTACGCTTCACTGGGTTTGTGTCTCCCACGCCGTGGAGGCCCGGATACGCCTCTACGATACGCTCCTCAATCGCCCGGATGCCTCAGATGAAACCAGCGGAGCAACGTTTAAGGATTTTATCAACCCCAACTCCCTTGAAGTTATAACGGATGCCAAACTTGAGCCCTCTATCGCCGGGGCGCCCGCAGGAGCAACCTACCAGTTCGAACGGCTTGGCTACTTTTGTGCAGATCCGGATTCAACGCCCGAAAAGATGGTCTTCAACCGCACTGTTACTCTTCGTGATACCTGGGCAAAGGTGGCAAAGGCCGAAGGAGTAAAAAAAGGTTGACCGGGATGTTTGCTCTAAAAACTTGCGTCCATCCGAAAACCTAGGGGCTTCTACCAGGTTTTTTGATGGACGCGGATTGATTTTTTTAACTGCTCAAATTGGTACGCACCTCTTTTTATAAGCCGCCGCCCTATTTTCGAAGACCTAAATCTTAAATCCTTGCGTTTATGGCTGCGCTTGTCTCGGAGGTCTGCCCAGGGTTGATTTGTTCTAAGTGTCAAAGCCAAGAAGAGCCGCAGTAGTCTTTCGATCTTACCCTTTTTGGAGAACCATTGCTCTATTTTCGCCTTTTTTCTTTTACGCGTTGCGCGCGGTAAACCGGTCGGTTCTGAAGCTGATTTTTCTTTTCATTTTTTTTATTTTTGATCACGTCTCCCCAACAGCCTGTAATGATACTATATTCATCTAGGTTTAGGTAAGTTTCCTACCGTTTGTTAGATATATTTTCCCCTTGCTTTTTTCTTTATTATTACCATATTAGTCCAGACTGATGGACGAAATATGGTAATATAGGCTTCAATGCGGATTGGGTCTGGATAAAAAAGAAGCCTTTTTGGCTCTTTGGCTTTACAAAGCCAAACTTAGCTAAGAAAGCCAGCTTGGCCGAAAAAGTGCGCTATGGGCAAAGAGCCTCCTTAGCAAAACAGGGATTCGGCTGGCTAAAGTATCTGTTGCTATAGGCTCAGGCTTAAAGGGAACGCCGGGTTGGCGGGTTGTTGCCCCACCTTTTTTCTACATGGACGCTCGCCAGGATTAATTAGGACAGGTTTTCAGGTGTTCCCAGGTTCTTACCCCCCGTGGGCGCTCATAAGGCTCGGGGGCTCAATGGGTGAGCACGATTTGCCGCTTGCCAAAGAGACTGGAGGACGGCGTTTGCAGGTAGACCCAAATCACAAAAAGGGGTGGGAAAGCTGCACTTGCCGGAATCAATTTGAAGTGAGGGTATTGCGCGCAACCTCCCGTGGTGGAGCGCAATCTTGATAAATGGAGCTATATACGATGCGTACAACTTTTATTTTAGTTGTGGCTTTGTTATTGTGGCCATGTTGCAAGGGGTTCGCCGTACCCCTTGAGGCCGTGAATACCCCGACCGTGCATGGAGATAATTCTATCCTTGTCGCCTCGGGCCCCTCAAACTCTGGAGCCCCTGCCGCGACTGCTTCCGCTCCGGTAGTTTCCTCAAGCGTGCCCTCTTCTGATCCGGTCATAAAAGGGGCTGGGGCAAACAACACCGTAGCAAAGATTCCAAAGTTTCCGGTTGAGATGTATGTAAGACAGGGAACAAACAGCAGGTTTGAGTTGTTTTTCCTAAATGTCAAATACGGCTATGATCTTTCGGATTTCCAGTTCTACAATGCCTGGTGTCTTAGAAAAGGTGCTCCGCTGCCTGGCCAGACGATTCACGTGGTAAGGCTCTACAATAGCTCTGATCCCAATCTGCCCCCGGAATTCAGGGCCATGGGATGGCGCCGCATTACCTACGTTATCAACCACAGGCAGGGCGCAACGAAGGAAGATGTCCAACAGGCCATTTGGCGGCTTGCAAAGAGCCCCGGGCCCAAAAATATTACCCCCCGGGCGGCTCGGCTTATTGAGGAGGCCAACCGCAAGGCCAAAGATTACACGCCTGCCACAGGAGATCTGGTGCCCGTTCTTTGCCTTTCGACCGGAGAGGAACAACCGCTTTTTATAGAATATAAAGTTCCCCCTGCCAGTCCCCCACAGGTAAAGGGGGCCTTTTTCGCGGCTCCTCTTGCATTGGTTGGAGGCGCTGGAGGCGCTGTGGGTTTGCCGCTGATTCCAGCGGCGATATTAGCGGCGGTGCCCTTTGGCTCCAGCAGCCCTAATAGGACGCCCCCCACTACTGTACCGGAACCTTCCAGTTTGCTTTTGTTGGCCGTAGCGGTTGGTTCCCTGCTGCTTTTGAATCCCAAACGGTTTGAAGTCCGCTAGATTGGGTGGAAAAGCAGTTGGAAACATTCAGTTTGCTGACCGCAGGAGGATAAGACTCGCAATGAGGCCAGGAAAACGCACACTTATTTGGGTGGTTTTTTGCTTTGTGGCTCTAGGCGGCTGTGTTTCTTTGCCCAAAACCTATAGTATCCAGGCGCGCCCGATATATCCAAAGCTTGGCACCAGCGTCTCGGACTTCTATCAAAAAATCGACACTTTGGAGCCCGTTTTGCGATGGAGCGACGTTAAATCCCAAGGCCAAACCTATGATGTGGCCGTTTGGGAAACCCCCTCGCGGGAATCCGATAAATCCATACTGGGCAATCCCCTGGAGCCCCGCGATTGGGGCAGGCAACTCTACTATACCCAGGCCTTAAGCCAGAATTATTACAAAATCAGCAAACCCTTAAAGCCAAACACATGTTACCATTGGTCGGTGCGGATCCGTACGGGAACCAAGGTATCCAAATGGGCTACATTTAATCAATCGGCCGTCAGTCTTCTTGGCGTAGGCTACGCCTACCATATGCCGTACGGCTTCATTACGCCTCGCCAATAGCTGTTGTTTTCCAACGATCAACGGGAAAGGGAGCCGTTTAAACTGTGCAAAACATTAGCGGTGGTGAAAAATGACAAAAAAGCATCTGATTCTTCTAGCTGTTTCTTTTTTTCTTTGCAGTTGCGGACCCTACAGCAAAACCGCCGTAAAAGTGGGCGCTCCAGGTACGACGGCCCCTGCCATCCCTCAGGCCTATCACATTGCCATCGGCGACAAGATGAGTGTTAAGCTGTTCTATAATCCGGATCTCAACCAGGATGTAACGGTCCAGCCCGATGGAACTATATCCCTTCTGCTGGTACACCAGGTAAAGGTAGCGGGGCTAAGCAGCGAGGAGCTGAGAAAACTTCTTACCAAAGATTACGGCAAGTATCTGCAGCAGCCCGAACTTTCGGTAGTGGTAAACGAGACCGCCGGCAACCGGATCTTTGTGGGAGGGGAGGTAAAGTCTCCCTCGGTGCAGTTGCTGACAGGACCGACTACCCTTTTGCAGGCCGTTGATATGTCAGGGGGATTTTCAACCACCGCTCGCACTGATGAAGTAATAGTGGTTCGGCGGGGGGCTAATAACAAACCCTTTCAAATTGCGCTAAATGCCGAAAAAGCCATGAAAGGCGTCGACCTGTCTCAGGATATCTATTTGCAGCCCTGTGACATGGTTATCGTACCCAGAAGCCATATTGCAAACGTAGACCTTTGGGTCCAGCAGTATATTGGCAGTACTATTGGTTCTCTTTCAGGCGGTATGATGTTTTATTACTACCTTAACAACGGCGGGTTTTGAGAAATAAAGATGAGTGATTTCCAATACACAGATCAAAATGTTCCGGTCATTTCTAATCCTGCGCCTACTCCGGCTCTTGAGTCGGAACGGCTGCTTATGGTGCGGGAGGTTAGCCAGGCCAACAACCTTAGAGACTACCTCTCCCTATTTTTCAAGCACCGCAAAACTATCGTTTTCTCCTTTTTAGTTTTGAGCTTGATGGGGTGCGTTGCGGCTATTGTATACGATGAGTTTATCTATGCGCCAAAATTCGAGGCCAGGTCATCGATCCTGGTTAAATTTGGCTGGGAAAACTATTATCCGGACCCCTCGCTTGGCAAACGCGATGCGCCTGCTGTGGGGCAATCGAATATGCTCGGTGCCGAAATGAGTATACTTAACAGCAGGGATCTCAAAGATAAAGTAATCAGCGCTTTGACCCCTGAAGCTATTTTTCCCTCGCTCGCCGGCAGGAGGCCTACGGGCATCAGCAAGCAGGACGAAGCTCTTTTGCTCCTTGATAAAGATCTGAAAATAGAATCCTCCAAAGGGAGCATCATAGACGTCACATTCGATGGGCCCAATCCTCAAAGCGCTGCGGCCGTGGTAAATCAGCTCGTAAGCGATTACATTGACAAGCGTGGCGACATCTACAGGGACCCCCAGTCAGCGCTTTTTCTGCAAAATAAGGTGGACTACTACAAACAAAAGCTTGCTGAATCTCTAAACAACATGAAGGCCTTTTCGGCCCAAACCAAAATCATCGACTTCGATCAGCAGCGCCCGATGCTTTTGGAGCAGAGGGCGAAACTTGGTATGGCATTGGACGATACTGCAAATCAGATCAAGGAAGTGGGGCAGACGATAGACGAACTCGCAAAGGAGCTAAAGGCGATCCCTCAGTCCGAGTTGACCGCGGCGGCTTCGGACCGAACGGGGGATGCCAAGTCCAAGCTGTTGGGCCTCCGGCTTCAGGAGCAGGCTCTTACGTCAAAGTACAAGGGCAATAATCCTCTTATTGACGGAGTTCGTGCCCAGATTGCCATGGTGGAAAGTTACATGAAACAAAACTCTCCGGATAATCCAGCCGTGGCTCCGGCCGACCCCGTCTACCAGGAAATTCAAAAACAGATCCTGACCAACAAGGCGAAATTAAGTGCCTTAAACGTCGAGTACACCGGAATTCAGGGCCAGCTTGCCAAAATGAACAAGGAGCTTCAGGTCTTTGAATCCAACGAGAATCAATACAGGATGCTGGCCACGGCCGTATCCTCCAACCAGCAAATATACGGCGACTACCAGCGAAAACTCGAACAGGCCAAGGTCTATAACGAACTGGGGCAAGACAAAATGACAAGTGTTAGCGTGATAGAACCCGCGACAGCCCCAGTGTCGCCGGTTAACCCGCCAAAACCGCTGATTCTTCTGCTTATCGGAGCCATTGTTTTCGCTCTGTGTGCAAGTCTTGGCCTGGCCTACGTCTTGGAGCTTAACAAGGCCGTGATGAGCACTCCGATGGAAGTCGAAAAGAAATTGGGTCTTCCAGTGCTTATTACGCTTCCTATAAAGGACTAGGGTTACAGGGATGTACCTTGACTTTTTCAAATTCAAAAAGAGTCCTTTCAATATTACTCCGGATCCGGACTTTCTCTTCTTGAGTCCGAGCCACAAGGAGGCCTCCGCCTCGATTTTCTACGGCATTCAAACCAGAAAGGGGTTCATAGCCGTTACCGGCGAGGTCGGAGTGGGAAAAACGACTATTTTGAGATCCTATCTGGAGGCAACGGATTCGGAAAAAATAAAGATCGTCTATATATTCAATGCTGCCATCCCCTTTAATCGGCTCCTTAGGCAGATCTGTTCGGAGCTTGGCATGCAACCTGGTCTTGAAGGTCCCTCCGAACTTGTCGAAATGCTCTTCCACTTTCTTATTGAAGAATACAAAAATGACCGCAACGTCGTACTGATAATCGATGAGGCGCAAAATATACCCGTTGCCACCCTTGAGCGTCTGAGAATGCTCTCAAACCTGGAAACCTCCCAGGATAAACTCATGCAGATTATTCTGGTGGGCCAGCCCGAATTCGATGACAAGCTCGAGTTGCCTCAACTGAGACAGCTAAAACAGCGCATAGCGATTCACTCCCACATCCACACCCTTACTGCCGAGGAAAGCCTTGCGTACATCAATCACAGGTTGATGAGAGGTTCGCTTTTCCACAATCCGGTTTTCACCCCAAAAGCGCTCAAACTCATCGTAAAAAGCGCCCATGGAATTCCTCGCACGATAAATGTCCTTTGCGACAATGCGCTTGTCACCGCTTTCGGATATCAGCGAAAGCCAGTCGATCACAAAATAGTAAAAGAGGTTATAAAAGATTTTCATGCAGGTAAACCTCGTAGCGGCTTGCGGTGGAAATTTTTTGCGCTCTCAACTGCGATTGCCGCCCTGGCTATGACCCTGTATTTCTCGCGGAGCCCTAAATCAAACATCGTCCATTCACCGGCTAAGGACCAATCCTTTAGCGCAGAACTTGCTCCGTCCTCACCCGGTGCAGCTAATACAGCTCGGGCAAAAGTGCTCCCGTCTTCCCGGAATATGCCGGAGGCAAACTCTTTGCCCGCGATATCCAGGACCAATCTTTCGGCCAACAACCCAGGCCAGGAGAAAAAGACCCCGCCGGTTGCTGAAAAACCCAAGGACCCGATGGATACCAAAGCCAAAACGGTCGCATCTAATCGGGACGCAAATATTTCCACCGTGAGCCCACCCAAAGATAAAGCCGTTTCCCCGGCTTCAGGCCCTAAGGCGAGCATTGCGGAGCCATCGGTATCTAAATCCGTCTCCGCCGTTCCAACTGGTCCTGCAGCCATTGGCGTCCAGGCGCATTTGCCTAAAACCAAGGAACCACTACCAGCTCAACCCTCGCTTGTCGCCCAACCGAAGGCAGAGACCTTGCCGCCGGAAACCATACAAAAGGGGCAGCTCGCATCTTCCATGGTGGTCAAAAAGGGAGACAGCGTAAACAAGCTTTTGCTTGATATTTATGGGAAGGTAAACGAAAGTACCCTCGCCTCTTTTAAAAATCTTAATCCTCAGATAAAGAATCTCAACAAAATCGAGGCAGGCAAAAAGATTTTTCTTCCACCAGTAGCACCATAAAAGATAAATATATATATTTTAACTCTAACTGCCGAATCATGGATTAACAAAGTATTTATTGCCTTTGACCTTTTACTGAAAAAGAGTTTAGCCATGAGCAAGATCTACGAAGCTTTGCAGAATGTTCATCGGGAAAAAAAGGGCGGAGGAAGCCTCACAGCTGCGTCAATGCCTGGTTCTTTCCCTATCGAGGGGGGGGCCGGTGGGCTAGCCATGGAAGACGAGATGCTGGGCCTCCACAAGGTTATAGAGACCCTCTTGCCTCATCAGAAATCCAGGGTAATTCAGTTCATTGGGGCAAGGCAAGGCGAGGGGACTTCCACGATTGTCCGGGAGTTTGCGCGGGTTTCCTCTCACCTTATAGGTCATTCCGTTCTTTTGCTGGATGCGGATAGGCATGACCCTGGTCAGGTCAATTTTTTCGATATGCAAGAGAAATTAGGTTGGCTTTCGGTGCTTAGAAACGGAGGACCCAGCAGCGGCGGGTTTCACCAGGTCGGGCAGTCAAAACTGTTTCTCAGTCCGGGTTCCAATTCCGCTGTTTCTACACCTGAGATCTTTAATTCCAAGTTCGAACACTTTTGCGAAGAATTGCGAGAAGAGTTCGACCTTGTCGTTATCGATTCCGCGCCACTGGTGATGTCGGCGGACGGACTTGCCATTGCAACAAAGGTTGACGGGGTGATACTGGTGGTAGAGGCCGAAAAAACCAAGTGGCAGGCGGTTAAGACGATGCGCGACAGTATTTCCAGGGTCGGTGGAAATATATTGGGCGTTGTGCTCAATAAGAGGCGCTTTTATATCCCTGAGTCCATCTATAGGCATCTCTAATTGTGTGACTCTGGCTCATCGGTTTATGGGGCGCGCGACAACATCGCTCCAGGAGGGGGGCCATTGCCGGTAAATGGTATTGCGAGAGGGCTCTTTTAGCTTTTTTCGAGATGGTAAGTTCGCACATTTACTCCGCTCAATTCCCAAGTGGAGCGGCAGTCAGTTTTCAAGGTCTCCCCCAAAGGGACCTTGCTTCCCGAGGGTTTTTATCAAAAATCACATAGTCTGCCGAATAGACCGAATTTTAAAGGTTTTCCGCCTTTACTCTGTTAGAATACATCTCATTTAAAACCTGTCTAACGAGATAAAAAACATTATGAAATATGCTTGCCTTATCAGCCTGGGATGCGCAAAAAATCTGGTTGATAGTGAATTCATGGTTAAACAGCTGGTCGATATGGGCTATGAGATGTCGGGGCAGCCCTCGCAGGCCGATCTTATCCTGGTAAATACCTGCGGTTTTTTGGAAAGCGCAGTGCAGGAGGCTATAGAAACGATCGTTGAGACGGCGGCGCACAAGGTTTCGGGAAAGTGCTCCATGCTTGTCGCGGCTGGTTGCATGGTGCAAAGGTATGGGAAAAAGCTTCTCGAGGAACTGCCCGAAGTTGACATTTTTCTTGGGACCTCCCATTATCAGGGGCTGGCAGCCGCCGTTGAATCAAGGCTTGGGGGAAATCCAAGGCGGCTTTGGATCTCAAGGCCCATGGGGGTTTCTAATCCTGAGCTAAAGCGGGTGATTTCAACGGGAGCGAGTTCGGCTTATCTAAAAATTGCCGAAGGCTGCGACAATTGCTGCTCTTTTTGCATTATTCCCAACCTGCGCGGACCTCTAAGGAGTGAGAGTGAAGCGGCAATCCTGGCCCAGGCCAAAGACCTTGCAGCCGTAGGAATTAAGGAACTAAATCTTATAGCCCAGGACACCACGGCGTTTGGGTTCGATCGAAACGATCCTGAGGCCCTTCCCAACCTTCTCGAAAAACTCGACGTACTGCCCGGAGCGATTGCCTGGATAAGGCTGCTCTACTCTTATCCTGAGCGCATTTCGGAGCGGCTCCTGGACGTAATGGCGCATTCGGCCAGGATCGTGCCCTATCTTGATATTCCAATTCAGCACTGCGTTCCGGAGGTCCTTGAGGCAATGGGCCGACCTGCGCGATCACCTGAACCCATTATAGATAAAATCCGCTCCCTCGTTCCCGATATCGCGCTTCGAACTTCCATAATGGTGGGATTTCCCGGTGAGACCAGGGCTCATTTCAACTTGCTTCTGGCATTTATCGAGCGCGTCAGGTTCGATCACGTCGGGGTCTTTGCCTTTTCGCCGGAAGCGGGGACAAGGGCCGCGCGTCTTAGCGGCAGGCCCGCGGCCAAGACGGCCGAAAGCAGACGTTCAGCCCTGCTCGAGCTGCAAAGGGACATTTCGAGACAAAAACTCGAAAAAATGGTGGGCCGCACCCTTGCGGTTATGATCGAGGGGCCTCACCCCGAAAGCGACATGCTTCTTGCCGGACGGTTGGCCACTCAGGCCCCTGAGGTCGACGGGTGCGTAATCATCACCGATGGCGACGGCAAGCCGGGAGAAATAAAACCCCTTCTCATCACGGCTTCGCATGATTACGACCTGGAGGCGACAATATGTTCGTAGTTGCTGAGTGAAACTCAGGGGTTTTCTGTCAGGGCAATCTTAGGAATCAGGGTAACTTTCACCAGTTCGAGGCCCAGGTTCAGCACGAATAGATGCGATTGCCCTGAATTGGACTGCACGCGCTATTGACAAAAGCGGCAAGCTTTGCTAAAAAATCAATCTCTTCATTCCCCGGTAGCTCAATGGCAGAGCGGGTGGCTGTTAACCACTAGGTTGGCGGTTCGAGTCCGTCCCGGGGAGCCAGAAAATACAAGGGCCTAGCTGAAAATGCCAGGCCCTTTTGCTTTTTATTCTCCTCATTATTCGTCTAACTTATAGGAAAATGCGGACTTTCCGTTATTGTATCGCTTAACCGCAATTTTGCCGGATTGATGTGTCTTAGAAAAATGAGTGCCGGGCGTGTGAGGGGGAATAGAATAGAAGCTGCTGTTTTTTATCCGGCCAGAGGCAAAAATACGGAAAAAATGCTTCCCTCTCCTTTAGTGCTTTGGACTTCGATGTGTCCCCCGTGGGCTTCAACAATCGTTTTGCCCTGATAGAGCCCTATGCCCGACCCATTCTTCTTGGTGGTCCTGAAGGGATGAAAAAGCTCTTTATTCATGAACTCGCCAGACATTCCGCAGCCGTGATCGGTAACCGAGATGCGAAGCCAGGGCCCCTCGCACCGGGTTGCAACCTGGATTTCATTGCCGTTATCGCTTGCTTCGAAGGCGTTTAGCACCAGGTTTAGCACGACCTTCTGGATTTGCTCCGGGTCAAGGAGGGTCTTTGGCACGGGAGAAAGATCGGTTATGACCGGGGTGCTCAGTTCGAGGCCGGCCAAGGTGGCGGTTACCAATTCGTTCAGGTCGCAGGGCGATTTTTCCAGTTCGAACTTTTGGTCGAGGGCGGAAAGGCCCGAGCAGATTTTGCGGATTTTTTCGACTGTCTTTGACATCATCTGGAGAGCGTCGGCACGGAATTCCGGGTTTTGGTAATGGACGGGAAAGCTTGTGAGTGTAAGGGAAATGGTTGATGCCACATTTTTTAGATCATGGGCCAAAAAAGAAGACATGGCCCGGAAGGCTTCCATTTCCATGTGCCGTTGGCGGTTTTGGAAAAGCTTGTGATTTAGAATGAGTCCGGCGGCATTTTGGGCGATTATTGTCAGCAAATCGAGGTCCTGGGCGTTGTAATCCTCCTTATTGATTTTACTGCCCAGGGTAATGAGCCCCAGGAATTCGCCCTTGGCCATTAACGGTGCGCAGCAATAAATCCTGTCGTAAGACCAGCCCCCTTCCTTCCTGGCGGGGGAATCGAGCATCATCGGCGTTCTTTTGTCCCGAGAGGAAAGGGCTAGAAATCCGATCTCGTTTTGAAGCTCAGGATTTGGTTCGCTATTGGCGGGAAGGTGGGTAGAGCCCGACAATGCGGGAGCGCCACGTATCTCGTCATTTACCCAGATGCTAACGCAGGCAATCCCGAAAGTCTCGCTGATAGTCCTTGCCATGGCGTTGGACAGGTCGCGAAGATCGATCATCGAGGGTAACCGCTCGGTAAAGGACGCCCAGACTTTGCGGTAATCGTAGGGAGGCCTTTGGAAATTCCGGCTTATGAAGTTTCTGATCCTGAACCGCACGCTGTCGGACAGTAACAAAACGGCTATACCCAGGAGGGTGATAAGGATCAGGAAGACGTCATCGAGCATTATCGCGCCGGCTCCGAAATACCGGGCTATCTTGGCTGCAACGCCTACGATAAGCAGGTAGGCGCCGACAAGGGTTATGACTATCGAATTATAGAGAAGGTCCTGAGAGATATAGACATTGACATTTTCGAGCCTGGTGCGCATAAAACCGACAATGACCATGAGATCGCCAAGAAGCAGGGTGGCCGAATCAACGAGAAAAAGAAAGCTGAAGTCTCCTACGAAGAGAAGTCTTTCCGCAGTGGAATAAATTCTTGCGGCAAAGATAAACCCGATGCCAAGCACCATGAATTTTATGCGCCATCTCGCATCTCCCGATGACGCTCTGAGTGTTCTTTCAAGCCTTACAAGGATCGTTATGATCACGAGCAGGACTATGAGTTCGTAGAGGTAGCCGGGCCATCCAAAGGAGACGACCCACCCGGTTTTAAAAGCGAGGGTTCTAAAAAGCGAACCGCGAAATAACCAGATGAGGGCCGTGGGAAAGATGGCGGCAGCGATCAGCCCCCATTTCCAGCGAAGCAAGCTCTGCCGGAAATCCTCCCGTACATAACAGATGCTGAAGGCGAGCCAGGTTGCGGGCGCCAACGCCCCGGCAAGCATATTGATAAACTGCCAGTGCAGGAAGGCGACCGGATCTCCCGAGTGGAAGATAAGGAGCGAGAAAACCTGTTCGGAGGCAAGAAGGAGCATCCCCAGGGCGAAGAGCCTGTAGGCTAAAAGGTCCTTTGCTTTAAGGAGGGCGAAGAGGCCCAGGCAAAGGCTTAGGAGCGCGGCCGCGGCGGGCAGTATGGTTTGATAGTTTAAGTACATAGTTTGGGGATATGGTGTAGCTGTTTGGGACTATCGTTAAACATTTTGCCCTTTCGCGGGTTCTGGGGTCACTGCAGTGATAGCGGGACGCGCAGTCGCCGATCATCGATTTTTTACTTGCCGACTTGGGACTATTGGAAAATATCTGTCATGGCATCTTCTATTTTTTAGATGAGATCTCTTAGATCATGCCGGGTCAATTCGCAATCTCTCAAGATTTTAGCCAGGAGTCCAGGCCCGATTGTCTAACCAGCGTGAAGCGGGAAGACTGTAGCTCGACCATCGGCATGCAGCAAATAGCAGTGGCTTCCTTTTGTTCGGATAACCTCAAACCCTGTTTTTGCCAATGCTGATAACAAATGCTTGCCCGTAAGGGCAGGCAGCTTCGTCATGCTGTGACGCTAACCTGCTGGACACCGACAAAATCCAGCGGTTCCAGATCCTCTTCCTGTACCTCCCGGCAGAGTTCGATTGCCTCCTTGATGCGGGTAACAAGCTCATCGAGCGGCCTGGCCTGGGAGTGACAGCCCTTCAGGGCGGAGCTCTGTGGAAGGGGCAAAAGGCAAAGACTGGAAACCTCATGCGTTTTCACCACAGCCCTTCATGTTAGCTCGGAGCATCCAAATCAATGAAAAGTTTCGGGCGCGGTTCTTTTTGCTTCCTGCTCGTCGCTGCCCATGCTGTTTTTACTGTTAATACAGCGATTTTTTTTCGTCCATTTTCTTATCCTTTTGAATTTATTAATATTAGAGGATTTGGACGCCTCAATTAACAGCGTAGTAACAGCAAGCAAAACAGCCAGGAAAAACAGCAAGCAGGAATTATCGGGTGGCGCCTGGTGATCAGGGCATTGTGCATAGTGCGTGGAAAGGGTGCGATTTAATATTCGGTTTTCAAATAGCGGTGTCGCCTCGTGTGTCGAACCGTTGCGAGCGATACGGCGGTCTTTGGGTTAGGCTTGGAGCTGGAGGGCTTATACCACGAAAGTGTTTCGAGCCGCGAAGCGGCAACGAGAAACGGAAACGAGAAGCGGCAATGGAGATGTCAGCCAGAAACGGCAAAAGCAAAAAGCCAATGAGCGATTTTGCGTCGAGAAGATGGTCGTAGCGGTCTTTGCACGGTTGCTCATCAATTCTTTGACCCATGCCCAGAGTCGAAGCAATGCGCGCCATCTGGGTCTGTTCTTTTGAGCAGAAATGAGTCAACTCTTTTGAGCGTTCAAGCGCAAAAGAGCCGGACTCCAGCATAAAACTTGCCGGGGTGACGCACAGGAAATTCAACCCTGGCGGGTAATGTTAAGCGTCCCGGTGCATCCTAACCGCTTTGAGCGGTTCACGGTCTGCCAAGCCACCGGTTTTGCCAGGGTTATATGACTCCAGGGCGTACTGGCACCCAAGCAAGGTTTGGGTGTATTCAGGAAGCTTTACAGGTGTATGTACGAAGCTTCATGCGAGGCGCGCCCGCGGGCGGCAAGCGCGCCTTTCTTGCCGCGACCGGTATGCCTACTTCGGGGAGACCAACTTCAAACCGGTCACCGCCGATAGAGTGCCCCCATGCTGAATCGCCCCGATGTCCCAGGCAGTGCCCCTTGAAGCCCCGTTGAAATCGGTGGTAAATAGGGATACCGGAGACAACGCTTTACCCACGGCCGGGGATGACGATTGAATGGCCAGGGCTGCCGCCAGCAACGCAGGATTGGTTATTGTTGTCGGGTCGCTTGAGAACACAGGATCTCCCAAGATATTCCCGCTTTGAAATGAAATAGCGCTTTGCCACGCAGAGAAGGTGTCTAGTGTCGCCGGATATGTGCCTATCTGTAAGGAGTTAAGCTCGTTTGGACTGTAGAATAGGTTGTTTTTAATCTGTATTCCTGGGTCGGAGGCATTGTCTATTGCTATAAGAGCGTATTGTGAGTTATTAGACAAGCTGTAGATGATGTTATTTTCAAAAACACTATTACTGTTATTTCCATTGTCATATGGGATGCGTATCCCTTCATGAGCGTAATAAGTGTCGCCTATGTCAGTAGGCATAATAATTGTATTGTTGGAAAATACAATATTTTTTATGCCAGATAAGCCGTCCGTTGTCTCGGCATTGTGGACATAGGATACAGGACATCCTACGATAATGTTGTTGTAGATCTGATTGCCAGTAGAAACAGCTGTCGTTCCTTCGTCTCCGGTAGAAATTCCAGATGGCTGCATTCTACAATAAATTTTATCAATGTTGGTCCATGTTGGAATCTGGCTGGCATCTTCAGCATCGGATCGGTTTAGTGGTGAGTCGAAAACCACATTGTCACGAACTACATCATCCACGGTATTGCATAAATAGATGTTCACACTCCAGTTGTTATCAGAAATATTATTCTCGACAGTAGAGTTGCTGCTTATCCCGATTCCCTCACCGCCGTTATCATAAACGAGGTTGCCTGAAACTTCGGCATAAGCCCCCTTTGTGGTCATGCCTTCGGGCCAGCCGCCGCTCGAATCCCACGTCCGGCCTCTGGGCCAGTTCATCAGGATATTGCCGTGCAGTGAATTCATAATGACGGAGTCGTACTGGCCGGTCAACACTAAAGAGCTTTTACCACTATACTTTATTTCGCAATCCTCGACGGTCACATTATTAGCCCAGCTATAGATCCCTATTGAACTGGCCCCAATCAGTTCCAAGCCGTGGATGATTACATAAGGTCCTTCGACAACCCATGAGGGTTCAACATTGTTGGCATCAAGCTTGGTGACAATCGCCCCGTGGGAAGCGGGGCTTTTGCCGTCGGTGTAGACGTAGATGGTCTGAGTGCTTGCGTCATAAGTCCACTGCCCATAGCTTGTCAGGCTGCTCGGCGAGCAAAATGTCCCAATAGGTTGACCGGCTTGATAACAGGGGCGGCAAGTCCGGAAGTTATCGTCTATTATTACAGCGTTTGGAGTTGTGGCGTATTTTCCGTTGTCCAGTGTGAGAGCGCAGGGGGCGGAAAATATTTTGGGGTTGGAGGTCACGGTCCAGGTGAGATTGGTTCCTGGCGGCTGGATAATTGCCGGCCCGCCTCCATACGCGCCTATAACCAGTGGATTGGCGGCAGATGTTCCCGTGATGTTGCCTACGCTCAGGTACTCATAGTATGTTCCGGCTTCGATAAGAAATGTGTTGCCGCCTTTATTTCTACCGCTGTACCTGTCGATGGCATGGCCGATGGTTTTAAAAGGTCCGTCTTTCCCATTATAGGTGGGCGCCAGTCCATCATACGAGTCGCTGCCGTTGGTTGCGCTGATGTAATAAACTGTTCCCGAACCGACCGGGGTGGGGGGGATGTTAGTCGGATCATAATAGGACGGCGCTCCAAAGACAATGGATGAGCGAAGGAGCAGAAAACATATTCCCGCTATGCACGTCAGGATGAAGAACCGTTTTCTCAATTCATGCATGGCATGTCCTTGCGTGTGTGAAGTGAGAGGTTGTAGAGGGCATGCACTGGCTGAAAGTCGACCGCGTGCCCGAAAAACACAGCTTGAGTCTCCGCACTACAAGGGGCGGGAAGCGAGGACCGGCAGACAAGCGGAAGACAATCTTCCAGATTCCGCTAGACGTCGGCAGATCGTCTGAACTATCATCCCCGATGAAAGCCCCTCCCGGGTCTATTGAAGCTGTGGCGACTCGGAGTTAAATTTATTCTTTCAAGAGCTGTGCCATTCGAGTCCAAATTCCATTGGAGTCGCGTTTAAGGAATAGGCCTTCCAATGTCTTGACTGGCCCGGCCGTCTGATGGGTTGGGCCTGTCGGAGGGCTTGAGCCCTGGAATCTCGATCCCCGGGGTGAGGGATAGTTCCGATGTCGAAGCGGCCGGATAACTTACGAAAAGGTAACTCGGTTGCCGGGATTGCTGTAGTTGTTCCAGTTCACTGTAATTCCACTGCGAAGCATGCTTTTACCGGGCATGGATACTGTTTTTATGAGTGGGATATCGAAAGGTTGACGTTTCACACGCTGTCCAAGACGAACACGGAGTGTCAGGATATTCCCCCTGGAACTTCAGAGCAATCTTACGGTCAGCAAAAGGAAGTCGCACCGGTCACGTATTCGTTCCGAGACAGGCGGTCCTATGCGTCGTGGATTCAAATTACCATTCGGACAATTTGAGCAATTACATTTTGTACCGGCGGCTCTAAAATGCTGTTAGATCCTGTCGTACATCTCCAGCAGACTATTTGCCCACACCGCTAAATCGTACCTCTGTGTTACCGAAATTTTTTGCTTTTCTAGAAGTTGATCCGGAATCCCACCCTTGGTGGCAAGGTTTGCGATTATCGAGGCCAATTCGTTAGCGTTCCCGGATTGGAACCACTTGCAATACGGGAGTTCCAGTTCCTTTTGTGCCGGGATCATGCTCGCCGCGGTCGGCGTTTTACAATACGCAGCTTCAACCAATGCATAGCAAAAGCCTTCCTCCCTGCTGGGAGAAATGAAGAGATCGACAAATTTATAGTAGGTAGCTATATCGTTCCTTGGTGGCAGCATCTTTATCCAGTTCGGAAGCCTCCCTAAGCAGTCGATAAGTTTTCTTGTAACATCACCAAGGTTTATAGCGACACACACAAAGAGCTCGATATCCAGGCCTGTGGACTCTCTTGCCCTTCCAACCGCCTTGGCGGCAATATCTAGACCCTTTCTTTCGAAGTCAAATCCAAATACTAAAATCTTGAAAGATTGCCGGTTAAAAGCGACCTCTATGCTTTTGTTCGTTTCACAATGGTCAAGTCGTGAAAAATCGATGGCGTTCTCCGCCACAAAGATTCTCTCTCTTTCAAAACCCTTACTCTCCAAATCCATTGCCACCGATCGACTACAGCATGCGTAATATTTGCCTGAGTATAAAACTTTTCGCATGATGTCTTTAATGATATTAGTATGGTCAGGATAATGATTATGTAAGTGGATAACACATTTAGTACGCTTGCTAAATAATAACGCAAGATTAGCCATTACGATCATTTGCGCCGAGCAAAAGTGAAGGTGCAAAATGTCGATAGCTTTATCTGCTATCATATTTTTTAATGTCGATATATCCTGCCGGATGTCTCCGTGCATAAAGCTCAGGTCATTGTCTTTACTTTGCAAAATCGCTACCCAGGGTCGCGATTTTGCAATTTGACTGAAAAGGAACGCCATCTTATGGCCATTTTCCTGAAGCTTGGCATCAAGGTAGAGCAGTGAGGACATAAAATTGCCCATATAAGGAGCGTCGTAGCTGGCGTAATGCAGGACATTGCGATAAGTCATCGTCGTACTTCCTGGAGGCGAGTATGGGAGTTCTGCGGCCCGGCTTCGTTGGCGATGGTGCAAGGGCTCTGGGGCACTGATCATTGAACCGCAGCGTAACACTTAGATTTTTACAGCACCGTCCTATTGATGTGATGGTAAGCCGTGTGTATATTCACCCCGACGGATGACGTTGCGCTCGCAAACGACGCGCTTTTTTCAAGCGATACCGCCTTGATAAAGGCCAGCATCCCAAAATGGATGGCGATGGTGCCCAGGACCATGTCTTTAAAGAAGTTAGCATAGAACATATTGCA
This sequence comes from Syntrophobacteraceae bacterium, assembly GCA_049976905.1. Classification (GTDB taxonomy): domain Bacteria; phylum Desulfobacterota; class Syntrophobacteria; order Syntrophobacterales; family Syntrophobacteraceae; genus SbD1. The sequence goes on along the minus strand of JBMFHI010000031.1, from coordinate 7,069 downwards.
CACAACGAGGGATGCGATCATTCCAGTCATCCCGAGCGAGTAAACCCTGTAAATTGGCGACATGCTCTCGTCATTAAAGAGGGATTGTGCGATAGCAAACATTTTCCACAGGAGTGCGATAAAGATAATCAAGCCTATTATTCCATACTCGCACGCGGCGTAGAGGAATCCGTTGTGCGGATCGACGTGTTTGCCCATGGAACCTTTCGCACGGCCGGTATATTCCTGCATGGCGCTTCTTATCTGGCCGGTACCCACGCCGAGAGGATAATGCTCTATGATTTGGAGCGCAGCGTCATAATAATCGAGTCTGCCCGCTGTGGAGGCGCCCCATTTACCGTTTTCCGACTTAATGTCGTGAAATCGCGTAAAGACGCCATTTGGTACATAAGCAAACGCAACCAGCGAAATGATGACCGATAGGATTACGCGTGTAGTATTTATCTTCCGGATGAGCGTCATGACGAGCATGCCTGCAGCAACACCCAGCAACGCTCCGCGCGCGTAGGTCGCGTAAGTTCCCGCCAAAAGGATAGCTGCGCCTGCGGCACAAAAAATCCTTATCCGCAGTTGGATACCGCCATATACGACGAAGGCCAGAAAAAACATTATCATTTGGGCCAGGTAAGCACCCGCCACATCCGAGCCCCCCGCTACATCCCCTGTGCCCCAGTAACCCACTCCAAAAGGTCCGGCGCCCCGCTTGCTATCGTTGAAGTGGGCACCAGCAAGAACTCCCGAGCGCAGCACCTCCAGACCGATTACAAAGTGAACCAGCAGGCAGATTCCAAGGAACCAAGCGAAATCTCTCCGATTCTTGATAATGCCAAGTGGAAGGAAAAACAATAGTAGCTTAGAGATTTCGCGCTTTGAATCCTGCAAGGTATTCCATACTACACGATCGAATCCCGTCAGGATTGCCATTCCAACCCATAACACGACCAGCACGGTGAATATCGTGTATTCGCGTATTGGGTTTTTGAGATGGGGTGGTTGAGTTCTCGAGAATATCCACAGCCCTGCGGCAAGAATCAGGAGCAGGTTGACCAGCCCCAAAGGTATGGCCTGAGGAGAGATGCTAAATTTCTGAACGACCCACAGGCAATTGGGCAAGCCAAAAAAAACGATGAAAAAAAGTAGGTATCTCATTTCGCCCTTAACAGTCCATGGTTATGCCTGCTCATTGTCCGGCGCGCACAGGCGCCTTGTGTCAGGGCACCCTGCCCTGTGGCCATGAGCATGCCAAACGCCGTGTGGAAATCACAATTCTACACGGCAGATCTTCTGGAGCGTTTTTCGAGCCAGGAGAAGTTGTTTGACTTGATGAATTTCGCCGGAACGCCGCCGATGAGACAACACCCGTCGGGGAAACTCTTTCTAACGACCGCGTTTGGGGCGACCATGGTTTTGTCACCCAATTTTACCCCGCCGATCACTTTGGCGCCGGCGCCGATGTAGCAGTCATCGCCAATCTCAGGATAGCCATCTTCCCAGGCGCCTATTTGGATGCACGTGTGCAATCGGCAATTCTTGCCGATTTTTACCTTCCCGATAATGATCGGGCCGACATGCGCGATGGCCAATCCAGGGCCGGTGCAATTGAACCCTATGGTAAAACCCAGCCTTGTGCTCATAGATCGGAACCTTAGCTTGTTTATAAGGATCCTGATCCTGCTCTTTTTGCAATTGATCAGATACTCTAGTGTTCTCAAAACGCGCTGGAACTTCCATACCTCATCAAACAACCGATTCTTCAGCGTCGAAGAAATTCCAAGAGCAATACGATCAGCTTCCAAATAAGCAAGATAGTCATTATAGGACTGTATCATCACTATTCTCCTACATGACAAGTCTTGTCATTCACATAGGTCAGACACAACTGCATAACTTTATCATAATATAGCTGGATATACCATGACACAATAATAATCATAGGTAAACATACCCCAATCAGATATATGAGGTGCCACGTTGTAGATACCACATTATATATATGATATAATAGTAGATCCATAGTCCCGTATACTGGACGATGTACCAGGTACATTACATATCCAGAATATCCCAATACGCTGAAAGCTTTCCAGTTCGGAATGGACTTTTCATAGCACAGCGACAGCAAAAATATGCACATTGGGCCGAACGTAGCGATCGGAATGCTCGCTAAGCTGCTCTCTGGGGAGGAAGATGAACTGAAAAGAAATGATATGGCAATCGAACATACTAGTCCAATAACGGCAAAGTATATTGTAGGTACCGGTTTTAACGCTCTTATATTAGCGAAATATATACCGGACACGAACGCTGGCAAATAAATTGCAATTCGTGGATCGACATGTGAGGACCAAATGGTCATAATAATAGCTGAAGCTAGAATAGCGGCACTACATAACCAAAAACAGATTTTATGCGTTATTAAGATTATGAGCAGTGGAGCGATGGCGTAATACGCTATGATCATGGTTATAAACCATAGTGTCGGTGGAGATGGACCATAAAACATGGATATTAGCATACTAGCTTTAAGCAATGTCGTTCCATCTGAGATTCGGAATACAAAGAACAACAATATAGCGCACAAATATAATGGATAAATTCTCAATATCCGCTTACTGTAAAACGAAACGATACCTGATGACGTAGCGTTTATGCGTGTCCTGCCTAGCAAATATCCGGATACAAAAACAAACGTGCCCAAAATACCGACAATGATACGACAGGTAATTGAGTTATGATAGGCCTGTGACGGTGGAACATAATTCATTACATGCCAAAATCCAACGATGTACAGAATACTTAACCCACGAAGCATATCAATGAACACAAGTCGGTTGCTTGCGGTAGAATTATTTGGTATATTTGGCATTGAATAACTTTCAATCCCTTCTCTCTTGGCTTTGCCGCGGGAATCTGGTAGAGACTATGTAAATGAATTTTGGGGTCCCTGACCAATTCTCAGCAATATTTATTCTCGCGAAAAGAATTGTGCCGTGCGCCATGAACGATTTGAATCGTATAAGGCCCATGGAAAAATATGCAACGGGTGTTTCTATGCGCCAAGGCGCTCATTCGCATGCGGGGCAATACAGTCGGATCGCGGGCCAGCAGCTTTGAGCCGATTCTCGCAAATAGGTGCGAACAACATCAGCGGGCCAGCACATAGAGGGCTTTCCTTATGGGTCCCGAGAAAAGCCTGGAGCTTTCCACATCGCTTTTGCAGATCGGCTTAAGCGCGACCTGTGAGGCGCCAAACACTATCGTTCCGATAACAACAGCTCCCAACAAGTTAAGGAGTTGGGAGTTAAACGGAGCGTCTTTTATGAAAAGTGCCACAAGGACGGCCATGAGCAGGGCCCCGCCCAGGATCTTCAGCATGAACCTAATGGGATAAGAGGGCGAAATCAGTCGGCGCACCCACAGCGTCTCACAGACGCACATGCCCACCATGCAGAGGCCTGTTGCCGATGCGACGCCGATTGCGCCCCATGGGGCCAGGTAGTAAGACCCCACCACATTCAGATATCCCCATAGTGTGCGCTCGACCAGGAGGCTTTTCTCCCGTCCGAGAGAATAGATCATGGGGTAGTTGAGCTTGCTTATTATCGTCCAGCCAAACACCATAAAGAGCAGCCCGCAGACATTGCCTCCCCCGGCGAAGGAAGCGCCGTACATCAAGGTCAGAATGCGCTCGGACAGGACCCATCCGCCCAAAGCTAAGGGAATGGCGAAAAAATAATATATTTGAAGCTGAGATGAATAGAGTGTACGGAGGCCTTTGAAATCTTCGATATGCACCAGCTCAGACATTATGGACTGGGTGAGATTGGCAATCCCGCCGTCGGCCGATCCAATGAGTGCAAGGCACCTCACCACGAAGTAAAACGAAATGGTGTAGATGGCGATTTCGGGCAGGGCGGCCGCTTTCAGCCTGTAGGAAAGAATCTGTGTATCCATTTCCTTTCCCAGCAGCTTACCTGAGAAGAGAACCAACATCATAATCCAACCGACGGACCACATTTTACCCTTGAATTTGATTCTCGCAGCGTCGGCTATCCTTGCCCATACTTTCACCCTAAAAAGATACCCGTAGAGCAGGGTCAAAAAAAGATCCGTGAACACCTGTGTTCCAAAAAACCACACAACGCCCAAGTCAAAGTAAATTACCGGGGCGGCGGCAAGCAGCCGGAATATGAGGCCGGCGACATCAGTGAAGACCAGCTCTTTTTGATGGTAAGTGACCTCGAGCGTCCCCCGGAAGCATGTCCAGGTCATCTGGACTGGTATGAGCACCAATGCAACGACCAGCAGGCTGGAATTGACCTCCGGAAAAAGTTTGGCGTGAAGCCACGGAATGAAAGGGTAGAGCAGGAGCGAAGCAATTAGGCTTAAAGCTATTCTGATCATGAATACTTTGTAGAGGAAGTCTTTTACCATGCCGAGTTCGTTTTGCACGAAAAGCTGCGGCACGACCCTGGTCTGGACCACCCCAAGCCCCTGGGATAGTAGTACGATCGAAAGGGTGACAAAGTCGGCCATGACGACAACGGCCCCATACCCGGTGTCCCCGAGGTAGCGGACGAACAGTATCGATGAGCCTATGCCGATGGTAAATCTTATCGCGAAGGAAGAGATCGACCAAAACAGGCCCCGCCAGTATTTGTCAAGGGAACTCTCCGAATGACCCAAATCAGATGACATCGGCCAGCAGCCTCTCGATACATTCAACTTCACTTCGAAGGCTAAAGCGGCTCTCCAGGAGCGCCCTGCCCGCATTCCCCATCCTCGTGCGTTCCTGCTCCGCTTCGAGCAATGCTTTTAGCAGCTTTGAAACCGACTCCGGCTGCCCCAGTGGGACCAGGTGGCCGGTTATCCCGTCTTGGACCATTTCCGAGATTCCGGGAAGGTTTGTCGCAATGACCGGAAGTGCAGCAGCCATGTACTCAAGGATCACGTTCGGCATGCCCTCGCGTTCGGAGAGCATCAGGCCTGCTTTGCAGGCTGGAAGACAGGGGGCGACGTTGGAGACGGTTCCCGTGAGAATTGCGTTTTGCTGCAGCCTCTCCCGATGAATCATTGCCTCCAGGGCCTCCCTGTCCGGCCCGTCGCCCAGGAACAGCATTTTGACATCAGGCATTTCATCGACCAGGAGCCGAAGCACCTTGACCGCGTCAGCCCAGCGTTTGCGAGAGGACATAACCGCCGTGAAAGCAATTGTGGGGGCGTCTTCGAGTGAATATCCAGCGGGCTCGCAGGAGAGCCGGTCGAACTCTTCCGGATCGATGCCGTTATATATGCAGACGATCTTTTCACCAGGGATGCCCTGGGCCCTGTAAAAGTCTTTGTGTGCGAGGCTCAAGACCACGAACTTCGATATCCATCCGAGCACATGCTGCTCGGCCCTCGTGAAGGTGATCGTATCTCTCAGGTGGCACACGATTGGTACCTTCAGGAAACTGGCGGCGAGAATCATTGGAAGGTGACAATAAGGGGTGTTGTTGAGATATACTAGATCAGGCCGGGAGGCGATGAGCATCCTAAGAGACTCGATCAGATACCTTATTCCGAATCGGGAGGGGCAGGGGAGAGGACCGAAATGACCCAGCACGTCCGGGGCGGGTATATCCTTCACTCCCAGCGTCTTCGCATGGAAACCCGACTGCGGGCCGTGGAGTTCTTTGGCCTTGCCACTGTTGTAATAGGTCAATATCGAGGGCTGGAATCTGGAATTGTTTAGACGTGTAAGGAGTTTGGTGAGCCTGTTTACAGAGCCCCCAAGGACTCCGGCCTCGCAGAACAGGATTTTAGCTGGCAAGTCGCGTTTTTCCTTTCTTACAGGTAGGAGTTTTCACTCCCTGACCGGACGCAGGTCGGTCAGCCGTGTGGATTCCACGGGCGGCTTTGCGAACCTCTGTCTCGTCGGGGCCAGTTCAGGATATCTCCAAGATGCCGCGATGCCCTCTGCCTCAATCGGGTAGGTCCATCGCCTCGTGGTAGGCCTTGAGGTAGGCTTCCGTACTTTGGTCCAGGGTGAATTTTTCTTCAATACGGCGTCTGGCATTCCTGCCATGCAACTGCATCAGGCGGGGGTTGTCGAGGTAGCGGAGCAGAGCGTCGCTCATCGCCTCCGGGTCCCTGGCCGGGACCAGGATCCCGGTTTCCTGGTCGACAACCACTTCGTTGTTTCCGTCCACCGCCGTTGCGACTGCAGGGAGGCCCGCTGCCATGGCCTCGAGCAGGGCGTTGCTCATCCCCTCGCTATGGGAGGGGACCACAAGGATATCAATGCTTTCAAGGATTGAGGGGACGTCGGTACGCTCACCGAGGAAATGAACCTGGCCGTTTAGACCCAGCCTGGCGGCCATCTCCTCGAGATGCGGTCTCAGGTGGCCGCCTCCCACGAGGAAAAAAGACATCCGGTCGGACCTCTTTGCCTCCGTGAGTGCCGCCGCCTTTAAAAAGTCCTCATGCCCCTTCATCGGTCGGGTCATGGAGGCTACCACTGCACACCTGATTTTTCCGGTCTGGTTGTAATTCTCCCTGGCGTTGAATTTGGATGCGTCCACACCGTTAATAATCACCCGGAGCAACTCCCGCGGTATTCTTTCGCGCCTATGGGAGATATCGGCGGCTGCCTGGCAGACGCAAAAAACGCGTGCGGCTAACAGGCGGCTGCTAAGGCCCTCCAGCAGGGCGACGCGGTTTGACCTGAAGCCTCCCATGTCCCTTCTAGACGTTATGACCCTCCTGACCCCCGACAGCCTCGCTGCCAGGAGGCGGTATTGAGAAAGGTGTGGACTATGTCGGGTCGATTGCGCCTCAGGTATGCACACAGCCGTAAAAAAGAGGCCCAGAAAGCAGGGGTCTTTATCGATCCCATGTCAAGAAAAGTGATGTTCACGCCTTTTGGGAGCCTGGCCATAAGCTGGTTCGAGGCAGGGCCGAGAGATACCACCTCCGCCTGGAAACGCGATTGCATTCTGCCTGCAAGATCGATTACGTGGAGTTGCGCACCTCCCATCCAAAGATCGTCAACTATGTAGACAATAAAGGGCTTTCTAGGTGAATCAGG
>JBMFHI010000030.1:0-36223 GCA_049976905.1 Syntrophobacteraceae bacterium | reverse complement strand
ACTCGATGACCTTTCTGCCGGCTTTGCTCGCGGTTTTGGGACCCAGGGTGGACTTTTTGAAACTACCCTTTTTAAAGGGCCGTCAAAGCGGGCGAAGCACCTGGTTTTGGCGCCGCCTGGCGACCCTTGTCATGGCCCATCCCTGGAAAGTGTTGTTGTCGGCCTCGCTTTGTCTCATTTTGCTCGGCGTTCCGCTGCTGCGTATTCAGCTAGGTTCGGAGGCCGCCGCGGGTTTGCCCAAAGGGGCGCAGTCCCGCCAAGGCATAGAATTGGTGCGCTCTCAATTTAGCAAAGTCGATACCAACCCGGTCATAGTGATTATCAAGTATCCGAAGAGCTATTCCCCTTTAAGCGTCGACCACATCGATCGCATCTACGATCTTAGCCGCTGGCTGGCAAAGCTGCCCGGCGTAAACGAGGTAAGGAGCATCGTGGACCTTTCATCTTCGATCAGCCGCAAGCTATACGTGCAAATGTACGCTCCGCCCAGCCCTCCTCTGCCAAAAGGCGTCCAGCGGGTTCTAAAGAACATGGTTGGCAGCGACATCGTCATGCTGGTGGCTCAGACCTCCTTGCCCGAGGCCGGTTCGAGGGCCTTTTCCCTGGTGCGAACGATCCGCGGCTCGCACCCTCCGGTAGGGGGCGAGCTCATGGTGACCGGATCAAGCGCCTTTCGTCTGGATTTCATAGACACAATCAACAAGAACTCGCCCTTTGTTATCGGGTTTATCGTTTTTGTAACCTATTTCGTGCTCTTGCTGATGCTTGACTCCATTTTGCTGCCATTAAAGGCCGTTTTGATGAACATTTTATCGCTTAGCGCCTCCTACGGCGCCCTTGTCTGGATTTTTCAGGAGGGCCATCTGGCCTCCTTTCTCCACTTTACTCCGGGACCAATAGAGGCAATGACGCCTATACTCATGTTTTGCGTCCTTTTTGGCCTTTCGATGGACTACGAGGTCCTGCTGCTAAACAGGGTGCGCGAGGAATACGTGCAGGTGTGCGACAACAGCCGGGCGGTGGCCCTGGGGCTTGAGCGAACCGGGCGCACGATTACCGGGGCTGCAGCCATTATGGCTTTGGTGCTCTTTGCCTTTGGGCTGGCAGACCTTACGGCCGTAAAGGAAATGGGGATCGGAATGGGCATAGCCGTTGTGGTGGACGCAACGATAGTGCGCTGCCTGCTTGTGCCCGCAACCATGCGGCTGCTTGGGGCCTGGAACTGGTGGGCGCCCGATTTTTTGCTCAAAAGGCAAAAATGGAGATGCCCCAAATTCTAGTGCCGCGTTTGGCAAATTCGATGATGATCTCAGTTAAGAGGGCAGGTACAAAAAGCCTTGCCCAACCTTGGGGAGTGCCTCCATATAATCAGCAAGGAAGTCCGTCAAATGCGCCGTGATCGGCTGTTCGCGCGCGCCGGCCTTGGCCTTGGGAATGAAGAGCATGCGCCGTTGTAAGTCGGCATGCTCACGGCGGATGTTCAGAATGTCCATTTTTCGCATGGCCGTTTCCAGGCCGATCACGATGAAGGGATAAACCTGGAGGCTTTGGTCCTGTTGAGCGCATTCGAGCAGGCGCTTGATTTTGCTCGACTGCCAGATAAGTTATCCTGGCCTGCTCTTCCCGGAACCGGTATATTTTTCCAGGGCGCTTGTCGATCCCTCCCCATTCGGAGTTGCTTACCTGTGCGGCTTTGCTGGATGAAAACGGTGAAGAGCAAGTCCGGGAAAAGAACTTATCTTCTTTCCGGCTCTCATGAGACAACAGCTTAAAGGCAGGAGGGTTTGTCATGACCAGGGGTTGCCCTTTTTGCACGATCGCCAATCCCGTAGTGGAAAATGAACTGGCCTTTGCTCTATACGATACCTGGCCAGTCACTGAAGGCCATCTTTTGATAATACCCAAAAGGCATTATGCGAGTATCTTCGAGGCAAGCCGGGAAGAACTCGAAGCTATTGCGGAGCTGGTAAAACGCGGCAAAGCGATGCTTGATGAAAAATACAAGCCCGACGGCTATAACATAGGAGTAAATATCGGCAGGGCCTCGGGGCAAACGATCATGCACGTCCACCTTCATTTGATCCCGCGCTTTGTCGGCGACGTCGCAGAGCCACTTGGCGGAGTGCGCGGTGTTATACCAGCCAGACAGAAGTATCCGTCGCCGTGAGCTCTGCGCCTTGATCTTATTGCCCGGCAAGGGCGGGATAGACCAGCCCGGGGCATAACCCCCTGAGAAGGAAATATAAACCATGAAGATTGTCTCTTTGCTTGGAAGTCCTCGAAAAAAAGCAAACAGTTCCCTTATTGCCGAAAAGTTTTGCACCGAAGCTAAAAAGTTTGGCGCTGAAGTTAAGACCTTCGAATTAAACGCGCTTAGCTACCAGGCCTGCCAGGGATGCTACGTTTGCAAGACTAAACTCGACAGGTGCGTGCTAAAAGACGACCTCACTCAAGTCTTGGACTCTATCGGTGAGGCGGATATCCTGGTTTTGGCCTCACCGGTGTATTTCTGGGACGTAACGGCGCAAATGAAAGGTTTTCTAGACAGGTGTTTTTCTTTTCTCGTTCCGGATTTTCTTACAAACCCAAACAGCTCCCGTTTACGCTCGGGGAAAAAGCTGCTTTTAATTCTTACCCAGAACAACCCCGACAGGAATTCTTTTACCAATGTTTTTGAAAAGTTCGACTACTTCTTCCGTGGGTTTGGTTTTACCGACATCCGGCAGATCAGAGCCTTTGGAACAAATGAGCCGGGCGCGGTTGAAAAGGATCCTCAGATTATGGAGCTCGCGGCAAAAACGGCTGAGCAATTGTGCGGCTAACAGGGGGCCTTGAGGATTTTCTCCAGGTCTTTAATGCGAAAAAAACTTTGCTGCAGAAAAGCGCTAAGATCGGAGACGATCAACTGCGGGTCATTCCAGAGGGCGGGGGAACGGAGCTCGTTTTCAAGTTCCGCGATTTCGGAAAGCAGGCGGGATATTTGGGCCGTTTCGTGCTGGCGCCTTCGAAAAAGATTGTATTGAAACTGTTCTATCTCGGGAAATTCCACCGGTTTTCCCACTTTTTGGAAGCCCTGGGCGATGCGGTCCCTCTCGGCTTCCATGACCTCCTCATCAGACACACGGCGCGATTTTAGCCACTTCATGAGGGATGCGTAGCCGAGGCATAGCAAATTGTACTTTTCGCCCGCTTCACTGGTGGGATAGACGCGCCTCCATCCTTTGGGGCTTTTGGGGTCCAGGCCCAAAGGAGCAACGCTTTTTTGAAAAGCTCGCAGCCGGCCTGCCCGGCACCACGGGAGCAGGTCGTTTTCACTTGTCCCAGGAAAGCAGGAAGAAATATTTTTGCCTGAAAGCATCATTGGTCATACATTTTGCGAAGTCTAGGTTTTTCTATCTTTCCGGTCGGGTTGCGGGGAACCTGGCCGAAAATAATCTTTCTGGGCCTTTTGTATCTAGGAAGTTGCTCGCAGAAAAGGTTTAGCGCCTCCTCGGTAAGGTCTCTACCCGGCTTAACCTGAACCACGGCCGCGGCGATCTCTCCCAGGCGAAGACTGGGAATGCCGATGACCCCAACGTCCTGAATATCGGGATGAGCCTGAAGAAAGTCTTCTATTTCGACAGGATAGATATTTTCGCCTCCCGTTATAATGAGATCCTTTTTCCTGTCCACAAGCCAGAGGAAGCCGTCTTCATCGCAGCGAGCCATGTCGCCGGTCAAAAGCCAGCCGTCTTTAAAGATTTTTGCCGTTTCCTCCGGATTCTTAAAGTATTCTTTCATGACACCGGGTCCCCTTATGGCCAGTTCTCCGATTTCGCCATTGGCAACGCGGTTGTGCATGGCATCAACTATCTGGATTTCATAGCCAAATCCAGGAACTCCGATAGCGCCCACCTTATGGGAGTTTTCAACTCCCAGATGTACGCATCCGGGCCCCGTGCATTCGGTAAGGCCATAGTTGGTATCGTACTGATGGTGCGGGAAGACCTTTTTCCATTCCTTGATGAGGCTTGGCGGCACGGGCTGCGCGCCTATGTGCATGAGACGCCACTGGCTAAGTTCATAGTCTTCCAGATCGACATCCCTGTTTTGAATGGCAAAAAGAATGTCCAGGGCCCATGGAACCAGAAGCCACACGATTGTGACCTTTTCCTGGGAAACGGCCTCGAGTATCCAACAGGGCTCGACACCCTTTAAAATGACCGCCTTTGCGCCGACGACGAGGTTGCCAAACCAGTGCATCTTTGCTCCGGTATGATAAAGAGGGGGAATGCACAGGAAATTGTCGTCATGAGTCTGTTTGTGATGGCGGTTTTCAACGTAGCAGCTGGATTCGAGGTTTGCATGGGTTAAAAGTATCGCTTTTGGGGCTCCGGTTGTGCCGGAAGTAAAATAGAGGGCCGCATCGTCTAAACCCTCAAGACGTACCCCGGGCGCCGTGCTTTCCGAGCAAAGAAGTTCGCCATAAGAGAGTGCGTAGGAGGGCCGTACATCTTCAGGACCCAGAAAAACAAAGCTTTCAACAGCTTCCAGATCGTCTTTTATCGCATTCATACGTTCGGTGAATTCTTCCCCAAACAGGAAGACTTTGGCTTCAGCTATTTGGGCGCAGCGTTTCAGGGCGGGGGCATCGAATCTAAAGTTTAGCGGTACGGCCAGGGCGCCGGTGCGCAGTATGGCGAAATAGGCCGGCAGCCATTCGAGGCAGTTCATCATAAGATGAACAACCTTATCGCCCTTCTTTATGCCCTTTTTTATGAGCCAGTTGGCTATTCTGTTGGCCTGTTCGTCCAATTGACGCCAGGTGATTTCCCTGCGGCTTCCCGCGGCCGGAGCGCGTTCTATGAGCGCGGTTTCGTTTCCATAGAGCCGCGCGTTTTCCGATAACATTTCCGTTATGAGCATGGAGAAGTTTCCTTTGGGGATTGCTTCGACATCTTACGGAGCGGTCCTGCGAGTAAAATCGGCGGGAGTGTTGGCAACTCGCCCGGAGATGCAGGCGATATTGCCAATAGACTCCCCACTTAAATCAGTCACAGTGGCCTGGAATTATCCGGCCATGGGGGCCGCGATGAGCCGGGACCCAATGGCGATAGCGATAGTGGGCCGGAATCCATCTATGGTGCGAGCCGTAATGGCCGGGGACATAGACTTTGCCGCATGGCGGGTGGGCGTTTGCGCCAACCGTTACAAACAGCGTCATAAGAACTAGGCCGAGAGCAAAAAGCATCGCTTTCATTTTCAACTCCTCCATTTTTCCTTGGGTCGAGATGTTGTTTTGCTTATCATTATTGTGCTTTATGGCGAGGCCGGAAGTAAAGTTTTTTCCTTAAGCCGGTGTGATATTATCGTCCCTGTCCATTTACGAGAGCGCCAAAGGCTAGGGGTTTGGCAGATTATCCCCGAAGGTGTAACAGGTTCCGGCCGTATTGAGATTAAATTCCTCAGCCATCTCCATTTTAAATGCCTCGATTGCCTCAAAGCCCGTGCAGTGGGTTGGCACAACGCACTCGGGTTTCATCGCCTTTATATCCTCGACCGTCATCTTGATGATTTCGGGCTTTGCGTTGATCAAATGAAATCCTCCCATTACCGCGTGGACTTTTTCAATGCCCGAAACTTTCCTCGCCTGTTTTACCGTATTGACGATTCCGGCATGGCCGCAGCCGGAAAGCACTACGAGACCTTTTCCTTTAACATGGAAAAAGAGGGCCTGCTCACCGCGAAAATCATCGGGCTCCGGGCTTTTACCGCGTTCGATTAGAAGCATCGGGGGCACTTTTTCATAGGACGTAGTCCTTTCGATATTTCCGGTAAGGTAAGCTCCGGAAACGATTTCGACCGGTTCGGACACTTCCACGACCTTAAAGCCAAGCTCCTCGATATCGGCTTTCCTTAACTGCCCCACCCCTATGGGGGCGGCGGCGCCGGGAGGCAGGATGTATCTTTTCGAAAAGCATTCCTCTCCGACATAAAAAGGCGTACCCGCCGACACCTTTGGCCGGGCGAGCTTGAGAACTTCGATCGCGGCCGAAAAGTGGTCGAAATGGCCGTGGCTCAGGCCAAATGCTCCGATAGTACCCAGATCGATTCCCAATAGTCCGATATTATTTAGAACTCCGCCCGCATCCTGTCCGAAATCGAACATGCAACCGCTGGTCTTTCCGTCGATAAGGGTCTCTATGTAATAGGATAGGCCGTGTTCGGCGTGTAGTGATTTACCGGAGCCAAGGGCTCGGAATCTCTTCGCAAACTTTCCGTCCAGTCTTAGAGCGTCATAATAATTATCCGTTACCACCCAAATGGTCACCCTGTCGACTTCTCTCGCCTTAATGGTCGTTTTCATCATCATAGCGCCTCCTTTTGATTTCTTTCACCCAAAGGGGTCCACGCCCGTAAAACATAATTGACATTATCAATCCGGTCCGGGATTAAGTCAAATTAGCAATCAGCAATCATTTGCTTGTTAAAACCCTGGATTAAATCTTGAAATAAAAGGCTGAAGATTGTACTACTTTAGCGTAACCTGCTTTTGTTTTTCACCTCTTAAACCTCCTTAACTGCCGAGATTTATGGAAATTTCATATCAACTCCGAAGCATTTTTCATATCCATGAGGCGCTAAGCCAGGGATTGAGCCACTTTTCCGGTCCAAGCCGCGCGGCGCTTATCTACTCGGAAAGGCCTGAGGGGCCCCTTCGCATCTATGATCCTCAAGGCCTCATGGATGCCTGGGAATCCCTTTTAGAAAAAATTTATCTAAAGTCCGACACATGGCGCCAGTGTCAATCGAGTATTGTTGAGGGCGGGCTTCCCGTCCACACTCTTCCGCAAAAGGGACTCGACCTGGCCGGTCTTGTTTCCAGGGGCGGCAGGGCAATGTCGCTTTTCTACCAGATGTGGTTTACCGAAGAGCATTCGACCCTTTGTTCGACGGGGCCGGTCGAAAGATGGCTGGAACATGCCGCCTGCCTTCTGGCCCACGACTGGGCCGATGAGCAGTGGTTCTACACGCGAAATTCCTATTACGTTATAAGGGAATATGCCAGACACGCCATCAGGGACTACGTTCAGGATCGGCTGGACGGCAAGTTTGGCCTGGAAAACCGCATCGATGTCTATCCCATCCTCGACGCCGTTCTGGCTATTTCGAAAACCAGGGAGGAGGGCGCCTGGCCGCGCGGGATAGTGGTATTCGTCGACCCTGCAAAGATCGAGTCTCTGCGTTATATGGTGCGGTTTCCAAACCCTGAAAAGCTTAGACTCTCCAATTTCAAGCATGTGCGAAAACTTATGCTCGCAGTTGAAAATTCGGACAGAAAACTCATTTCCGACGGCCAGAAAATCATCGGGGTCGTACGCGAAACTTTGCCGCAATCGCGTCTGACCGCCGATTACCGGGGCGGACACGGTTTTTTGCGCATTTCGGGCAGCGCCGTGTGCAGCTTTTCGGACGGAAGATTTCACTCAGCCAATCGCAAACCTAATTTGGTGCATCTGGAGGAGCTTTTCCTGGAATGTCCCGTTCTTCAATCCCGAAGGCATGCCCTTTTCAAGATTGTTTCCAGCATCGTGGAAAGGGCCGGCGAGCAGCGCCACGGGGCGACCCTCGTGATTGATTTGCGTCCCAGGCCCATCCCGATTTCAGGCCAAAAACTCGAAAACCCCATCGACCTTTCTGACGATACCATGCTCGATCTTGCCAAATCGCTATCAAAGGTGGACGGAGCGCTGCACATAGGAGCGGATCTGCGTTTGCACGGCTTTGCGTGTCTGCTGGACGGCAAATCGATCCAGGGCGAAAACCGTGCGCGGGGGGCCAGGTTTAACTCAGCCCTGAGGTTTAGCGCGGCCCACGAAGACCTCATCGTGGTCGTGGTTTCCTCCGACCGGCCCGTATCGGTAATACATAAGGGAATAGATGTCAGCGCCGCCCCCGATTGGGAACCTCTGACACTTTCCTGCGTAAAGCCGCCCATTCTGGAAGAGTGGCTAAATCTTAGAGTCACTTCCACTGAGACTGGTGGTTAGTAAGAGCGGACATAAACCGGGAAGGCGGCGCACGGTTCCAAGCCCTTAGAGCTTCGGCCCCAGGCGAGAGGTTTTATTCCCGTTGCCAGGAATTTAGCACTTGGCTTACTTGCGCCGCCGAAGGGATCGAGGTCCTGGCACCCAACTTCTCGCACGAAAGGGCGGCTGCCGCACTTGCATATTTGAGGGCCGAGGCAAGATCATCCCCAAGTGCCGTTCTAAATGCGAAGGCGCCGTGAAAAATGTCTCCTGCCCCCGTGGTATCGATTGCCTTGACGGGAAATGCGCCCATTTTGCCCAAAACACCGCCCGCCCCTGATCTCGAATCAGAGTAGATAAGTCCGGCCTCCCCCAGGGTTATAACGGCAACCGGAGCGATTCGGGCAAGGAATGCAAGGGCCTTTGCCGGGTCCTTTTGCGCGCTGAAATCACGGGCGAATTTTTCGGAGGCTACGAGGTAAGTGCACATGCGGGCAAGCCTTGCCGTTGTTTCGCTTACCGATCCCGCATCGAGGATAGTCGCTGTGTTTTGCTCCAGAGCTTTTTGAACCAGGTGAAACGATAAGGCAGGCTGATGCCCGTCTAAAAGGATTGTCCGGGGACTTAGCGTGGAAAAATCCAGCCGGTCCGGTTCGACAATGGGAGCCGCTCCCTTGTGGGTCACTACGCTCCTTTTGCCCTCAGGCTTTACGAGGATCGCGGAAAGTGTCGGCGAGGACTTTGCATCGCCAACGATCAGGCTGGTTATCACTCCTTGGGAAACGAGTTCCTGGAAGTGCATCTGCCCGAAGAGGTCGCTTCCAAGGCACCCGGCGAAAGCGGCCGTCCCTCCAAGCCGTGCAACCGTTACCGCCGCGTTTGCCGCAGGGCCTCCTCCGCACATGAGAAAACGCGAGGCAAAACATTTTTCGTCTTCTTTGGGATGATGGTCAACCTGGTACACCAGATCGTAAGTGGCCATTCCTACGCACAATACATCGATTTGCAATGTAGCCCTTCCCTTCCGAAAAGCTTCCGCAGAAGTTGATTATATTTAAGTATATCCAGCGTTTACTTCTTAACCCATGGACATGGGTGGCCCAGGGCATTATTTATCAGTTATTATTATTAAACCGTTTTAGCGGAAAGGCAGCATGCCCCATGGAGGTAAGATGGAAAACGACCTTCGTCGCACTGATGATCGTTTCAGGGAAAAGATAATGGAAATGCTGGCCGCAGACAATGGTTTTGCGCGTACCGATTTCAGGAGCAGAGTTTTTGAGGAAGTGCAAAATTATTCAAGAGAACTTCAGGAAATCGACCACGCCTCGGATCTTTTCTTTACCTTGTGTGGACTGATTGTCGATTGCCAATTTCTAAGCGTGCCCAACGATACATTTAAAACTATAGTGGCCTGTCTGCTCTGCCGGCCTCAAGACGCAATGAACTGCCCCACCGAGGAGGTAAAAAAATTGATCGGTTTGAACATCGCCGGCTTCGAAGCGGCGCAGGACCAGCTCAAAAGCAGGCAGTGCATTGTTTCAGCTCTAAACAAGGGGAAAAGCGGCCCCAAGGCAAGCCGTCTGAACGGAAAAAGGAATTTTTCCCGGGCCCACAAATCCGATATCCTGGCGTAAAGAATTTTCGTTAAACGGCGGGAGGGATAAAGGTTCTCCTCTATCCCTCCCGCCGTTTTTTCTCAATGCAAGGGATGGTTTATTGCGGGATATTGCCGTGCTTTTTGGGCGGAAGCGCCTGGCGCTTATTGCCGATCAACCGGAAGGCCTCAATCAGGCGCACTCTGGTTTCAGAGGGCATTATCACACCGTCGATGTAGCCTCGCGATGCCGCGATATAAGGATTGTAGAGTTCCTTGCGGTAGTGGTCTATGACCTCCTGGCGTTTGGCCACGGGGTCGGCGCTTTCCTGGATATCGCGGCGAAAGATCACGTTTGCCGCGCCTTCGGCGCCCATTACGGCAATCTCGGCCGTTGGCCAGGCGAAGTTGAAATCGGCCCGCAGATCGCTTGCGCACATCGCAAGGTAGGAGCCGCCGTAGTCTTTGCGGGTGGTAAGCGTGATCTTGGGCACCGTGGCTTCCGAATAACACCACAGAAGTTTGGCGCCGTGGCGGATAATGCCGCCCCATTCCTGCTGTCTGCCGGGAAGGTAGCCGGGCACATCGGCAATGGTAAGAATCGGAACGTTAAAGCAATCGCAGGTGCGAATGAAGCGCGAGGCTTTATCCGAGGAGTCGATGTCGAGGCATCCGGCCAGCACCTTGGGCTGGTTTGCGATAATACCTATGGTCTTGCCGTCCAAACGGGCGAAGCCGACGATGATATTTTCGGCAAAATAGGCATGCACCTCCAGAAAGTCCCCGTTATCGACAATCGAGCGTATCACGTTCTTCATATCGTAAGGGTCCATGGAGGTGTCGGGGATTATCGTATCCAGTTGGGGGCACAACCTGGTCGGATCATCGCCCGTATCGATACAGGGAGGATCGTCCATGTTGTTTTCAGGTAAAAAGGAGAGGAGCCTCTTTATCTGGTCGATGCATTCGGCGTCGTTTTCGGCCGCGAACTGGGCGACTCCGCTCTTGGA
This sequence comes from Syntrophobacteraceae bacterium, assembly GCA_049976905.1. GTDB lineage: Bacteria > Desulfobacterota > Syntrophobacteria > Syntrophobacterales > Syntrophobacteraceae > SbD1. Next base: position 25,607 of record JBMFHI010000030.1, on the reverse strand, counting down.
GTTGTGGGTCATTGCCCCGCCGAGTTCTTCCTGGGTGATCACCTCGCCCAGCACCGACTTTATAACATCCGGGCCGGTTATAAACATCAGGCCGGTTCCCTTTACCATGTAGACGAAATCGGTCATCGCCGGCGAATATACGGCGCCTCCCGCACACGGCCCCATGATGGCTGAAATCTGGGGTACCACCCCCGAGGCCATGGCGTTGCGGTAGAATATCTGCCCAAAGCCCGAGAGAGCGTCCACGCCCTCCTGGATTCTCGCACCGCCCGAATCGCAAAAACCAACGATGGGTTTTCCAGCCCGCAGGGAAAGATCCATCACCTTGCAGATTTTCTTGGCATGCATCTCGCCAAGACTTCCAGCCCTGGCGGTAAAATCCTGAGCGAAGGCAAAAACCTGCCTGCCATTGACATCTCCAAAACCGGTAACGACTCCGTCGGCGGGAATTTCAACTTCATCAATGCCAAAAAGCGTTCCCCTGTGTTTTACAAACATATCGAGTTCACGGAAGCTGCCGGGGTCGAAGAAATGATTAAGGCGCTCCCTGGCGGTCATCTTACCGCGTTCGAGTTGCTGGGAAACTGCTTTGGGGCCGCCCATTTCGACAACTTTGGCTTCCCTGTCGCGAAGCTCTTTGAGTTTATCCGCCACTACTCCCATATCGGCCATTCCTCCGTATCGACTTTTAATAGAAGCTCGGGATTTGCCGCCGCTTGACGGCAGTAAAGCCATTCTAGCTGCTTGAGGTGTTATGTCAAGGTCTTTCCCGAGCGATAGTCCAAAAATTCACATGGAATTCACCTGGATTAAAATTTGTGTGCGACAAGGGTAAAAATCAACGCTTGCCCTCATAGGGGACATGTTTCGGGTTAAGCCCCAGGTCGCGCGCGCGCTGCCAGAGCAGGCGACTTTTCTGCTTGCGCTGCGGATCGTCGCCAACAATGAAATGGATCGCGGTTTCAAAAAAACTCATGAATTCCAGCTCGGTTTCACAACCGCAAACGACGACTTCGCACCCTGCGGTTGGAAACGGGCCGGGAGTGATCACAACCGGCTCCCCGGGCTGGTTTGCACCGGAATTAAAAATCTCATGAGGAATGAAACTTTGCTGTGAAAATGTCCACAATAACTGATCGATACGCTGTGCGTCGGCCATGGAATCGACCACGACCCTCACACGCTTTCTTTCCAGGTAGAACCGTTCAGTCCAACGGCAAAGGCAGTCGTTTTGTTCCCCTGTCGTTGTTTCCACAAAATAGATGGCCGTCATTTCAGGAACCGATTGAGCCGCAGTTAATGTGGGGTTACTATATTAGGGGACAAGGTAGTCCTTGCCTGCCCCTTCAACTTCTCACAATGGAGAAATATCATGATTGGCAAAACGATTGCAATCACTCTAATGGGGATCTTTTTGGCGGCAGCCCCGGCTTTGGCCTTTGGCGGAGGCGGCATAGGTGTGGGCGCTCCCATGTCTACTTTGATTCCAAGTCCTCCACGGAACGTGACGGCGGTCGCAGGCGATGGAACGGCGACTGTGAGCTTCCTGCCGTCCAAGATAAGCTACAGCCCCGTAACACTATACACGGTAACAGCCTACCCGGGGCGTATAATGGCCCAGGGCGCCAAAAGCCCCATAGTGGTAGCGGGGCTTAGCCACGGGGTAACCTACACCTTCACTGTAAGAGCCACGAGCGTAATCGGTACGGGGCTGTCTTCGGAACCCTCCGCCCCGGTCACTACGCGGTGAAATGCTTTAAAAAACGATAGCAGGGTCGCGGAAAGGATTTCCATTAAAGGAAACCCTTTCCGCGGCCAGGCTAAGCCCCATTTCTGTAGGTGGCTTCCGCGCTGTCGGGGCCGAAATAGAGGTGCATTTCCTCAAAGAAAGCATGCGTTGGATTTACGGGCAGCTTGGATAAATCCAGTATCGCCTCGCCTTTGTCTTCGACTGCCAGGTGCAAAACCGCGCGGCAATCGCCGTGATGGCTTACCAAAAGGTGTCTTAGTCTTCCGAAAGCGTCACGGTCCATGCGGGAGGCGTCCAGCTTTATGCGAACCGAATCGACGGCCTGAAGGGCGGCTTCCGCCATGCCGAGAAAACGGTTGGCTATAAGCTTGGTCGATTTTTCGTCATGCTGCACCTTTGCCCACAGGGCGAGGGGTTCGTCTCCCGCGATAAGTCCTCTGGCCTGGGTAAAGGGTTCGGCAAAGACCACGACCTCGATCGTGCCTTCCTTATCCTCGAGGTTAAGAAAGGCCATCCGGTCGCCCCTTTTGGTGGTTATCTCCTTTATGATCGAAAAAAGGCCGCAGACCACCACCTCGGAGCCTTCCCGCTTTTCTTTAACCGATTGGGTGTCGGCGGTGCAAATCGAGCGCATCTGTTCAGCGTAAAAATCGAGGGGATGGCCGGAGATGTAGAAGCCAAGAGATTCCTTTTCGAACTGGAGCCGCATGCGGTTGTCCCAGTCGGCTACCTGCGGAAGCAAAGGGGGTTTTATCTTCTTTTTGGATCGCAGGACTTCGAAGAGGTTCATTTGTCCCGACATGCGGTCTTTTTGAACGGTTGCGGCCCGCTCGATTACCTCATCGAGACCCGCCATAAGCTGGGCGCGATTATCATGGAGGGAGTCGAAGGCCCCGCAGCGAATCAGCTGCTCGATCACCCGGCGGTTTACTTTCTGCGAATCGATCCGGGCGCAGAAATCGTGGATCGTGGTATAGGGTCCCTGGTCCCGCCTGCACTGCAAAATGATCTCGACGGCGGTCTCACCTACGTTTTTAACCGCTCCCAGGCCAAAGCGAATCATGTGGTCGACCACGTGGAAGACCATGCCGCTTTCGTTAACATCGGGGGGAAGAATGCGTATCTCCATCTGGGCGCACTGGTTTATAAGCTTTACGATCTGGTCGGAATTGCCAAGGAAGCTGTTCATGAGGGCGGCCATGAATTCGACTGGATAATGAGCTTTGAGCCAGGCGGTATGGTAGGCGATCAGAGCATAAGCGGCGCTGTGGGACTTATTGAAGCCGTACTCGGCGAACTTGGCCATAAGGTCGAAAATATGATTTGCCTTGGCCGGGTCTATGCCGTTGGCTGTTGCGCCCTTGACGAAGCGGTCCTTCTGGGCCTCCATTAACGAGCCGATTTTTTTCCCCATGGCTCTTCGCAAAATATCGGCCTCTCCAAGAGTGTAGCTTGCCAGGGAGCTCGAGATTTTCATCACCTGCTCCTGGTAGAGAATGACGCCGTGGGTCTCTTCGAGTATGGGTTTGAGTATATCGAGATCGTAGACGATCTGCCCACCGTGTTTGCCCTGGATGTACTGATCGACCATGCCGCTTCCAAGAGGGCCCGGACGGTAGAGGGCAACCAAGGCCACAATGTCGGAGAAAGTCCCGGGACGCAGCTTAACGAGTATATCGCGCATACCCGAGCTTTCCAGCTGGAACACTCCGGTTGTGTCGGCTCGGGATAAAAGCTCGTACGTACCCGGATCGTCCAGGGGAACATCTTCCATCTTTATTTTTACGCCATGATTTTCCTCGATCATCCTCAACGCGTCGTTTATGACCGTAAGGTTTCTAAGCCCCAGGAAGTCGAACTTTATAAGCCCGGTCTTTTCGACATATTTCATGGGATACTGGGAGACGATTTCCCCTTCGGGGCCAACGCACATGGGCATATATTCAACGATGGGCTTGTCGGCTATGACCACGCCGGCCGCGTGGGTCGAGGCATGGCGGGTTAGCCCCTCCAGGGCCCGGGCTATCTCGAAGAGTTCCTTTACCTGCGGATTTTCAGATTGCATCTCGACAAGGCGCGGCTCAACGGCCATCGCCCCCTTGAGATCGATTCCAAGGGTGGCGGGAATGAGCTTGGCTATGCGGTCGACATCGTTATAAGGCATGGCAAGGGCGCGGCCCACATCGCGAATGACCGCTCTTGCCTGCATGGTGCCGAAAGTGGCGATTTGGGATACCCTGTCCTTGCCGTAGCGGTGGGTTACGTATTCGAGGACCTTTTCCCGGCCGTTTACGCAAAAGTCAACGTCGATATCAGGCATGCTGATACGTTCGATATTGAGGAAGCGCTCGAAGATGAGTCCGTGTTCGATCGGGTCAAGGTCCGTTATGCGCATCACGTAGGCTACAAGGCTTCCCGCGGCGGACCCGCGGCCCGGGCCTACCGGAATTCCGTTTCTTTTCGCATAGTTTATGAAATCCGAAACGATCAGGAAGTAGGCTGGAAAGCCCATCTGTTTTATTACGCCTATTTCGTAGTCGACCCTTTCGGTATACTCCCGGAGCCGTTCCGGGCTAAAGGAGGGATCCTTTCGTTTTATCGCCTCGATTCTAAGATCGAAGCCCTCCCGCACCTCCTTTTCAAACCTCTCATCGATGCTCTCGCCTTCCTCGATCGGAAATACCGGGAAGTGATAGCTGCCCAGGTCGAGTTTTAAATTGCACTTGGCTGCGATCTTGACTGTGTTTTCGAGCGCATCGGGAACATGAGCGAACTCCCGCGCCATCTCTTCGGGCGATTTGAAGTAGAGCTGATCGGTATGAAACTTGAATCTTTTTTCATCCGCAACGGTTTTGCCCGTCTGGATGCACAGAAGGATTTCATGGGCGCGAGCGTCGCTTTTTTTCAAGTAATGGCAATCGTTTGTTGCTACCAGCGGCAAGGAAAGCTCCCGGGCTAGCCGAATCAGCCCCTCATTTGCCACGGTCTGTTCCGGAATGCCGTTTGCCTGGATTTCCAGGTAAAAATTGCCCGGCTCAAATATCTTAGCGTATTCGAGGGCCATTTTTTTGGCAGCCTCGTACTGGTTGCGTATCAGTAGAGAGGGGACCTCGCCTTTGAGGCAGCCCGAAAGGCAGATAAGCCCCTCGCTGTGGAGCCTTAGAATTTCCTTATCGATTCGGGGCTTGTAATAAAACCCCTCGATGAAGCCAAGGGAGACCAGTTTCATGAGGTTTTTGTAACCGGCCTGGTTCTGGGCAAGAAGGGTCAAATGGTAGCTTCGGTCTTCGTCGCCGTTTGTATCCGCCGGGCCGGCCGTAGAGGTCTGAGCGCGCTCCACGGCCGATGATTTCCCTCGGTCATGGCGGCTTCTTGGCGCAATGTAGGCTTCGCAGCCCACGATCGGTTTAATCTCATATTTTTTGGAAAGCTCGTAGAATTCGAGCGCGCCGTACATGTTGCCATGGTCGGTAATGGTAGCCGCGGGCATCTGGAAGGCTTTGGCGGTTTCAAAAAGATCCTTTAGCCGGATCGCTCCGTCAAGGAGGCTGTACTGGGTGTGGACGTGCAGATGGACAAAATCCATTCGGCGGGCTCTCCTCACTATCAATATAAAGAAAAAATATAAAACAGCTCCAAACGTCCCGGGCGGAACAAGGCAGGGGCGCCGGTTGCCAACGGGTGCCCACGGGCTTATTTTACCCCGAAGCCGTTAAGGCTAATTCTAACATATAAGGCTCTTGTTACCAGCCTGCAATTTTGATCTTGCCGCCTGCTGGCAAATGCGTTTAGGATGCAGTTCCAAGGTTTTTTTACACCGCTTTTCATGCTCCTTTCAAACGATGAGGGAATAAATTTATGTGCGGAATCGTGGGCTACATAGGTCCTGAGGAAGGCCGGGAGATCCTCATGAACGGACTGGCACGGCTCGAATACAGAGGCTATGACAGCGCGGGTATTGCCATGATCGACGGCGGGGGCCTTCTCCAGATCGTTCGTTGCGAGGGAAAACTTAGCGGACTCGCCTCCAAACTCGCCTCCAACCCTATAAACGGCACAGTCGGCGTGGCGCACACAAGGTGGGCGACCCACGGCAGGCCCTCGGAGCAAAACGCGCACCCTCACCGTTGCGGCCCCTTAGCCCTGGTTCATAACGGCATAATCGAAAACTACGCCTCCTTAAAGGAGGAGCTTCAAAAGGAGGGACACTCTTTTGTCTCCCAGACCGATACCGAAGTGATAGTGGCCCTTCTTGAAAGCGAGCGGCGAAAAACCAGCGGATACAAACAGGCGGTTCGAAATACCCTCAAAAAACTCAAGGGCTCCTATGCGGTGGTGATTGTAAACGAAGAAGAACCCGATATGCTGATCGCCGCAAGAAATGAAAGCCCCCTTATCATGGGGATTTCCGAGAGCGCTTTTTTCCTTGCCTCCGACGTTCCGGCCATCCTGCCCTATACGCGCCGGGTAGTCTATTTAAACGACGAAGAGATAGTCTTTATATCCAGGCAAGGCTACTCCATAGAAGCGCTTTGCGATGGAGAATTGAGAAATCCCCCGGTCCAGCAGGTAAACTGGAACCCGATAATGGCCGAGAAGGCCGGCTACAAGCACTTCATGCTAAAGGAGATCTACGAGCAGCCAAGGGCCGTTATAGACACTTTCCGAAGCGTGGTGGATCTGGACCGAAAAACGGTGGATTTCCCTGAGCTAAACCTCGACAAGTCGCTCCTAGACAGGATAGAGAGGGTTTTTATCGTTGCCTGCGGCACCTCCTACCATGCCGCCCTGGTTGCCAAGTACATGCTCGAGGGGTTGTGCCGGGTTCCCGTCGAAGTCGATCTTGCCTCGGAGTTTCGCTCGCGCGATCCCATTTTAAACGACCGGGTCCTCCTTCTGGTCATCAGCCAGTCCGGGGAAACAGCCGACACCAGGGCGGCCTTGAAAGAAGGCCTGGACAAGGGCGCCCATTGCAGGGCCATCGTCAACGTGGTTGGAAGCAGTATCGCGAGGATGGCCCAGGGGGTCATCTACACCCATGCGGGCCCCGAAATCGGCGTGGCATCCACAAAGGCATTTACCACCCAGCTTGTCGCCCTCTATCTTTTCGCTGTCCACTGGGCAGCCCAAAGCGGCAAAGCATCCCCCCAGACCCTGGAGCGATGCGTGCAGGATTTAATCGAACTTCCGGGAAAGATGGAAAAAATTCTTGCAAATACCGGCAAGATCGAAGCCTGGGCCAGAAAGTTTAAAGACTTTAAGGATTTTCTCTATCTGGCCAGGGGCACTCTCTATCCGATTGCCTTGGAAGGGGCTCTAAAGCTGAAGGAAATTTCCTACATTCATGCCGAAGGCTATGCGGCGGGAGAGATGAAACACGGTCCCATAGCACTAATCGACGCGGAAATGCCGGTCATGGTGCTTTTAAGACAGGGGCCGCTTTTTGAAAAAATGATCTCCAACATCCAGGAGGTGAGAGCCCGAGACGGTATAATCCTTGCCCTTATAGAAGGGGAGCCGAGCCAAAGCGTTGGCGCCGACCAAAACCAGTTCGTGATTTTGCCTTCCTCCGAGTGGCTCTCGCCCGTGCTCTTCAGTTTGCCCTTGCAGTTGCTCGCCTATCATGTGGCGGTACTTCGCGGAACCGACGTCGACCAGCCAAGGAATTTGGCCAAAAGCGTTACCGTGGAGTGATCGCGCGAAGCCGCTAAGGCAGATAAAGTTTGCAGCCCTTAAGGAGTTAAGAACATGAAAGACATCTACGAGGAGCTAAGGCACAAAGCGCTGGAACAGTGCAGGCAAAACGGCCTGCTGGGCGAAAAGATAACCGTGCGCGCCCGGGTCCTTACAACGCAGGAAGCCATCGGAAACCCCGAAGGTGAGGACTTCCCCCTGCAAAAGGGCAAGGAGCGTTTGATGCAAGCCGAATTCCGGGGAGCTTTTGGCCAGGCTTTTACCGATCGCTTCGGCGATTTCGAGGGTAGTGTCGAGCAAATCTTTGGCATGCCCACGGAAAACAATTTTCGCAGGGCCGTCTTTTTATCCGCTCTTAATGCTGTCTTCAGGCACCTTGGCCTTATCGCCAATACCGTCCACTGCCGCGACAAGGGCCCCACGCAATGCGCGGCAGCCCTTAGAGACTCTCTGCGGGAGCGCTTCGGAAGGGTAAAGATCACCCAGGTGGGGTTCCAGCCGGCCATGGCGCAGGCCCTGGCCGGGGCTTTCCCCCTGCGCCTGCTCGACCTGGATAAGAACAACATCGGAGTGGAAAAATTCGGGGTAAGGGTGGAGGGACCTCAGGGGCTGGAAGAGGCCCTAAACTGGGCCGACCTTTTGCTTGTGACCGGCACGACCCTTGCCAACGCCACGGTCGAAAGATTTCTCAGCACCAAACCGACTATCTTTTACGGCACTACGATCGCCGCGGCGGCCCACCTGATGGGGTGGGAGCGCTTTTGCCCTAAATCGGAGTAGGCCGGCTGCGCCGGCCCCCCCGCTTTTACCTTCGATTTCCAAACCGGCGCGCCAGACTTACCAGTCCAACTCACCTTTGAGATAGCGGTCCATATCGGCCGCGGCGCGCTTGCCCGCTCCCATGGCGCTTATGACCGTGGCTGCGCCCGTTACGACGTCTCCACCCGCCCAGACACCCTTTACAGTGGTGCGACCGTTTTCCTTATCCGCCACAACCGTTCCCCACTTGGAGCGCTCGAGCCCACCGGCATTGGTGAAAACCAGCGGGTTGGGGCTGGTACCGAGGGCAAATATCACCTGGTCCACCTCCATGTCGAACTCCGAGCCCTTGATGGCAACAGGGCTGCGCCGGCCCGACTGGTCGGGTTCCCCAAGTTCCATGCGAATGCAGCGCATAGCCCTCACGGCGTTTTTATCGTCTCCAAGGATCTCGACCGGGTTGGTCAAAAAGTCGAAAATGACTCCTTCTTCCTTGGCGTGATGAACTTCTTCAAGCCTTGCGGGCACCTCCTCCGAGGAGCGCCGATAGACTATGTGGACTTTCCCGCCCGATTCGCCGTTTGCCCTGGCGATTAAGGACTGAAGGCGCAGGGCGGAGCGGGCCGCATCCATTGCGACGTTGCCCGCGCCGATCACCGCAACCCTTTTGCCTACCTTGACCGGAGTGTCGAATTCGGGGAAGCGGTAGCCCTTCATGAGGTTGCAGCGGGTAAGAAATTCATTTGCGGACATGACCCCGTTAAAATTTATTCCGGCAATGCGCATAAACATGGGCAGCCCCGCCCCGGTGCCAAGGAAAATCGCATCGTATTGGGCCTGGAGTTCATCGATTGTAAGGGTTCGCCCGATTATATAGTCGGTTAGTATGCGAATGGAGAGGGCCTTGGCCGCCGTTTCGATCTCGGCCTTGATAACCGATTCCTTGGGAAGCCTGAATTCGGGTATGCCGTAGACCAGCACGCCCCCCGGAGTGTGGAGGGACTCAAAGATTGTCACCTCATGGCCCATGCGGGCAAGATCGACCGCGCAGGTAAGACCGGCCGGGCCGGAGCCGCATATGGCTACCTTCTTGCCCGTGGGCGCTCCCTTGGTCATCTCCAGGGTCTTGTTGGCAAGTTCGTAGTCGCCTACGAATCGCTCGATTCGCCCAATGGCTACCGGTTCGCCTTTTTTGCCCAGAATGCAGCGCGACTCGCACTGTACTTCCTGCGGGCACACCCTGCCGCAGATGGCGGGCAGGTTGTTTTTGCTCTTCATGATCTTGACCGCTTCGGCCATATCGCCGTCACGCACGGCCTGGATGAACTCGGGGATCCTCACCTCGACCGGACAACCCTCCATGCAATGGGGGTCCTTACACTGGAGGCAGCGTTCGGCCTCCAGTCTGGCAAGCTCGAGGGTGTAGCCCAGGGCGACTTCCGAAAAATTTTGCACTCTTTCCTCAGGCGCCTGCACGGGCATTTCCTGGCGGGGAATCTTCATGCGTTCTTTCTGTGTCAGTTGTGCCATTATTATTTTACTCCATTAGCAATTGCGCGATCGAGTTTGCACTTGTGGTCTTTATCGAACCGCTGGGTCGCGGCCTGTTCCTCGGGACGATAAAAGGAAAGGCGAGACATAAGATTGTTCCAGTCCACCTTGTGAGCATCGAACTCGGGGCCGTCGACGCACACAAACTTTGCCCCGTCTTCCAACACCACCCTGCACCCCCCGCACATCCCCGTGCCGTCGATCATAATGGTGTTTAGGCTAACGATTGTGTGAACATTGTAGGGTTTTGTAGTCGAAGCCACAAACTTCATCATGATGGCCGGTCCGATGGCCCATATCTTCTTTATCTTCCCGGGGCGGCTGTCCAGGATTTCTTTAAGCGGCGTGGTTACAAGGTCTTTTCGACCGTAAGAGCCGTCATCGGTTGTGACGATGAGTTCGTCGGAAACAGCGCGCATCTTATCTTCCCAAAGCAGCAGCTCTTTTGTGCGCGCGCCGATAATGGAGGTGACGCGATTGCCGGCCTCTTTTAGCTCGCGGGCGATCGGGTAGACGGGCGCAATTCCAACGCCTCCTCCCACGCAGATGACCTCGCCGTAGTTTTCGATGTCTGTTGCGTGTCCAAGCGGACCCACCACATGGCTAAAAGAGTCCCCCACATTCATGGTCCCCATTTCCTTGGTCGATTTGCCCACTTCCTGGAAAATGAGTGTGATTGTGCCTGCCGCTCTGTCATAGTCGGCAATGGTGAGAGGAATACGCTCGCCCTGGTCGTGCATGAGCACAATGATAAACTGCCCCGCTCTGGCTTTACGGGCAACCTGCGGCGCTTCGACAACCATCAGTTTCGTTACGTCGCTCAAAACCTGTTTTTCAACAATTTTGTACATCGCCGGTTTCCTCTTGATAATATTGATCGTTTGGTACCCGAAGCGCTGATGAACGCCAACCGTGAGGCACATAGAGCCGATTCATGCGGCGAGTCGAGCAGAAAAGCGCCCCCATTTTTCCGCTATTTAACCACGTGGGGCGGCTATTTATGCAAAGGGGGGCGTAGTGAGTTAAATCGTACCATCATAACAGAAAAAGCCCCAGGAGCGCAACCACCTTTTTTATGCGCCGCTACAAAGAGCCGGCCCCTTTAAAACCATCGGGTTAAAACTATGGACAATCGTTTTTTTGACTCTATCCTTTTAGTATCCTGGCGGTGTAGTCCGGGAGTCCGGTATGGGCGGAGCAGGTTTAGCCGCAAGTTCTATCAAGGTGATAGATTAATGTCGATACTATCTAGGGCCAAAAAAATAACGGATAACATATGGGAAATCCCTGTTTCCTATAAAGAGGGAATGCGCGTGCCCGCGCGTCTCTATGGCAGTGAAAAGCTCATTGCGGGGATGGACGAGGGGGTTCTTGACCAGGTGACAAACGTGGCTACTCTGCCCGGCATACGCAAATACGCTCTTTGCATGCCCGACGGCCACTGGGGCTACGGGTTCCCCATAGGAGGGGTGGCCGCCATGGATGAGCGCTCCGGGGTTATATCGCCGGGGGGGATAGGCTTTGATGTAAATTGCGGGATGCGCCTGGTGCTGACAAACCTTAGCTACGGGGAAATAAGAGAGCATTTAAAAAATCTGGTCGACCGGCTTTTTGAGCGTGTGCCCGCCGGAGTGGGAGGAAGCGGCTTTGTAAAACTCTCCCGCGACGAGTTCCGGGTCATGGTGCAAAAGGGCGCTCAGTGGGCCATTGAAAACGGATATGGGTGGCAGGAAGACCTTGAGCGCACCGAGGAATTGGGACGGGTCGAGGGCGCGGATGCGACAAAAATAAGCGAAAAAGCCGTCGAGCGGGGCTACCGCCAGATCGGTACCCTTGGCTCGGGCAATCATTATCTCGAAATCCAAGTGGCGCGGCCTGAAAACATCTTTGATCCATTGTTGGCCCAAGCCCTGGGACTCACAATCAAAGATCAGGTGGTAATAATGTTTCACTGCGGCAGCAGAGGCTTTGGCCATCAGGTTGCAACCGACTATCTGCAAAAATTTTTAAAAGTAATGGAGCCCAAATACGGCATCAGGGTCTTGGACCGTGAACTGGCCTGCGCGCCTTTTTTATCCCCCGAGGGGCAGGACTATTTTGCGGCCATGAAATGTGCGATCAACATGTCGTTTGTAAACAGGCAGGTTATTTTGCACAGGGTGAGGGAGGTATTCAGCGAGGTTTTGGGGAAAGATCCTCTCGATTTGGGAATGCGCCAGGTCTACGATGTGGCCCACAACACGGCAAGACTGGAGACCCACACGATTGAAGGCAAACCCAGTCGACTGCTGGTTCACCGCAAGGGGGCGACAAAGGCCCTGGGGTCCGGGGCACGGGAGCTTCCCGCGCTCTATCGCAAAACCGGCCAGCCCGTGATTATCGGCGGAAGCATGGAAACCGGCTCCTACCTGCTAGTAGGTGTTGAGAGCGCGGAGCAAACGTTTTTTAGCACCGCTCACGGCAGCGGCAGGACTATGAGCCGCCAAAAGGCAAAAAAAATGTTTCAAGGCAAAACGCTTCAAAAAGATATGGCGCAGCGGGGTATTTACGTGCGAACGGCTTCATTGGCCGGGCTGGCCGAAGAGGCGGGGCCTGCGTATAAAAATATAGACGAGGTTGCCCAGGCCACCGAGGCCGGGGGAATCAGCAAGAGGGTGGCGCGCTTTGTGCCGGTGGGAAACGTGAAGGGCTAGGGGCGCGGTGCTTTTTGATCTGTCCCGGGGCAGCGACTCTGATTCTAGCTTTTCCAAAACGGCAAGGGAGAATGGATGCCCTTTGCATATAAGGATGATGTCGCCCTGGCCGATGTAGCCTTCCAGGCCTGGGGGGAAACCCTTGAGGAGATGTTTATCGCCGCGGCCGATGCCACAACCGGGGCAATGGTTGCGGAACTGGAAACTATCCAGGCCAGGCAGAGCCGGGAGATAGAGGTAAGCTCTTCCGCACTCGATATGCTCCTTTTTAACCTGCTCCAGGAAATCCTTTTTTTTAAAGACGCCGAACAGATCCTGCTTCGTATCGACTGTGTAAGCATCACCTCCGCTAACGGTGAGTACGTGGCAAGGGCAACCGCGCGGGGGGAGTCTATCGATGCGGGCCGCCATGAAACGATAGTGGACGTTAAGGCGGTAACACTGCATCTGTTCTCCGTGGAACAAACTCCCCAGGGTTGGCAAGCTTTCGTGGTCCTCGACGTATGAGCGCCCTCGCGAACTCTTTTTTGCATTAAACCAGTGACAATTTTGTTCATATTTGTTATTGGAGAAGCTTTCCAACTAAAAACTGATCAATTTTGCAGGTTAATTATGCCCGAGGATTTTACACTGATTGAGCTTAGAGCCTTGCATGAGATAGCCAGGGTCCTTTGCCGATCAAACGAATTAAAAGACCAGCTGCAGGAGACTCTGGACATTTTGAGCGCTCGTCTGGGCATGGAGAGGGGAATGATCTCCGTCTTGGATTTGCAGACAGGCGATGCGTGGCTCGATGTTGCCCGGGGAGTCGATTTCGAATCCGGGCAAATCAGCTATCGGCCGGGGGAAGGGATTACGGGCAAAGTGGCTCAAACCGGTCGTCCCATGGCCATAGCCAATCTGGGCAAGGAGACGCTTTTCCTGGACCGTACCGGGGCGCGAAAATCTTTAAACAGGGCGGAACTGGCCTTTTTGTGCGTTCCCATTTTTTACCAGGGCCGCTGCGTTGGTATTCTATCGGCCGATAAGCTTGCTCACCAGGTCGAGGAGTTCGATGAGGAGTTGGCCATACTGGGCGCTGTTGCCGAACTGCTTGGCAAGGTGGTCTATTTCCGCGCCGTGGAGGAGGAAAACAGGCGGCTGCGGCGTATGCTCGCCGAGGCCAAGCGCCCGACTACCAGCATAATCGGCAGATCCAAGGTCATCCAGGAGGTGCTTCGCCTGATAGACCAGGTTGCCGATACGAACACGACCGTGCTTATCTCCGGAGAAACCGGTACGGGCAAGGAACTGGTGGCCAAGGCCATTCACGACAACAGCCGCAGGGCCTCCGGCCCCATGGTGCAGGTCAATTGCGCGGCGATGCCGGACACGCTGCTGGAAAGCGAGCTGTTTGGCCACGAGAAAGGTGCTTTTACCGGGGCGATAACGCGGCGGCGCGGAAGATTTGAAGAGGCCCAGGGCGGCACTATTTTTCTCGACGAAGTCGGAGAGCTCTCGCCCATTGCCCAGGCAAAGCTTCTTCGGGTTTTGCAGGAAAGGGAGTTCCAGCCGCTTGGTTCTTCGCGCATGGTAAAGGTGGATGTGCGGGTTGTAACCGCTACCAACAAGGCTCTCGAAACCGAGATATCCCAGGGCGCCTTCCGCCAGGATCTGTTCTACCGGCTCAATGTGTTTCCCATTTATCTGCCGCCCTTGCGCGAGCGCGGGCCGGATATTTTGCTGCTTGCCGACTACTTTGTCCTAAAGTATGCGCAGGAGTTTGATAAGGACATTAAGCGGATCACCACGAGCGCCATCGACATGCTGATGTCCTATCACTGGCCCGGAAACGTTCGCGAACTTGAAAACTGCATAGAGCGCGCGGTTTTGCTTTCCCAGGAAAATTCCATTGAGTCCTGGCACCTGCCGCCTACTTTGCAGATGAAGCCCGAGGGGGCCCAAAACGTTAGCCGGGGAAAACTCGAGGCCCTTACCAGCGCCTTCGAACGCGATCTCATTACCGACGCGTTAAAGGATGTTCGGGGAAACCAGTCGGAGGCGGCCCGTTTGCTTGGAACCACCAAGAGAATTATCCAGTACAAGGTGGACAAATACGGGATAGACCCGCGAAGGTTTCGGATTAAACAGCCCGCTTGATGGCCTTGCCTGTCGGCAAAAGTCCAACTTTTACCGACCTTTTTGGAATTGCGGTTGTGACCGGCTGGACTTAGAAGGCGATATGGGTAATAATTTTAAATCGGGTTTATTTTGCACTTGGGTGCGCAAAACTCAACGGTTGACCGGTGGGCAGATTAGAGCCGCCAGCCGTCCTCAATGCCATTTAGGAGGCTTTTCAATTGAGTCCATTTTATAAGAATCTGGCTCTCTGGCTGGTTATCAGTCTGATGGTGATTCTTCTTTTCAATATGTTTCACCAGTCAAAGCAAGCCAATACCGACATTACTTACAGTAAGTTCATCACTTCCGTGCAAAAAGGCAATGTAGCCAGCGTGACCATCCAGGGCAACAATGTGCTGGGGGTCTTAAAAGATGGCGGGAAGTTTAAGACTTATACTCCTCACGATTCCGATATGATCAAGACGTTGAGAGATCACGGGGTCACTATTACGGCCAAGCCGCAAGAAGAATCTCCATGGTATATGAACGTTCTTGTAAGCTGGCTTCCCATGCTGCTGCTGGTAGGCGTATGGATTTTCTTTATGCGCCAGATGCAGGTGGGGGGCGGCAAGGCGATGAGCTTTGGCAAGAGCAAGGCGCGTCTTCTAAACGAGAGTTCACGAAAAGTGCTCTTTAATGACGTTGCCGGAGTCGATGAGGCCAAAGAAGAGCTGCAGGAAATAGTGGAGTTTCTAAAGGATCCCAAAAAATTCACCAGGCTTGGGGGGAGGATCCCCAAAGGGGTGCTGCTCGTAGGTGCTCCCGGTACGGGTAAGACTCTGCTTGCAAAGGCGATCGCGGGAGAAGCCGGAGTTCCCTTTTTTTCGATAAGCGGCTCGGATTTTGTGGAAATGTTCGTGGGCGTTGGCGCCTCCAGGGTTCGCGACCTGTTTTTGCAGGGCAAAAAAAATGCCCCCTGCATCATTTTCATTGATGAAATCGACGCGGTTGGAAGGCATAGAGGCGCGGGCCTGGGGGGCGGGCATGACGAGAGGGAGCAGACCCTCAATCAGCTTCTGGTCGAAATGGACGGCTTCGAGTCCAATGAGGGCGTGATACTTATCGCGGCAACCAACAGGCCTGACGTTCTTGACCCGGCGCTTCTGCGCCCCGGCAGGTTCGACCGGCAGGTCGTGGTTCCCGTCCCCGATATAAGAGGCAGGGAAGGCATCCTCAAGGTTCACTGCGGAGACAAGCCCCTTGCCCCCGATGTCGATATGCAGACCCTGGCCAGGGGAACACCGGGTTTTTCCGGCGCGGATCTGGAAAACCTCGTAAACGAGGCCGCTCTTCTTGCCGCCCGCAAAAACAGGGACTTTATCGCAATGGCGGACTTTGAAGATGCCAAGGACAAGGTCATGATGGGGCTCGAGAGAAAGAGCATGGTGTTAAGCGAGGAAGAAAAACGCATAACCGCCTTTCATGAGGGCGGACACGCCCTGATTGCAAGGCTGCTGCCCGGGGCCGACCCGTTGCACAAAGTCACGATCATTCCGCGCGGGCGCGCCCTGGGACTTACCCAGCAACTGCCCCAGGATGACCGCCATAACTATTCGCGCGAATATCTGCTTGACGAAATAGCCATACTTATGGGAGGGCGGGTAGCAGAGGAAATTGTCTTTAAGATGAGCACGACCGGGGCTTCCAATGACATCGAGCGTGCGACCCAGATCGCCAGGCGCATGATCTGCGAATGGGGCATGAGCGAAAAGATGGGGCCGGTAACTTTTGGCAGACGAGACGACGCGCCCTTTCTTGGCCGCGAACTCGGCCACCAGAGGGACTTTAGCGAGCAGACTGCCCTTGACATCGATATGGAAGTAAGGCGTATAGTCGAGGAGAACTACCAGCGCGCCCAAGATATTTTGTCCGAGCATTATGCGATTTTGGAAAAGATCGCGAACTCTTTGCTCGAACACGAGACGCTCGACCTAAAAGAAATCAATCGGATCATAGAAGAAATCTCTCCCGGGCTTGTAGCTTCCCTCTCCAAGCCCTCCGAGAAAGAAAAGGCAAGGGTGCGGCCCGTTGAGATCGAAGCCGAGGTCGCCGCAACGGAGCCCAGGGCAGAAGAGGGCCGGGAAGAGGCGCAAACAGGCCCGGATGCCCCAGAGGGTCCGCTCAAGGCGACTTAGCCCCAGGCTGTGATCCGGGGTAAAAAAAGAAATGTGGCGCGGAGCAAAGGAGTCTATTTGCTCCGCGCTTTAATTTTATCTCCCGTGGAAGGTCCATTAAAGATCTTGACTGACTGTCACTTAAAGTCTAAGATGACGGGCTTTAGGCGGGTACTTCCCGCGCACTGGCGGTATAAAGGAGAGATGGCCGAGTCGGCTGAAGGCGCTCGCCTGCTAAGCGAGTGTAGGGGGTAAACCTCTACCGAGGGTTCGAATCCCTCTCTCTCCGCCACGGATATATTTAAGCCCGGTTCGGACACCTCCGAAACCGGGCTTTTCTATTGTATCCTCTCGAAAAATCGTACCGATTTACGAAAAGAGAATCGACTCTGCTTTTTCTCCCCATTCCTTGCCGCCGCACAACCTCGCCTGCCTTTTTGTGAGCCTTGCGAAGCCTAAGAACCCTTACCCGTTACCTCAGGCAAGAGTGGGCTTTAGCGTATCGCTATCTCCTGGCGGCCGCTCTAAGGAAGTCCATCGGAAAAAGTTTACCCGGGCAATCGGTTCTGGCCCCGGGAACTTGTCCGTGTCCCATTACATGAGAGGGGGGGATGTTATAATAATGGCGCAGTATGTAGATCAGATAAGCCAGAGATTCCAGCTGGCACCGGCTTGGAGTCTCGTAGTCGAAGTTTCCCACAAGGCAGATTCCTATACCGCGCTGGTTCATATGATCGGCCTTGCAGTGGGCGCCGTCTTCTTGTCTCAACCAGCGGGGAGTCATCTCTATTACCCCGTCGCCTTTGCCCAGGGTCCCGTTATCGATAACAAAGTCGTAGCCTATGCCGTGGCAGAAACCGCGTTGGAGGTGGGCTCTCTGGATCGTACAGGGGTCGCCCGAATCGGTTGCCGTGTGGTGAACGATAATGTAGCTCCATGGACGGGTCCTGTAGAGGTTTATGACATAGCGAACGGTCTTTACGTTCCGCAGGACGAGGATTTGCCCCGTTCGCAGCCTCTGTTTACGCCTTAGCCGGTTTTCGCGGCGGATGGTTGCCGGCGAAACGCCAAAGGTTTTCGAAATCTGAGAAATGGATTCCGCCGGGCTCACCTGGTGATAAATGGTTCTGGGGGCGTCAAAGTAGGCGACTCTTTGAACAATGACTCGCGTAGGTTTGGGCGCGGGGCCGTGCGAAAGCCGGTAGCCTTGACGAGGACCCCGGGGCGCGTAAACCGGTGTGTGATGCCAGCAGCCCGACATTACAACAGCTGAAAGGAGGAGCGCAAAAAGGCGCAGACGCACCTTTGGCGCACTGCAAACAGCAGCCCGGCACTTATTCCCTCCGCCCCTCTTACGGTCCATTTGCTCCCTCCCGTTGCCTGGAAAAGACCGTAGCAAATTAATGGAATATCCTGGAGGTTTGCAAGCCAATTTCCATTATTGGCCCGAGAGGTCTTCGGATATCTTGGCCGCCTTTTTTACATCCATAAGGGCCAGGATCGAGGCGGCTTTATCTGGGGGCATAGTCGAAATGATGCTTTTAACCAGAGTGTCGTCAAGGCTGCCCATGAGTTTTGCCGCCTGTTTGGGTTTCATCGTGCCGTAAATTTTGGCAAGTCCCTGCACCCTGGCGTTTACAGCGTTTTGTTTCTGCCCCTGGGAGAGCATGAGTTGCTTTTGGAGGGCAAGAAGCGTGCTGATCTTTTGCTCGACTTCCTTTTTCAATTGCTCCAGTTGCCTTTGCTGCTCCCTTAGCTTGTCTTGCTGCCGGTGGATTTGGTCGGCTTGTTTTTCAAGAGCGCCCATGGATTTTGCGCCCGTAGCCACCGCCGGAGTGAAGGTCGAAACCGTGGAAGTTTGTGCTGGGGGGGACGAGTTTTTTTTCTGAGGTCTTTCCTCCTTTGCCATTGCCGAGCGGACAGCGACCCCATCGGCCGGAGCCACATGCAACAGACCCAGGATAGTCAGGCCAAGTTTAAACAAAAGGAGGGCTATGAGGGCGCAAAGGGCCAAAGAAAGCATTTGTGAACCGGTCTTGCCGCCTTTCATGGCTTTTCTCCTTCATCGGTCGTTTTCCTGTAGGCGAGCATGCCCGCGGCATAGTCGAGTTTTTTTTGTTCTTCACGGGATAGTGCGAGCTTATGCATCTGCCTGTCCTTGGTTTCTATATTTTCCAAAGTTTTAACCGATTTATCACATTCGATCATGACCTGCCTGCGTATCTGCTCCAGTTCGCTTGCCTTTCTCAACTTATCGAAGCACAGACGCAATTCTTGTTCCAAAATGGCAAGCCGCTCTTTAAAATAGCGATAATTGTCTACCCCGATTCCCCTGCGCTGTTTGTCTTCGAACTCTATTGATTCGGCCAAGATTTGCCCTTTTAGCTCTTCGAGCTCGGCTTCGATCTTCAGCCTGGCCGCTGTGGCCGCCCCAAACGCCCCCTGGGCCTGGCGAAGCAGAAATTCCCGGTGCTTTAAAACCGAGTTGAGACGAAATTTAAACGGCATCGCTTCTCCAACCCAAAACTAGGCCAAAAGCTTTTCCAAAGCAGCAAAAGATTCCTCTATCGAACACTTTTCCGCCACAGGCTGCATTAGAAACTCATTGGCCCTGTCGATCATTTCTATGGCATAATCGGTTCCCTTGTGGGAGCCTCGGGCATATGCGCCTATGCGGATCATGTCTTCGCTGTCTTTATAATCGGCAAGAATTCGAATAAATCTGGCAACAAGCTCCTTTTCCCTCTCTGAGAGAAGCCGCCCTGTCAAACGGCTGACGCTTCTAAGGATGTCTATGGCCGGGAAATGTCTTCTTTGAGCCAGCTCCCGTGTCAAAACGATGTGACCATCCAGGATCGAGCGTAGAGTATCGGAGACGGGTTCTTCCATGTCATCGCCTTCGACAAGCACGGTGTAGATGCCGGTAATGGAGGCTCTGTCAAACTTGCCCGATCTTTCCAAAACCCTTGGCAGCATGCTGAACACGCTGGGAGTGTAGCCTTTGGTGGTAGGGGGTTCGCCTGCGGCAAGGCCAATCTCTCGGGCGGCCATGGCAAGGCGGGTGGCCGAGTCCATCATCAACAGAACGTCTTTTCCCAGATCCCTAAAGAATTCGGATACCGCGCACGCCAGATAGGCTCCTCTAAGCCGCACGGTTGCCGGTTGATCCGAAGTTGCGGCGATAACAACCGAACGTTTCAGCCCCTCGGGGCCAAGATCGTTTTGTAAAAATTCGTTTACTTCCCTTCCCCGTTCTCCGATCAGTGCGATTACATTTACATCCGCGGTCGTGTACCGGGCCATCATGCCCAGCAGGGTGCTTTTGCCAACCCCGGAACCTGCGAAAATGCCGATTCTTTGCCCCCTTCCAATGGGAAGAAGGGAGTTGATGCATCGCAGCCCAAGGTCGAGTTGATCATCTATCAAAGGCCGTTGCAGGGGATTGGAGACCTGACCTGTAAGCGAGTAGGGCGTGCCCGATAAAATGGGCGGCCCCGAATCCAGTGGTTGGCCCAGACCGTCCAGGACGCGCCCCAACATGGCTTCGGAGGCCAAAACAGAGCCGGAAGCCTTCTGGACCTGCACGAGGCCTCCCGGGCGGATTCCGCTCAGATGGCTAAGAGGACTCAGTTTGATTTTGCTCGCCTCAAAACCGATCACCTCGGCCAGGACGGCTGTGGCCGAAGGCTTTTCTTCCTCTGCGCTCTCACCGCCTCCAGCACCTTCGATGCTGCAGATATCCCCTATGGCTGCTTTGAGTCCATCGGCTTCCAGGAGGTTTCCGGTAACTTGAACGATTTTGCCGTACTTGTTGCACAGCCTGCGGTTGTCGATACCGGAAAACCCGGCAGGCTCCAGTTGTAAATAATCCCCTTCGGCAGTACCGGTAAAGTCCTGTTGCGAGGATTTTTCGGAAGGTTCCATGGAAGACAAGGTTTCTACTCCCGGCCTCAGCTAATGGTGATTGGTTGCGCTCCATTTATCAGGAGGTGGAAAAGAGGAGTTTTTCTATTCACTGGTCGCTATTGGACCTGGTTGCCTCCATCGGCTTCCGTCAAGCAGTTCCTTTTCCAGATTTTCAAACCTTGCGGCAATGGAGCCATCGAATAACTGGATAGAGCTCTCGAGCCTGCATCCCCCCCGTTCGAGTTCGCGGTCGGTTTTTAGCACAAAGTTCTTTCCGAGGGCCTGGGGCGTCAATCCGACCTTGTTTTGGACTATTTCCAGGTCACTGGGGTTTAGGTAGACCGTGAGCGTGCCGTGCTGCTGGGCTTCCTCAAGGAGTTCCCTTACCAGATCGGTCACAATGTCGGGCGACATCTGGATTTCCCTGCCAACAATTTGTCTGGCTATTCCGATACTTGCCCGCAGCAGCCAGTCGCGGTAATCTTGGAGCACTTTTTCGGGCAAGGCCTCCAGTTTCCTGGCAAGGCGCTCCATTTGGGAACTGAGCACCTGGATAGACTTCTGCCCATAGTCCAGCCCGTCCTTTTCTCCCTGTTCAAATCCCTTGCTGTAAGCATCTCGTTCGATCTCCTGGCTTCGCCGTTCGATCTCGAGGAGCTTTCTGCGATAAAGTTCCCCGAGATCCTGCTCGGCTTGCTGCGCGGATTCGGAGGGATTTGACTCGGAGGCCCGCACCGGTTCTTGCGTCTCATCTCCCCTGGGGATAACAGGGAATCCAAAGGTGGTTACCCGGTCCGCATTATTTTTAAGCAGATTAGACAAATTGTTCTCCGCCGTCTTTGCCCGCCATAAGCAGCTTGCCTTCCTTTTCGAGCCTGCGCGCCACGACCAGGATGGCCTGCTGGGCGTTTTCGACTTCACTAAGGCGCGAGGGGCCAAGCATCGACATATCCTCCTGCAGCATCTGAGAAGCTCGTTGCGAGAGGTTTTTAAAAATTTTCGTCTTAAGATCATCCGAAGCTGTTTTAAGGGCTATAGTGAGCTCTTCGTTGCGCACCTCTTTTAGCAATTCGCGGATGCCCGCGTCATTGACGTGGAGCAGATCTTCGAAAACAAACATGAGTTTTCTGACTTTTTCGGCCATATCCGAATCGGTTTCATCGAGGTACTGCAAAATACTGTCGCCCGTCCTTCGGTCGGAGTGGTTAAGAATTTCGGCAACCACCCCGACGCCACCGATCTGCCGACCGCGGTTTCTAACAGTACTGAGCTCCTTTGAGAGTACCTCGTCGACTTCTTTTATAAGGTCGGGAGGTACGGCCTCGATGTTGGCAATTCGAGTGATTATTTCAAATTGAAGCTGTTCGGGCAGATAGGCGAGCACCTGGCTTGCCTTCTGATGTTCGAGGTGGCTGACTATTATGGCGATGGTCTGAGGGTGTTCGCCCTTTATAAAACCGGCCAGCAGTTTGGGATCGACGGTTTTTAAATGTTTGAACGGGATATTTTGTTTTTCTTCATCGATTCTGGAAATAACCTCTTGTGCCTGGTCGCTTCGCATTATGGAAGGCAAAAGGCCTCGTATGAACTGGTCCCCGTCGACGTTCCATATGTCTTCGACCCCAAAAAGCGAGGAGAATTCATCGAGCAGTTCATCGGAGACTTCCTTTTTGAGTCCTCCAATGTTGGCCATGTAGACGCTAAGTTCTTTGATCTCCTCGGTGGAAAGCTTTTTGAGAATAAGCGCGGAAGCTTCCTCTCCCATGGCAAGGAGGGCCATCGCGGCCTTTTGGGGGCCTTCGATTCTCTTTTGTTTATTTGGACCTGCCATATGCCTAAACCTCGTCTCTTAACCACTGTTTTATAATTTCCGTAGCCCGGTCGGGATCGTACTTAACCAGGGCCGCGGACTTTTTCCTGGGTGTAATTTGATCCGGGGGCCTTTCAATAAGCAGGGACGGGTCTTCTAGCTCTGGCGCTCCTTTGGGAGCGGGCAGCTTGAGGCCGGCCTCGGTAATTTGATGAAATTTTTTCATGATCGGTCTTATGATAAAAAGGAAGACCAGGGCCACTATGGCAATATTGAAAATCATTCTCTGCCAGCTTTTGAAAAGCTGCAAGTATTTGTTCTGGGTTTTGACCATGCCCGCATCGCTCACATCGGTTACGAAAGCGACATTGGAAACGGTCACGTGGTCGCCGCGCGATTCGCTGTATCCCACCGCGCTTTGCACGAGTTGCTGCAAGGTTGCCATCTGCTCTGGAGTTCGCGGCACATACACCTCTTTGGGTTTTCCATCGGCGCCTGCTTCCGTTTTGTAGGTTCCGTCAACCATAACCGCCACGGTGAGCTTGTCTATGCCGCCGGGCATCTGGGTAATGTGCTTGCTCACCTTGTTTATTTCGTAGTTTACCACTTCCGTCTGGCGGTCGGATTTGGTGCCCGATTTCTGTGAAGTAGCCTTGGGAGCGCTCTGAAGAAGTTTCCCCTGTATGTCCGGGCTGCCCTTTGCCTCCAGGTCGCCTCCCTGTGCGGTTTCGGTCGTTCTTTCCTGGCTCCTTATGACCGCGCTGTCGGGATCATAAGTGTCCTGGGCTATCTGGACCTGGTCCATATTAAGATCAACGTCAACTTTGGCAATCACCTTGTTTGGTCCAACGACCCGCTCGAGCATATTTTCGATTTTTTGGTCCAGGTCCTGTTCCATCTTCTGTTTAATTGCAAGCTCGGTAGTGTTTAACTGCTCGGTTTGATCTTCCTTCTGTTTTGTATAGAGCAGGCGTCCATCCGTGCTCATGACGCTGATCTGGTCTTCTTTAAGGCCTCTTACGGAAGCGGCCACAAGATGAACTATGCCCTGGAGTTCCCTGCTTCCTATGGTGCCGCCCGGGCGCAGCTTGAGAACTATGGCCGCGGTGGCGGGCTTTTGGTCGTCCTTAAAAAGGCTTTCGGTGGGCAGGACGAGGTGGACCCTGCTTTCGAGCACCTGGCTCATACCGTCTATAGTCCTTGCCAGTTCGCCCTGCAGAGCTCTTTGGTAGTCGATTTTTTCGACAAATTCGGTTGTGCCCAGATTCTGGTGGTCGAAAATTTCAAATCCCACGCCCGAACCCTTCGGAATACCACTGGCCGCAAGAGAAAGTCTGGTTTCATAGACCTTGGCCTTGGGTACATCGATGCGATCTTGCAAAACGCGGTAAGGTATTTTTTTAGCTTTCAGGGTGTGAACGATTTCTCCCATATCGCTTTCCGAGAGCCCGGAAAACAGGGGGGCGTAAACGACCCTGTTGTTAAGGTAGGCCAGAAAGACCACGGCCCCGATGAGAACGAGCAGGCTCCCACCGGAGAAGATCTTCTGCTGCAGGGTGAGACCCTTGGCGTATTCCTGGATTTTTTGGAGATATTCCTGAATGTTTTTCATAGCAAAAGGCCCGTAGAAATCGTCCCAATAGTTTTGCGGCGCAAACCGCGCAGGCTCAAAAAGATGCCGCTCATTTCCTGCCTGACTGCTCCCCGGTAGTTTCTAGAACTGCATTTGCATCACTTGCTGGTAGGCTTGAACGGCCTTGTCCCGAACCTTGGCCACCAGCAGCAGCCCCATGTTAGCCTCTTCGAGCTTGATCATGGTTTCCGGGATTCCGTCGACGCCGCCGGCGGCGCTGTGCTCCATGGCGGTATCGGCCTGGTTTTGAAGGTTGTTGACCTCGCCCAGCTTTGACTGCAACTCGTCGACAAAGGATGTCGAACCATCCTTTTGTCCACTCGTGGGCGGGGTAGCGCCGGGTCCGCCCGACAACAGGTTTTTCATTACGGGTTGTATAATCATCTGTTGCTCCCGACTATACTGAGGCTATCTGAATAGATTTAAGGGCCAAATTCTTGGCGGTCTGAAGGGCGGCCAGGTTCGCCTCATAGGATCTGCTGGCATCTTCCAGATTGGCCATTTCGTTTATCGGGTCTATGTTGGGTTCCAGAACCATGCCGTTGTTATCCGCATCCGGGTTCCCAGGATCGTAGACCTTTTTGAAATTACTGTTGTCGGGAACGATGTCTACAACATCGACCTTGTCGGCATCCTGTCCCATGGCCGAGGCGAGCTGGCCCTGAAAGCCGTCTACGGGAGTCGCCTGGTAGATCAGAGTCTTGCGCCTGTAAGGCAAGCCGTCAGCCATCTTGGTAGTGTTGACGTTTGCAAGGTTCGAGGCGGTCACGTCCAGTCGGGTTCGTTCGGCCGAAAGGCCCGATGCGCTAATTTCTATTGCCGATTCCAGATTCATCGTAAGCCTCCATTGTCTATTGATCGGTTATCGCGGTCTTTAACATGGTGAATTTTTTGTCGAGCATGGCTACCATGTATTGAAACTCAAGGCTGTTTTTTGCAAGATTTACCATTTGGGTCTCAAGATCAACGGGGCCGCCCTCAACCACCGAGGTGTCTTTTATCTCTTCGGCCGGATCGTCGGGGGCAAGATCGCGCCCGTTTGTTCTCACCATTTGCAGTACATGATTCTCAAGGGACTGCCTGAGGGAATCTTCAAAGGAAAGGCTCTTGGTCTTGTAGCCTGGAGTGTCGATATTCGATAGATTGCTCGAGATAAGTTTCTGGTTGACGGAACTAAGGCTGAGTCGGTCCTGGATCATCTGCATGGTCTTATCGAAAATGATACCGTTGTTCATAGCGGACTCCTTTTATTGTTTGTCCTTATCTGTGAGCAAATCCCGTACCATTGCAGCTATCCAGCAGGAGCCTATTGCGAGAGCGCGACCGGCAGCCTTGTGCCCAAATCCTCTCGGCGGCTAAATCGAAGGTGCGTACTTATCTTTCGGCCCTCTTCAAAGGGATGAAACTTCACAGAAATCTTTTCTTTGCGTGCAAAACGGTTGGGAGCCTTGAGGCTGGGGCAATGTTGTTGATTTAGGCTCACGCGAAGGCGCGAAGGCGCGAAAAAAAGGAGATGAAAGAAACACCATACGCAATG